>DAIDHI010000059.1 GCA_027452025.1 Elusimicrobiota bacterium | reverse complement strand
CCGGGTCGGCGTGTGAGGACAGTGCTCTACCGCTGAGCTAACTGCCCTAAAGCGGCAAGCCATTGTAGCATTTTCGCTGATTTGCAGGCGGCGTTAAGGGGTTCCGGCGCAGGCTGGCCGCGCCGCTCCAAAGACCGCGTAATACGACGCGGCTTCACTGCGTGATTGGAGCAGGGCCCAGAATCGCGATAGGCAGGCTTGCGGACAGCACGTTCCGCTCAGATCTGGCGCGCACGGTTTGGCGCGCTTGACGCACTGGCTGAAGCTTGCCCCGGCGTAGACGCAGGCCTTGAGCGAAGCGCGGCAGCGCGCAAAGGCTTCTGCGGCCGTTTTTTTGCGGCGCTGCGGGGAAGCCCCGGCATCGAGCGCGTCGCATGCCGGTCGCGAGCCCAGGCGGCAGGCCGCGCGGTAGTCCTGTTGGGCGAACCTGCGGTTGCCCTCGTGTTCATAAGCCCGTCCGCGCGCGTAAAAGGCGTCCTTGTCGTTGAGGTTAAGCGCGACGGCCTTGTAGAATTCCCCGATGGCTTGGGAGTAGCGCGCCTCTTCCATATAGATCATGCCCGCCCGGTAAAAATAGGCGGAGCGCTTGCTGTTGAGCCGGGAGGCGGCCAAAAGGTCGCGAAGAGCGGCGTCAAACTCTCCGATCTGGTCTTCCAGCGAGGCCTTGTCCGAGAGGGCGCGCGCGCGGGAAGCGATCCCGTCGGCGGGGCTCCAAAGGGTCAGCGCGCGGGAAAACTCCGCCAGCGCCAAACTTCGCCGCCCCAGCGCCAAGTCCCGGCGGCCCTTGGCGGCCAGGGAGTCGAAGGATTCGGCGGAGGCTCGGGGCGCGGGCCAGATGGCGAGAGCAAAGAGCGCCGCGGCCGCCAGCGTTTTGCGCGCCCGTGATTTTGAGCTTGCCAACAGGGGAACCATTTGCTATATTATGAAAAATCTATGGGCCTTTACGAAACCGTCGTAATTTTAAAACCTGCGCTTTCCGACGCGGAAGCCGCCGAGTGGATGGAGAAAACCCGAGGCGCGCTCGCCAAGGCTGGCGGCGAGATCATCGGTCATGAGGTGTGGGGGCGGCGCAAGCTGGTCCACCCCATCGGCAAGGCCCGCGACGGCGTTTATTTGTACCTGAAGTACAAGGCCGCGCCGGCGCTGATTAAGAAGCTCGCCCATGATTTTTCCCTTGACGCGGCCATCATGCGGCAGATGACCATGCTCGCCGTCGAGCGCGCCCTGCAGGAGAAGCAGGCTAAGGCCGCTCCCGCGGTGGCTCCGGCGCCGTCCGCCTCATGAGCGGCGTGCGCCTGCCCGAACAGAACCAGGTCATGCTGACTGGGCGTCTGACTCGCGATCCGGACATTTTCTTCACCCAGCAGGGCACGGCCAAGTGTTTTTTCTCCGTCGCGGTCAATCAAAATTATAAGGATAAGGCCAGCGGCGAGTGGAAACAGCAGACGACCTACGTGCCCGTCGTGGTCTGGCGTGAGGCGGCTCAACGCTGTAAGGATAAGTTGCGCAAGGGCAGCCCGGTTCACATCGAGGGGCGGTTGCGTAGCCGCGACTTCGAGGACAAAAAGACCGGCGGCAAGCGTACGGTGCTTGAGGTGGAGGCGCGGCGCGTGCAGTTCCTGGCGGCCGAGGAGAGGGATTCCTCCGCGCCCGGGACCGCCGCAGTCGCGACGCCGCAGGGCGCCGAGCCGGAGGAGTCCGCCGGAGGCGCCGAAATTGAGGAGGTTCCCTTTTAATGTCTTCATCCGAAACGCAGAAAACAGCAGAAATTCCCGCGCCCGCCGCACCTACTGCTGCGGCAGCTCTATCGTCTGCGGCGGCCGCAGCGCGGCCGCCGCGCCGGACGGAGGGGCGTCGCCCTTTCGTCAAACGGCGCAAGGTGTGCCGTTTTTGCGCAGAAAAAATCAGGGACGTTGATTTCAAACAGATCCCGCTTCTTCGTTCGTTCTTGAGCGAAACGGGGAAAATTATTTCCGGACGCACCACAGGCAATTGCGCCAAGCATCAGCGGGGATTGACCCAGGCCATCAAGAGGGCCCGCAACCTGTCCCTGCTTCCCTACACCTCGAACTGAGCCAGGAGAAGCTCCCATGAAGGTGATTTTACGTTCCGACGTGCCCACTCTCGGGCGTTCCGGAGACGTCAAGCAGGTCTCGGACGGCTTCGCCCGCAACTATCTCATTCCACGCCGCCTTGCCGCCGCGGCCGACGCCTCGGCCATGCGGGCCTGGGAATCCAGCCGCGAGCGCCGCGCCAAGAAGGCCCAGGCGCGGACGGAAGAGGCCAAGGCCTTGGCCGCAAAAATTTCCGGCGTTTCCCTGTCTTTCGCGCGCCCCTCGGGCGCCGAGGGCAAGCTCTTCGGATCGGTTGGCAAGACCGACATCGTTAAGAGCCTCAAGACCTGCGGTTATACGGTCGACAAGAACGCCGTGATCTTGGACTCGCCGATCAAGACTTTGGGCGATCATGAGGTGGATGTACGCCTCTTGCCCGACGTCGGCGCCAAGGTCAAAGTCACGGTCGCAGCCCGGCAGTAAAGCCGCGCCGCCCCGTCCGCGCGTCCCCGTTTTGCCCATGCCCGCTTCCGTCCAGATTCCGCCGCAGGCCCTGGAGGCCGAAAAGGCCGTCCTGGGAGCGATGCTTCTGTCCAAGGACGCGGTGGAAAAAGCCCTGGACATCATCGAAGACAGGGATTTTTACCAGGACTCCCACCGGCGCATCTACGCCGCCGCCCGCTCCCTTTACGAGCGAAACGAGGCCGTGGACGTGGTCACGGTCGGTGAGGAGCTGCGGCGCCAGAAGGCGTTGGACGACGTCGGCGGCATGGAGCTTCTGACCGATTTGGTCAACCGCGTGGCCACGGCCGCTCACGTGGAGCACTATGCGCGCCTGGTGCGCGACAAGGCTATTTTGCGCGAGCTCATCGCCACGGCTACCAACGTGGTCACGGCCTGCTATCAAGAAGCCAAGGAGCCTTCCGAGCTTCTTGACGAGGCTCAGGCCAGCGTCTTGAAAGTCGCCGAGAAGCAGGTTCTGCGCGGGGTCTTGGACGTCAAGGCTCTTGCTCACGAGGCCATCGAGCAGATCGAAGCCGCCGTCAAGCGGCGCGAACGGGTCATCGGCGTGCCCTCCGGCATCGCCAACTTGGACCGCGTCACCGCGGGATTCCAGAAATCCGACCTGATTCTTTTGGCGGCTCGGCCCAGCCAGGGAAAGACCGCGCTGGCCTTGAACATCGCGGCCAACGCCGCCCTGCATCCCAAAAACCCCGTGCCCACGCTTTTTTTCTCGATGGAAATGAGCGGGGCGGCCCTGATGCTGCGGCTCATCGCCTCCGACGCGCGCATCAACCTGCAGGATCTGCGCACGGGTTTTTTGGCGCGCGACCGCTGGACGGCGCTGACCAGCGCCGCGGCCAAGTTTTCCGACGCGCCCCTTCGCATCGTGGACATGCCCGGCCTCTCGGTCACGGCGGTGCGCTCCATCGCCCGGCAGAACGCCGTCGACTGGCGGCGCCAGGGCCGGGAGCTGGGCCTCATCGTCATCGACTACCTCCAGCTCATGCGCGGCTCGTCCTTTAGGAGCGAGAGCCGGCAGCAGGAGGTCTCCGAGATTTCCCGCGGCCTGAAGTTCTTGGCGCGCGACTTGAACGTCCCGGTGATCGCGCTCTCGCAGCTTTCGCGCCGCCCGGAGGACAAGGGCCGCTCGGACGGCCGCCCCCAGCTTTCGGACCTGCGCGAAAGCGGCGCCCTAGAGCAGGACGCGGACCTAGTCGCCTTCATCTACCGGGAGTCCTACTACAAGCGGGACGACCCGAGCATCGACGAGACCAAGGCCGAAATCATCGTCGCCAAGCACCGCCAGGGACCCACGGGTACGGCGGAGGTCCGGTTTTTCCGCGACTACACCCGTTTTGAGAACCCGGCCGAAAGCGAGCCGGAGGCGGTGGGCGTTTCCGAGGCCGTCTAAGAGATCTCCGGACGCGGGCTTCACGCCCGGCTTCCGGACACAAGGAGGAATCGTGCGCGCGCATCCGGGACTGCGTCCCACGTGGGCCGAAGTCGATCTCCGAGCCTTGCGCCGTAACCTGCGCGCCTTCCGCGCCCGCATGGGCGCGGGCGTCAAAACCCTGTTCGTGGTCAAGGCCGACGCCTACGGGCACGGCGCCGCGGCATGCGCGGGCGCGGCCCAAGCTAGCGGCCTATGCGACTGGCTGGGCGTCTCTTCCGTCGATGAGGGGGCCGCCCTGCGGGAAAAAGGCGTGCGCCTGCCGATTCTGGTTCTGGGCAGTCTCTATCCCTTCGAGAGTTTCGCGGTCGCTGCGCGCTACGGCATGACCGCCACGGTCGCAAGCCTCTCGGCCGCCAGGAGCCTTGCAAAAGTCGCGCGGCGGCGGGGCCGGCGCATTTCCTGCCACTTGAAAATCGAGACCGGCATGGGCCGCATCGGCATGCGGCCGCCCGCCGCGGCGCAGGCTGCCGAGCACCTGGAGCGTGCTTGCCCCGGCGCCCTCGGCGGCCTCTACACGCATTTATCCTGCTCCGAGGAAAGCCCCTCCTACACGCGGCGGCAGTTGGCCGAATTTTCCCGCGCCGTCTCGGCCGTCTCGGCCCGCGCTTGCCGCCCGCTGCTGCGCCACGCCGCCGCCTCGTCCGCGGCCTTGCGCTATCCCGAGAGCCGCTGGGACATGGCGCGCCCGGGCCTGGCCGTCTACGGCCTTTACCCCGGTTTCGAGCCCGTCTTGACGCTCAAGACCCGCGTCGTGTTCATGAAGACCGTGCCCAAGGGAACGGCTGTCGGCTACGGCGCTTCCTACCGCACGAAGAGGCGCTCGCGCCTGGCGACTTTGCCCGTCGGCTATGCCGACGGATTCTTGCGCGCGCTCTCCAACAAGGGCGGCGTCCTGGTGCGCGGCCGCCACTGTCCCGTGGTGGGGAAAATCTCGATGGACATGGCGACGGTGGACGTAACGCGGGTTCTCGGCGCGCGCGTGGGCGACGAGGCCGTCCTGTTCGGGCGCCAGGGCGCCCAGGAGATTTCCATCCCCTCCGCGGCCGCGCTGGCGGGCGCCATTGCCTATGAAATTCCCTGCGGCCTGACGGCGCGGGTGCCGAGGATATATCTCTCATGATCGAAATGTGGTTGTCCGCCTTGGGCGGCGCGGCGCTGGGCGTCATGGAGTCGGCCGGGCAGTTCGCGCTTTTGGTCCAATCCACCGTGCGCTGGATGTTCAAGTCTAAAATTGAATGGCGTCAGACGCTTATTCAGTGCGCGCGCATCGGGGCGGACTCCCTGCCGGTTACGCTTATGACCACTTTCTTTACCGGCATGGTCCTGGCGCTGCAGGGCGGAGCCTCCACGGAGCATTTTTTCAACCAGCCGCTGTTCGTGGGCATGCTGGTAGGCTTCGCCATCGTGATGGAGCTCTCGCCGGTCATGACGGCCCTGGTCGTGGCCGGCCGCGCTGGCGCGGCCATCGCGGCGGAACTGGGCACCATGAAAGTCACCGAGCAAATCGACGCCCTCTACACTCTGGGCACGGACCCCGTGCGCTACCTCGTCATCCCGCGCGTGCTGGCCTTCATCCTGGTGTTGCCCTTTTTGGTCGTCATTTCGGATTTCTCCGGCATCCTGGGCGGCTACCTCGTCGCCAAGGTCAAATACCAGATTCCGCCCTCCGTCTTCTGGCACGACATCGTCGACACCATGCGGGTGCGGCACTTCATGCACGGCTATATCAAAGCTTACGTTTTTGCCGTGGCCGTGTCCTTGATCTGCTGCTACAAGGGCGTCACCGCGCGCGGCGGGGCAGAGGGCGTGGGCAAGTCCACCACTCAGGCCGTGGTTCTGAGCATGGTGGCGATTTTCGTTCTCGATTACCTGGCCACGGCAGTCCTGGTGGCCCTGGGCATCACATGATCGAGGCCAGGGGTGTGGTCAAGCGCTTCGGGTCGCGCACCATCCTGCGCGGCGTGGACATTTCCGTCGCGACCGGAGAGACGCTGGTCATCATCGGAGGCTCAGGCTGCGGAAAGAGCACCCTCCTCAAGTGCGTCGTGGGGCTTTTACACCCCGACGGAGGCTCCGTCACCGTTGACGGCCGGGACATCGCCAAGTGCCGCAATGAGGCAGAGGTGGCCGACTATCGCCGGCGCTTCGGCTATCTCTTCCAGGAGGGCGCGCTTTTCGACTCCATGACGATTTGGGAAAACGTGACCTTCGGCCTGCGCTACTTGACCGACATCTCGCCCGCGCGCTACCGGCGCCTGGCCCGGGAGAAGCTCGCCATGGTCGGCTTGAAGGACATCGAGGATTTTAGGCCTGCGGAGCTTTCCGGCGGAATGAAAAAGCGCGTGGCCTTGGCGCGCGCCATCGCCGCGGAGCCCTCCTATATTTTGTATGATGAGCCGACGACGGGTCTTGATCCCATCATGTCCGATGTGATCAACGACCTAATCCTGGATCTCCAGAAACAGCTCAAGGTAACATCCATCGTGGTGACCCATGACATGAAGTCGGCCTACAAGATTGCCAGTCGCATCGCCATGCTCCACGAGGGCCGCGTCCTGGGCCAGGGCTCTCCGAATGATTTCAAGACGAGCGCCGACCCGCGCATCCACCAGTTCGTCAACGGTCTTTCCCAGGGTCCCATCAAGATGAAGCTCAAGGATTACGAGCCCGACGCCGCGGAGGGCGCCTAGGCGGTGCTCTCCACCGAAGCCAAGGTCGGCGCGTTTTTGCTCATCGGGGCCGTGTGCTTCGCCACGGCGGTCTTTTTGCTGGGCGACTACACCTTCCAGCGGCGTTATCCGATCTATGTGGACTTCAGCGACGTTGCGGACTTGAGCAAAAATTCCCCCGTCAAGCTCGCGGGCGTCGAGGTGGGGCAGGTCTCCGATATCAAACTCGAGGGCGGCGTGGCGCGGGTCACGGCTTCCATCCGTCGGGGCATCCCGGTTTACAAGGACGCCCAATTCGAGGTCGGCTCGACCGGCGTCATAGGGTCCAAATACCTGCAAATTGATCAGGGGCACCCGGACGCCGGCATCCTGCCCGCAGGCGCCGAGGTCAAGGGCATGAGCCCGCTCTCCATCGAGAAGCAGTTGACCGACGCCTTGTCGGGCGTCAAATCCCTCATTTCGGAACTGGACGCCAAGGGCCCCGATGGCCGCACCTTGATCGGCAACCTGCGCGACACCGTGGCCAACGTGCGGGACTTGACCGCGAACCTCGACGATCTCGTCGCCACCGACAAGCCGCACCTGGACAAGGCCATGGCGCGCGCCGACGACATCACAGCCAAAATGGACACGCTTTTGGCCCAGACCAACGACGTCATGGCCAGCCTCAATTCCAACAAGGGTGCGGTGGGCGCGCTTCTGCACGATCCCAAGGTCAAGGCGGACGTCACCAATACGCTTGACTCCGTCCAGAAGGCCGCCGCGAACGTCAACGACGTCATCAGCCGCATCAACCAGTTCCGGGTCTATTGGAACTACGATTGGCGCTATGCCTCGGCCCTGGGCGCCTCGCACTCTGACCTGGGGCTCAAGATCGAGCCTCGCGACGGCCGCTACTACTACATCGGCGCCGAGAACATCGGCAGCCCGTCCAACGCTCCCATCAGCGGCGATTATGAGAAGTTGAACACCGTCGACGCGCTTTTGGGCTTCACCAAGGGTCCCTTCGACATCGCCTTCGGCTCCATCCGCTCCGCGGGCGGCGCGCGCCTAAACGTGACGCCGTTCTACAAAGATTCCCTCGGGAAGAGGTTCTCGGTCTTCGCGCAGGGCTATAATTTTGGGCGGAACATCGTCATCAACGGGCGCCACTTCGACCACCCCGAGTATGACGTGGGAGCTCTGGCCCGAGTGCAGAAATATTTTTGGATCGGCGCGCGCGTCGACGATCTGCAGACGGTCAAGACCTTCGAGACCTGGCTGCACGTCAGCTTCGAGGACCGGGACATCGCGTCTCTCTTTGGCCTGGCCATCACCGGAGCCTCCGGCATGAAGGGTCGCAGCAAGGTCGGCGAGCCGAGCGGCACGCCCTAGGAATGCCAGGCCATGGCAAGACTCAAATCCATTTATCGCTGCCAGGAGTGCGGCTACTCGGACCCCAAGGGTATGGGCCAGTGCCCATCCTGCTCGGCCTGGAACACCATGGTCGAGGAGGTTGTGGAGGCTTCCCCCGCCAAGGCCGTCCGCCGGACGCTCGCTGAAGGCGCCTCCTCGGCGGTCGCGGCGGTCTCGGCGCTTGCCGAGGTCCGCGACGAAACAGAGGTTCGCACGCCTACGGGCATCGCCGAGCTCGACCGGCTTTTGGGCGGCGGCGTCGTGCCCGGGCAGGTCAGCCTCGTCGCCGGGCCTCCCGGCATCGGCAAGTCCACGCTGATGCTCCAGGCCGCGGCCGCTCTGGCCGCGCCGGGGCGCAAGATTCTCTACGTCTCCGGCGAAGAGTCCCCGCTGCAGGTTTCTTCACGGGCCAAGCGCATCGGGGCTGCGGCGCAGTCCCTTTATCTTATGGCCGAGACGGATTTGTCCAAGATTCTGCGCGCCATGGATGAACACAAGCCCTGGGGGGTCGTTATCGACTCCATCCAGACCCTTTCCCACCCGGATTTGGCCTCCACGCCGGGTTCGGTTGGCCAGGTGCGCGAATGCGCCATGGAGATTGTGCGGACGGCCAAGAGTTCCGGGGCGGCGGCTTTCGTGCTAGGCCACGTAACCAAGGACGGAACCCTGGCCGGTCCCAGGGTTTTGGAGCACGTGGTCGACTCCGTTTTTTATTTTGACGCCGAGCGCCACGAGCTTCTGCGGGTGCTGCGCGCGGTCAAGAACCGTTTCGGCCCGACCGATGAGGCCGGCATTTTCGAGATGACCGAACGCGGATTACGCGAGGTGCCCAATCCTTCGGCCTTCTTCATGGCCGACTCCAAAGACGCGGGCCCGCGGCCCGGGCGCGCCGTCTCCATCACCATGGAAGGATCGCGCCCCGTTCTGGTCGAAGTCCAAGCTCTCGCGGTGCCTACGCGCTATCCTCTGCCGCGGCGCACGGCCACTGGAATTGACCTCAACCGCGTCCTGGTCCTCTTGGCGGCGCTGGAGAAACACCTTAAGCTCCGGCTCGACTCCCGGGACGTCTACGTCAGCTTGGCCGGCGGATTGAGGGTCAAGGATCCGGCTCTCGATTTGGCCGTCTGTCTTGCGGTGGCCAGTTCCTTGCGCGAAGCGCCGCTCCCCGAGGACGCGGTGTTTTTAGGCGAGGTGAGCCTGTTGGGCGGCGTGGGCCGCGTGCCGCAGACGGAAAACCGCCTGCGCGAGGCGGCCAAGGCCGGGTTTTCCCGCGCTGTGCTCAGCGCGCGCGCGGCTAGGGACGTCTCGCGTCTACCGGGACTCGCGGTTTCGGGCGCGGCCGGCTTGGCCGAGGCCGCCGGACTATTCTTCCAAGACATAAAGGAGCCTCTCTCATGATGATTTGGCTTTTCCGTATTTTCGTCATCGCGGCCTCGCCCGCCATCGTCTATTTTCAGATCTCCCGCACTCCCGTGGGCGCGGCCGTGGGGCTGGCCGTGGGAGTGGTCATCGTGGGGGCCGAGATCCTCATTGAGGACTTAAACCTTCTGACGATGATTTCCGCCATGCTTGGAGGAGCCCTGGGCATCATTATGGCCAAGCTCCTTGACTACATCGTCTTTCAAATCGGCAACGACGCGCTCTATGCCGCCTGGGACAAGTACTCGCTGCTGCGTTATTTCGCCTTGGGGGCGTTGGGCGCCGTGGTCGCGGTCAAGAAGTTCCCCGAGTTCGACCAGCTCGACAAGGACTTGGCCAAGATGGGGCGCCGCCGCGGCGCGGATATGAAGATATTGGACGCCGGCTCCATCATCGACGGCCGCATCGTTGATGTGTGCGACACTCATTTTCTCTCGGGCTCGCTCATCGTGCCGCGCTTCGTGCTCCACGATCTGCAGGTTCTGGCGGACTCGGAGGACGCCTTTAAGCGCGCGCGCGGCCGTCGGGGCCTGGACATCTTGGCGCGGCTGCAGGAAAACGGCGAAGTGCCGGTCAAGATCATGGACCGCGACCCCGACGCTCCCGACATTGACGCCAAGCTGGTGAGGCTGGCCCGGGATTTGGGGGCCAAGCTCGTGACCACGGACTTCAACCTCAACAAGGCCGCCATGCTTGAGGGCGTCGTCTGCCTCAACGTCAACGACCTGAGCACTGCGCTCAAGCCCGTGGTTCTGCCGGGCGAGTCCATGCCGATTTTCGTCATGAAAGACGGCAAGGAAAAGGATCAGGGCGTGGGCTATCTCGATGATGGAACCATGGTCGTGGTCGATGACGGACGGCGCTGGATCGGTAAGCGCATCGACATCGCCGTGACCTCCATCCTGCAGACCTCGGCGGGGCGTATGATTTTCGGCAAGTCGCGGGGAGAGCGGGCTTGAGCCCGGAGGCGGCGGGGGACCGGCCGCCGCTTAAGGCCGCGGCCGTTGTGGTTGCGGCCGGCGCGGGCACGCGCATGGGCCGGCCCAAGCAGTTCCTGCCTTTGGGAGGAAGGACCGTGGTGGAGTGGTCTTTGAAGGCGTTCCTCGGCCTGGAGGAAATTGAAAAAATTGTTCTGGTTTTGAGCGCCGAGCACGTCAAGGAGCACGGCGCCAGGCTTTCCTCTCCTCGCGTGCAGGTCATCGAGGGCGGCAAAACGCGGCTTGATTCCGTGCGCCGGGGATTCGCATTCGTTGGTGAGGATTGCGACGTGGTTGCCGTGCACGACGGGGCCCGCCCTCTGGTGAATGTGGAGGTGGTGCGCGCGGTGCTGCAGGAGGCCTATGAGTCGGGCGCCGCGGTCGCGGCCGTACCCGTGAAAGACACCTTGAAGAAAGTGACCAACAAGCAGCTTTGGGTCTCCCAGACGCCGGTGCGTTCGAGCTATTGGGCCGCGCAGACGCCGCAGGGCTACCGCCGGGAGATATTGGAGGAGGCTCTGGCCAAGTTTCCGGCGCTTAAGGACGCCACGGACGAAAGCCAGCTCGTGGAGAAGGCCGGGAAAAAGGTCAAAATCGTGCCGTCGAGTTATGAAAATTTCAAAATTACAACGCCGGAGGACTTGGTCATGGCCGAAGCGCTTCTAGAAGAGAGGCAGGGCGGCCGCCGCCGCACCGCCGTCGGGTTCGGCTTCGACATCCACCGTTTCGCGCCGGGCCGCGATTTGTGGCTGGCCGGCGTCAAGCTCGATTACCCCAAGGGGCTACTGGGCCACTCGGACGGCGACGCGGCTCTGCATGCAGCGGCCGACGCGATTTTAGGCGCGCTGGGCTCGGGCGACATCGGGCTCATGTTTCCTTCCGAGAACCCGAAGATCAAGAACATTCCCAGCAAGGACATCGTGGCCGCGGTCATGGCCAAGCTCATCACTGCGGGCGGCGTCCTGGCCCACCTCGACGTCACGCTGGTCGCGCAGGAGCCCAAGCTCTCGCCTCATTATGAGCGCTTCCGGGAGTCCATCGCCGCCATTTTTGGCGTGCCGCGCGAGCGCGTCAACGTCAAGGCCAAGAGCCACGAGGGCCTGGAGTCGGTCGGCCGCGGCGAGGCCTTGGCCTGCTACGCCGTGGCGACGCTGCTGATGCCGGAATCTTCCGTCGCACCCAAGGCTTAGCGCCGTCCGACCGGCACATAGACGTTGACCCTTCCCCGCGGCGCGTTGTCCGCGATGCACGCCAAGCTTCCCAATCCCGTCTCGGGAACGGTCCGGCAGCCGTCGCTGCAGGCCTGAATCGGATCCCGGGCGTAGCTCCCGCGGACGTGGCCGCGTGTGACGATCTCGATGTGCCCGCAGTCGTAGCTGAATCCGCAAACGCCGCCCTCGGGCCCGCCCCGGCGGCAGATGGCGTCCCCGGCGCGGCCGTAGACGACGATGGCTCCGACGGGCAGCCGTCCTTCCTGCGCGTCGTGACGCACCTCGGCAGGAGGCAGTCGGCGCAGCCGGCTCTTGAAGAGTTCCGGGTTCGCGTTGACGGAGGTGGCGAATTCGTAGGCGAAGCGCCACCGGATGCCGCGGAGCTGCGCTGCTGTCAGCAGGTAAGCCCGGGCGATGGCCTCGTAGACGCCGCGGTAGCAGCGGCCCGCGAAGCCGGTCGCGTCCGCGGCGGCTGAACGGGCGAGCCGCCGCGCTTCGGCCCAATCGATGCTGATGGAGGACGCGGGCTGGGCGGATGCGCTTTCCTGGATGGCGGGATCCGGCGGAAGCGCCGGCTGACTGTGGCCAGAGGGTTGGCGGAGGGCCGCGTTTTGCGCGCGCCAGCCCAGAGGCGCTTCTTGCGCCGCGGACCCGGCCGCGATCGGGAGCGGCGCGGCCCGAGCTCCGCCGTCGTAAAACGCTCCCGTTCTTGCTTCCGGCGGCAGCATCTTGCCTGGCGCCGCGGTGGAGGGAAAATCGAACAGGCTGGGGCGGTCCTTTTGAAGGGCCAAGATGGCGCGGGAGCGCGACGGGCGGCTCGCCGGATTGACTGGATCCCCGTCTACGATGATGTGTACGGAGCGGCCCCAGCGGGCGCGCAATTCCATGAAAAGATCTCGAAGGACGGGCCGCGGAACGCTCCGGGCGCCGCCCGGACGGATCGAGAAGAGCCTGTAGGCCGGGCCACGCTCCTCCTCCGCCGTGCGCTCTTTAAGGGAGCCGCCGAAAATCGAGCGCAGGCGCGCGCTGGTGCGGGAAATCCTGCCGTTCCAATCCGGCCCTGGGCGCGAGGGCTCCTCGATCCAGATGGAAAGGCGCGCATGGGCTCCCGGCGCCAAGGCGTGCGAACGGGACGCCGCGAGCGCGAGGACGAGGGCCGCGAACCGGAGCATGGCTTAAGGATAAGGTGCGGGCGTCGGAAGGTCAAGGGGGGCCGGCCCTGAAGCGCGCGCCGAGAATATCATAAAATACCGGCCATGGACGTGACTCTTTTCAACACGCTGGGACGGAAAAAGGAGCCGCTGCGGCCGCTGGCTCCTGGCCCCGTGCGCCTCTACACCTGCGGCCCCACGGTCTACAATTACCTCCACGTCGGCAACTACCGCACCTACGTGTTCGAGGACGTCTTGAAGCGCACGCTCAAGTTCGCGGGCTTTCCGGTCCGCCACGCGATGAACATCACGGACGTGGGGCATCTGACCAGCCAAGCCGACGAGGGCGAGGACAAGATGGAGGTCGGCGCGGCGCGCGAGGGAAAGACCGCCTGGGAGATCGCCAGGTTCTATACCGACGCCTTCCTCGACGACTGCCGCAAGCTTCACATCCTCCCGCCCGACGTCCTCTGCCGCGCCACCGACCACATCGCCGAGCAGATCGCCCTGGTCAAGCGGCTTGAGGAGCGGGGCTTCGTCTACCGCACCTCCGACGGGCTCTACTACGACACGTCGAAGTTTCCGGCTTACGGGCGCCTCATGGGCGAGCAGAACCTCGAGGGGCTCAAGGCCGGCGCGCGCGTCGAAATGAACCGGGAAAAGCGCAATCCAACGGATTTCGCGTTATGGAAATTTTCTCCGCCGGGAGTGGTCCGTCAAATGCAGTGGGATTCGCCCTGGGGCCGCGGGTTCCCGGGCTGGCACATCGAGTGCTCGGCCATGGCGATGCGGTATCTCGGCGAGAGCTTCGACATCCACTGCGGGGGCGTCGACCACATCCCGATCCACCATTCCAACGAGATCGCCCAGTCCGAAGGCGCCACGGGCAAGCCCTTCGTGAAGTTCTGGCTGCACGGCGAGTTCCTGCTCATGAACAACGCCAAGATGGCGAAGTCGGAGGGGGGCTTCGTCACCGTCAAGCACCTGCAAGACCGCGGCTTCGACCCGCTCGATTACCGCTATCATTGCCTGACGGCCCACTACCGCAAGCAGCTCGACTTCACCTGGGAAACGCTCGAGGCCGCCAAGGCGGCCAGGCGGCGGCTTAAAAACGCGGCCGAGAGCCTCGAGGGCCCGGACAAGCCGGCCTGCGCCGAGCACGTGCAAGCCCTGCGCGAGGCGCTGGAGGACGACTTGAACGTGCCGCAGGCTCTCGGCGTCGTGCACGAAGCGCTCAAGGCCGACGTCCCGCCGGGCTCCAAGCGCGCGCTGCTAAAGCTCGCCGAGAACCTCTTCGCCGTCGGCCTCTTCGAGCGGGAGACGGCCGCGCTGCCCGCCGACGTCCAGGCCCTGCTCGACCGGCGCGCGCAGGCGCGGCGCAGCAAGGACTTCCAGCTCTCCGACTCGCTGAGGCGCGACCTCGCCGAGAAGGGCTGGCTCGTCGAGGACACCAAGGACGTCCAGAAGGTTCGCAGGCTATGAGCCTGCGCTGGATCGGCGGCACGCACGCGGTGGAGGAGACCCTGCGCGCCAAGCCCGCGTCGGCCCGGGAGCTGTGGGTGGAGCACGAGCTCAACAGCCCGCAGGTCAAGGCGATCATCGGCTGCGCGAAAGCGGCCGGGGTGCGCGTCCAGTTCATGAGCCGGCGCGAGCTCGACCGGGCGCTTCAGGGAGGCCGGCATCAGGGGGTGGCTTTGAAAGTCGAGGAAGGCGCGGGCGAGGACCTGCCGCGCTTCCTGGAGAACCTGGAGGAGGCCGACAAGCGAGGCATGATCCTCGTGGCCCTCGACCAGATCCAGGACCCTCACAACCTCGGGGCGATCGCGCGCTCGGCCGTCAACCTCGGCGCGCGGGGCTTGGTGCTTCCCGAGCGGCGCGCCGCGCCCGTCACGGCGGCGGCCGTGCAGGCCTCGGCGGGCGCCATCCAAAAGGTCCCCGTCTTCCACGTGGTCAACCTCGCGCAGGCCCTGGAACGCTGCAAGAAGGCGGGCTTCTGGGTCTACGGCGCCGACATGGGCGGCCGCGCGGCCTGGGACCTCGACTTCAACCGGCCTCTGGTGCTCGTCATCGGCTCGGAGGGCCGAGGCCTTCGGCCGATCGTGCGGCAGGCTTGCGACGAGATCGTGAGCGTGCCGCAGGCCGCCCGCGCCGTCGAGAGCTTCAACGCGTCCTGCGCCGCCACCGCCTTGCTCTACGAGATCGCGCGCCAGGGCCGCGCTCAAAACGGTGAGCCAGAGCGCTAAGGACGCCGCCCCGTCGGCCGTCGTCTACGCCTTCGCGATCACCGCGCTCTTCTTCCTAGTTGAGCTTGCGGGCGGCTGGTGGACGGGCAGCCTGGCGCTCATCGCCGACGCCATGCACATGGCGATCGACCTCCTCGGCCTGGGCATGACGCTTTTCGCGGCCTACGCCAGCCGCCTGCCTCCGGATGCCAAGAGGACGTTCGGCTACAAGCGCGTGGAGGTGCTGGCGGCGCTCGGCAACGGCGTGGGCCTGTGGGTCGTCACGGGCATCATCATCCGCGAGGCCTGGTCGCGCTTCGTCTTTCCCACGCCGATCGCGGCCGGGGAGATGATGGGCATCGCCGCCGTGGGGCTGCTGGCCAACGCGACGTCGGGACTGCTGCTTTACCAGGGCAGCAAGAGCAACATCAACCTGCGCGGGGCGTTTCTGCATGTCGCTACCGACGCCGCGGGATCCGCCGCGGCCATCGTCGCCGCCGCCGTGATCATCCGGACGCGCTGGTACCAGGCCGACGCCTGCGCGAGCGTGTTCATCTGCCTCGGCATCATCCTGACCTCTTATTGGCTCCTGCGCGACTCCGTGCACATCCTGCTCGAGGGCGCGCCGCGGCACCTCGACATCGAGGAAATCCGCGCCGCTCTGGCCGCCCTGCCCGGCGTGCGCGAGGTGCACGATCTCCACCTTTGGTCGCTGACCCAGGGCAGCGAATCGATGAGCGGTCACCTCGTGCTCGATCCCGGGCGCGATCCCCACGAGGCGCTCTAGGAGGCCCGCCGGATGCTCGAGGAGCGCTTCAGCCTCTCCCACGTCACCTTGCAGCCGGAGCGGCCGTCGTGAGCGAGGCGGCCTGCCTCGTCCTGCTCAACGGCGAGCTCGGCGACCGCGCGGCCGTGCGCCGGGCGGCCAGGCGCTGCCGCGGGGTGGTGTGCGCCGACGGGGGCGTGCGGCACGCGCGCGCCGCCGGCGTGGAGGCCGACTTCGTCGTCGGCGACATGGATTCCCTGCCGCATCCCTTGCCCCGCTTTCGCGGCAAAAAGACCGTCTACTGGTGCGATTTCGACGAGAACCGCTCCGACTTCGAGAAGGCCCTGGAGTTCGCGGCCGGCCTGGGCTGCCGCAGGATCTACGTCGCCGGCGGCTGGGGCGGAGGCCCCGACCACTTCCTGGTCAACGCCGCCATCGCCGCTCGCGTCAGCGGCGCCCTGGAGGTCTCCTTCATCGACCGCGGGACCTGCGTCTGCCTGGGCCCGGGCCGGCGGCGGGTGCCGCTCAAGAAGGGCCGGCGTTTTTCGCTGCTGGCCGCGCCGCGGGCGCTGGTGACGCTTTCCGGCGCGCGCTACGGGCTGCGCCGCGAAGCCCTGGCCGAGGGCAGCCGGGGCCTGGGCAACGTCTCGCAAGGCAGCGTCCGCCTGGATATCCATGAAGGCCGCGTCTGGCTCATCGTCCCCTAGCCTCGCGCGCCGCATCCTCGCCTGCGGGCGCTGCCCGCGCCTGCGCGCTTACCTGGAAAGCATCGCCGCGGACAACCCCGGCTGGCACTGCAAGCCGGTGCCCGGCCTGGGCGAACCGGGCAGTCCCGTCGCCCTGGTCGGCCTGGCGCCCAGCCGCACGGGCGCCAACCGCACGGGCCGGATGTTCACCGGCGACAAGACCGGAGACTTCCTCTTCGACGCGCTGGCGGCCGCGGGCTTGACGGACCGGATCTATCTCACGGCCGCTCTCAAGTGCGCTCCGCCCAAGGATAAGCCGCTGCCGGCGGAGCTGCGCCGCTGCGCGCCGTTTCTGCAAGAGGAGCTTGCCCGCAGTCGTGCGCGCGTCGTCATCGCGCTCGGAAAGATCGCTCACGACGCCTATCTGCGCCATCGCGGCGAGCGCCTCTCGGCCCATCCCTTCGCGCACGGCGCCTGGCACCCCTTGCCGGGCGGTCCGGGCCTGCTCGACACCTACCACTGCAGCCCGCGCAACACCAACACCGGCGTCCTGACGCGGGGGATGTTCTTGTCCGTGCTCAAAAAGGCCGGCGCGCTGGCGGGGCTCTAAACGATGAGGCTGCGGCTGGCGCGGGCGCGCGGCGTGGCGCTCAAGGTGCGCGCCGGGACCCGAGACGCCGACGCGGTGCGCGAAGCCGTGGCGCGAGACGACTACGGCCTGCTCGCCTCGCGCGTCGCCTCATTGCCCCGTCCCTTGATCCTCGACGTCGGAGCGCATATCGGCTCGTTCTCGGCTTTCGCCGCCAAGGTCAACCCCCGGGCGCGCCTGGTCGCCTGCGAGGCGCACCCGGAAAACTGCGCGCTGTTGCGCGGCAACCTCGCGGGCACGGGCGCGGCCGTGCTCGAGGGCGCCGTGGTCGGCTCCTCGGCGCGCGAGGGGCGCTTTTTGGACGTTTCGCTCGCCCTTGGAGCGCGGACCTGGGCCTGGAGCCGGTGGACGAGCGGCCAAGATCGCGTGCGGACCATCGACTTCGGCGCGCTTTTGCGCCGCCTGGGCCGCGTCCATTTCCTCAAGATGGACTGCGAAGGCTGCGAGCACGACATCGCCCGCCATTGCGCGCCGCAGGCTTTTCGCGCCGTCGATCGCTTGGCGGTGGAGATCCATCACGGGCCGGGCGTCGACGCCGACTCCTTCCTCGCGCGCTTTGCGGGCGCGATGGACGTCGTCGCCCGCCGGCGCTGCGGGCGCACGCTGACCTTGGCGCGATTGCTTCGCCGCGGCGTGGACGCCTGGTAGCCTAGTGGAACAGCCCCTTGAGGGGCAGCTGCTTTTGCAGCGACTCGAAGGCGCTGCGGCGCAGGGCGTCTTGGAGCTGGGTTTGCGCTTTGTTCAAGGGAGCGTCGAGCTGGGCCTGCAGCCGCGACGTCTGCGCGCGCAGCGGGGCCGCCTTCGCGTTGTAGAGCGCGTCCACCTTGGCTTCGACGGCTTGGCGCTGGGAGGCCAGTTGCGCCGAAAGCCCTCGCGACAGTGCCCCGGCCAGGGACTTTCCAAGGTCCGAGTCGATGGTCAGCCGCGGCTGCTCCGCCGTGCCCGAGATGCCGATCTGCGCCCCGAACTGCCGCACGCCGCGCAGGGCGGCCAGGGCGAACTGGCCGGCGCGGCCGGGGGCGGCGGTGTGCGGCGAAAGCGCCACGCCGTCGGCCTGCATCGTGATGGCGCCGCGCAACTGCCCGCCGTCGATCTGCAGGCTGCCGTTGACGCGGCCCAGGCCCGCCTTGACGTCGGCGCCGAGCTCCGAGTCGCCGAGCGCCGATCCCGCCAGCGGGATGCCGCTGTAGTGAAAGGCCAGGATGGCCGACGCCGGCTCGTGGGTCTCGTCGAGGGTGCCTTCGAGCCCTAGGACGGACGCGCCTCCGGGAACCTCGCCCTTGAGAAACAGCCGCGTGGGCTTGCCGTAAAGGGGCGGGTTCGAGGTGATGCCGACGATGGCGCCCTCCAGGTCCATGTCCTGTCCCTGGATGAGGCTCGTCAGCCGCCCCGACAGGCTCAGGCGCTCGATGAGAAAACCCGGGTAGGTGCCGCGCTGGGGAAACTCGATGTCGACGCCCTCGCGGCGCGGCGGGGAGACCTTGGCCTTGGCCTTTTGCGAGACCGGCTCGTGGGCGCGCAGCCACTTGAGCCAATAAAGCGCCGTCGAGAGCCTCTTGGCGGTCTGATCGCCGAGCAGCCGCCGCGTCAGGCTCTGCGCATTGAGGGCGGGCAGGCCGGCCTGGGTGAGCAGCGAGGAGACGTCCTGCTTGCGCAATTGCTCGGCGCGGGAAAAGCCGTCCTGCACGGAGGCGAACTGGCCTTGGATTTGCGCGTGCGCCGCCTGCACCTCGGAGAGCGTGGTCTTGATCTGTCCCTGCAGCCGCGCGGCCGCGGCGGCCTTGTCGCCCGCGCCGCCGCCCTCGAGGGCGGAGACCTGGCGCCGGATCTGCCGCAGGTCCTGCTCGATCTTCGGGATGCCGGCCCGCTCGGCCGACTTTCGGCCCATCCGGCTCAGCTGCGCCTGGACGGCGTCGAGCGCCTTGAGGCTCTCGAGGTTTTGGGGCAAGACCTGGGTCTTGATCGTCTTGACCTGGCCGATCGTCGAGAGCGCCCGCGTCTTGACGGGCCTCAGCTGCTCCTCGATCGCCTTCTCGAAGCGCGAGGGCTTGGAGCGCGGCAGGGCGCCGCTGGTCGACCTGCGCGTGCCGACCTGGATGCCGTCTATCTCGGCGTCCTTGACCACGGCCTTGCGCTCGAGGAGCGCGCCCGGAGACATCTGGAAGACGGCGCGGTCGAACTGGAAGAGGTTCTTCATCGGCTCGTGCTTGTCGGCGACGGCCACTCGGTCGAGCTCCAGGCGTCCCGAAAGCAGGCGGCTTTGCACCCGGGAGATATCGACCTTGGCTCCCGCGGCGGCCTGGCCGAGGCGCACGAAGGCCCAGCGCAGAAACGAGTCGAGGAAGAGCCACAGAACGAGGGCGATGAGCCCGCAGACGGCGAGCGCGGCGGCTACGCTTCCTTTCTTGACCCAGCTCATCGGAAGCGCTCGTGCCAGCGCTCGTATTTCTGATACCAGCCCAGCGCCTTGACGGCGCGCATGACGGGCCATTGGTCCACCTTTTCCTTCCAGCGCGCGCGATAGGCGCCCACGAGGGCCTTGAAGCCGCAGTAGAGGGGAAAGAAGAGCGCGATGCCGATGACGAGATTGCCCATGACGACGGTGTTGTTGAAGCGCGTCCAGGGCAGCACGGGGCGGTTGTAGATCCAGGTCCACAAGGGCTTGAGCGGATGCCAGAGCAGCACGGCCAAACCGAGCCGGTGCGCCCACGGGTCGATGCCCCAGGCGATGGCCTTGAAGCCCACGGCGCAGAGCAGCGCCAGGCTCTTATTGGCGCGCAGGAAGAAGAGCGCGAGCAGGACGGCCAGGGCGATCAGGTTGCCCGGTGGCAGAAGCCCCAGGACGGCGCCGAGGGCGACGCCGGCCGCGGCGAACTTGGGCTCACTGCCGCCTTGAAAGGCGGAGACCACGGATTGGAAAGCGCTCAAGAGCATGGCGCTATTCTAGGAGGGCGGCGGACGCCTGCCTATCGCGCGACTGTAACGCTTCGGTGACCCTCCACCCGCGCGAGCGGGACTGGGCGAAGACGGCGAGATGAAGAAGTGTATTGGGAAGGTCGAGTGGTTCCTCCAAGCTTACGTTCAGAAGGGGGGCAGGAGGTTCTGAGTCGTGCCCTCCAACATGGATAAGCGGGATCGGATGCTCGCGCAGCGGCTGGCGCGGCTCATCGGGGTCTGGCTCGCGGCGGTGTAGTCCGGGATCGCGCCGCCCCGCCGGGAAACTAGCACGCTTGGCCACTGCCGGTTGGAGTCGGTTGCAATTGGAATTCTTAGAACCTTTCTAGGTCTTGCAAAACTACTTCAACTGACTTTCGATTTCTTTCCGCTCTTGATCATCGAATCCGGCATCACTGATGCACTGAGCAAAGGCCGACGTCGAGACATTGAAAACCTCCAGCATACCAGGGCGGCGGCCAGTTGCTAAATGATGCGAGATCAAATTCCTGGTTCCCAGGTGCGATCTGAAGCCAATTGGGATTTGGGTGATGTGAGAGATCGGTTGTTGGCTGCCGCGCACCCAGAAGAAGACGCCGACCGGAGGACCGTTCGGGAGCGTTTAAGACGAAGTCAGGCCCGGCGCGGGGCCAGGTCCAGTTTCAGGTCGCTGTTGGTGGCCATCGCGATCTTCCAGAGCATGTCGACCGTCGCGTTCTGGCGGCCGGCCTCCAGGCGCCAGATCGCCTTCTGGTCGGTCTTGACCTTCTTGGCCAACTGGACCTGGGTCAGGTGCGCCCGC
>DAIDHI010000058.1 GCA_027452025.1 Elusimicrobiota bacterium | reverse complement strand
GGGCGCGGGCGCGGCGCTCGGAGCCGGCGGCGCGGCGCTGCTGACGCTTCCCTTGAGGGCATTCGCTCCTTGGTGGGGCTGGCCCGCCCCCGGCCGCGAGGCCGTCCTGCTCATGGCCGCCTCGGCGGCGGGTTGGATCCTGTGCGGGCTTCGCTAGCCCTCGCCGGGCTGCTCATCTGGGCGACAGGGGCTTCCGCCGCCGGCCTTGCCTCCAAACGGCGGCAGCTCCTCAGCGTCCAAAAGCAGCTCGAGGCCACCCGCCGCGAGATCGATCAATACCGCAAGCTCGAGGATTCCTTGGGACAGGACTTGGCCAAGCTCTCGGACCGCGACGTCCAGGCGCGCCGCCGCATGGGCGACCTCGAGCGCAGCCTGCGCGCGGCGGAGGCCCGGCGCGCGGAACTGCGCGGCAAGCTCTCGGCTTTGGGTCAGGCGACGGGCTTTTGGCGCTCCTCCCTGGACGCCGACGTGCGCCTCTACGCCGACGCGCGCTACAGCGACAATCCCGCCTACGGCACGGGCGCCGTTTGGGCCGATGCTCTCCGGCGCGCCGCCGCCGTCGAGAAGGCCCAGATGCTGGGCCGGCTCACGGGCTACAGCCGCAAGGCGCGGCAGGCGGCGGAGGCTTCCCGCCGGCGCGCTCGCGAACTGCTCGACCGCAGCCGCCTCGCGAAGCGGCAGCAGCAGGACGGCCAGCAAAAGATCCAGGCCACCAAGGCCGCCATCGCCGACGCCCAAGAGCGCCGCGCCAAGGCGGTACGCCGGGCCCAGGAGTTGGAGGATTCCGCGCGCGCCCTCACCCGGCTCATTCGCAGCTTCGGCCGCCGTCGGCACGGACGAAAGGCGCCGGCGTCGTTGTCGGTGCCGCCGCACTCCCTGCCTTGGCCGGCGCGAGGCCAGGTGGTCCGGGCTTTCGGCCGCCAGCGCAACGAGGAGTTGGGCACGTGGATGATCAATCAGGGTATTCTCCTCGCCACGGCGCCGGCGGCGCCGGTGACGCCCGTCGAGAAGGGACGCGTCATCTTTGCGGGCCCCTTTCGCTCCTACGGGCAGGTCCTCATTCTCGATCATGGGAACAATTTTTTCAGCATCTACGGCGATTTGGGACGGATCCTGATCGCCAAGGGCGCGGAGGTACGGCCGGGCGAGATCATCGCCCGGGCCGGCGGCTCCGGCGCCGGCGGCAAGGTCTACCTCGAGATCCGGCGCGGCACGGAAGCGCTCGATCCCGCGGCGTGGCTCGAGCAGCATTAAGGGAGGAAAGGATATGAACATCTTGCGGCGGCTTTCGGCGGCGGCGGCGGCGGCGGCGCTCATCGGGGCCGGGGGAGGCTTCGCTCGCGCCGCAGCCGAGGCTTCCGCGCCGGCGGCGGCGCCGACGGCGGGGGCGGCGACGGCGGCGGCTTCGGCGGACAAGACCTATCAGCAGCTCAAGGTCCTCATCGACATCCTGGATTACATCCAGCAGAACTACGTCGACCCGGTGGACACCAAGAAGCTCATCCGAGGCGCCGAGGCCGGCATGGTTCGGACGCTCGACCCGTTCTCGCAATACATGGATCCCGAGCAGAACCGGGAGATCGAGACGGAGACGGAGGGGGACTTCGGCGGGCTCGGCATCCGCGTGGGCGAGCAGGACGATTGGCTGACCATCATCACTCCCCTGCCCGGAACGCCGGCCTACCGCGCCGGCATCCTGCCGGGCGACCGGCTGGTGGGCGTCAACGATCAGACGACCAAGGACATGACGCTCGACGACGCCTTGAAGCTTTTGCGCGGCGCGCCGGGCACGAAGGTCAAGCTCACGATCCTGCGCGGGCCGGACGACGGCGGCGACGGGCCGTGGACGTCCCATGACTTCACCCTCGCGCGCGAGATCATCAAGATCGACAGCGTCGACTCCTGGATGCTCCAAGACGGGATCGGTTACGTCCGCATCATCGAGTTCAGCAAGAACACGGCGCAGGATCTGCTTGCCGCGCTCAATAATCTCAAGAAACAGGGCATGACGAGCGTCATCATCGACCTGCGCAACAACCCGGGCGGGCTGCTCGCCGCGGCGGTGGACGTCGGCTCGCTGTTCTTGGGCGACAACCAGCTCATCGTCTACACGCAGGGACGCAAGCCCGACAGTCGGCAGGAGTTCCGCGCCGCGAAGACGGCGCCTTACCCGGACCTTCCGATGGTGATCCTCATCAACGGCGGCTCGGCCTCGGCCTCGGAGATCGTCTCGGGGTGCATGCAGGATCATAAGCGCGCCGTCATCATGGGCGAGCGCAGCTTCGGCAAGGGCACGGTTCAGTCGGTGATCCCGCTGCCCGACGGCTCCGGCCTGAGGCTGACGGTGGCGCGCTACTATACGCCCAGCGGCCGCTCCATCCACCGGGACGAAAAGACGCACAAAGGCGGCATCCTTCCCGACATCGTGGTGCCCGTCCCCTCGGACGTGGAGGCCAAGCTGTATAATCAATGGGACATGATCTACGCCCAGGGCAAGAAGCCCCACTCCGTCGTGCGCAAGGAGGACATGGTCCCGGACGACACGCTCGAGCGGGCCGAGGAGCTGCTCAAGGCGCGCGACCTTTTGGGGGTGTTCCAGAAAAAGCCGTGAGAGTCCTCGGTATCGAGACGTCCTGCGACGAGACGGCCGCCGCCGTCGTCGAGAACGGCAAGCGCGTGGTCACCAACGTGGTGGCCACTCAGCTGGCGCTGCACCGCCGATTCAACGGCGTGGTGCAGGAGCTCGCGTCGCGAGCGCACCTCCAGAAGATCGCCGACGTCATCGAGGAGGCCCGCGCCGGCGCCGGAGCGCTCGATGCCGTGGCCTATACGCGCGGCCCGGGCCTGATGGGCCCGCTGCTCGTCGGGAAGGTGGCCGCGCAGACGTTGGCGGCGATGATAGGCGTCCCGCTGGTTCCCGTCCATCATCTCGAAGGCCACATCTTCGCCGCCGAGCTCTGCGGCGAGCTAAAGTTCCCGCTGGCGGCTCTCATCGTGTCCGGCGGCCACACCGACCTGCTCATCAGTCCGGGGCCGGGACGCTACAAGGTGCTCGGGCGCACCCGCGACGACGCCGCCGGCGAGGCCTACGACAAGGTGGCGCGCCTGCTCGGCCTCGGTTTTCCCGGAGGCCCGGCGATCGATCGCCGGGCCAAGGAGGGCGACGCCAAAGCCGTCGACTTCCCTCGCCCGCTGATGCCCGAGACCTGGGACTTCTCCTTCGCCGGCCTGAAGACCTCCGTGCTCTATCACGTGCAGAAGCGCTGGCCCAAGCGCTTCGCCGGCGGGCTCAAGGCGCGCGAGGGCGAGGACGGCCCCACGCCCCAAGAGACCGCCGACCTTTGCGCCTCCTTCCAGGAAGCCCTCATCGAGACGCTCGTCTGGAAGGCGATGCGCGCCGCCAAGAAATACGGAGTGCGGCAGCTCGTCATCGGAGGAGGCGTGGCCGCCAACAGCCGGTTGCGGCAGGCCGCCGCCGCCCGGGGTCTGCAGGAAGGCGTGGAGGTGCTGCAGCCGCCGCCTTGGCTGTGCACGGATAACGGCGTCATGATCGCCCAGGTGGCCGTCCATCGCCTCAGCCGCCGCCGCGTCAGCCGCCTGACGCGCTGCGATCCGGCCATGCCGTTCTCGAACTGGGGTGCGTAGGAGCGACGCCTTCGCCGCCGCCGGGCTCTCCCTGGCCGCTTTCGCGGCCTACCTCCGGGGAGCGTGGCCTTCCTTGGCGGCGCGCGACGCCGGCGATTTGGCGCTGGCCGCGTATCGTCTGGGCGTTGCGCATCCGCCGGGCTATCCTTTATATGCGCTGCTCGGGCATGCGTGGCTCCTTCTGCTTCCGCTCGCTACGCCGGGCTATGCGCTCAACGTTCTGTCCGCCCTCGCCGGCGCGGCGAGCGTGGGAGTCCTCTATTTGTGGTGCCGGCGGCGGGGCGATCCCTGGGTCGCCGCCGGCTGCGCCGCGGCCTTCGGGGCCGCGGCGCTCGAGAGCAAATTCGCGGGCCTAGGGGAAAAATACACGCTGCACGTCCTCTTCGTCTCGGGGCTTCTGCTCGCTTCGGAAGGACAAGCGAGGACCTTCCATAAACGGGCCTGCCTCGCGGGACTCCTTTTTGGTCTTGGCTGGGTCAACCACCAAAGCCTCATCCTGCTGCTTCCCGGACTTGGGCTGATCTGGCTCTGGCAGGCGAAAGCCCACGGGCTCGAGCTTGGCGGCGCCGCGAAGCGCTTCTCCGTCTGGGCCGCGGCGGGGGCGGCGTTGTCGCTCTTCGTCTGGGTCCGCCTCGGCTCGCTGTCGAGGGCCTGGGCCGTCTGGACGCGCGCCGACTACGGGACCTTCTCGCTTTTCTCCGGCTTCGCCAGGCCGCTGACGCCCGACTTGGCCGACGGCCTGATCGGCTACTTCCTCAAAACCTGCGCTTCGGCGTCCTGGGGCCTGGCGGCCGCGCTGGCCCTCTTCGCCGTCCTGGCCGCGCTCGTGCGCCGCCGCGGCGGTCCGGAGACGGGCCTTCTGGCCGGGTGGCTGCTCTTTGGCCCGTTCTTCTTCCTGATGACGCGCTTCGACGTCTCCGGGTGGGTGGCGCGCAGCGTGCTCGAGCCGGCGTTCCTCGTCCCGATCCTCCTGACGGCGGCGCTCGCCGCCTGCGCGCTCTCGCGCCTTCCGCCCAGGGCGGCGAAGGCGGGGGCGTTGCTGCTGGCCGGCCTTTCCTTGACCGCCGCGCGCCCCGCGGCGCGGGACGACTTCTCGGCCTACGACTACCGGCGCGACCTGCGCCGCGCCCTGCCGCCCGGCTCGAGCGCCGTGCTCGGCGGAGACACGGCGATCTTCGGCTTGCGCTTGCGGCAGGCTCGGGGACTGCTGCCCGGCCGCCGGTGGGAATCGGACCTCGACGACGGCGCCGGCCCGTGGCTTGCGTCGCGAGCGTCGCGGCAGCCGGCGTTGGTCAGCGGGCTGTCGCGGCAGACCCTGTCGGGCCTGGGCATCGACGCTCGACGCCTGACGCCCTGCGGGCTGGTCCAGCGCCTGGACGGCCCGTGCCTCGGCGGCTGGGATTTCTCGCTGCTGCGCGGCAGTCCCGACGCCTCGGACAGCTACGCCCGCGACGCGCGGCTCTCCTACGCCTTCGCCCATTACCTCGACGCGGAGCTCGAGAAGGACCCGGCGCGCTCCGTCTGGCAGCAGAAGTGGAGCGCGATCCTCGATCCCGAGGACTTCCGGCCCCGCGTTCAATAGAGCGCGACGGCTTAATAAATCGGTCATCCCTTTTGCGGCGCGACGCTCCATAATGGCGCGGTGAGCCGGACATTCGGGTTGGCGGCGGCCGCGCTACTGGCGGCCGCCCCGGCCATGGCCTCTTTCGAGGACTCGGGCTACAACGCTCGCGTCACGGCCATGGGCGGGGCGGCCACGGCGCTGCTCGACGATCCGGTCTCGGCCTTCATCAATCCGGCGGGACTGGGCGGCCTGCGCCACGACCAGTTCCAGCTCAATTACCTCCGGCAGTTCGATCTGCCCGGCGGAAAGACCGACCAGAGCCAGTTCAACGGCGTCGCCGCGCTGCCCGTAGACCAGCAACTGCTGCGGGGCACCTTCGGCATCACCAGCCTCTACAACGACCAGCTGGGCTACGCCAAGGAGAGGGAGCTGGGCCTGAGCTACGCCACGCGCGGGCTCATCGAGACCGACACGGGGGGGCTCGACTTCGGCGGCACGATCAAGAACCTCTCGAAGAGCTTCGACGCCGGCGGCGGGGCGGATCATCCGGCGCTCGACTTCGGCGCGATCTACCGCATCAACGACCGCTACAATCTCGGCGCCTCGCTGATGAACTTCTTCCAGCCCGGGTTCTCCGGGCCGGACGGGCGCGACCGCGCGCCCTTGACGCTGCGAGCCGGCTTTTCCGAGGCCGTGCGCGACTTCACCATGGACGCCGACGTCGTCGAGCGCGGCGCCTCGGACGGCCATCCCGGCGGCGCCGACTTGGCGGCCGGCTTCGAGCGCTGGTGGCCTCTGGAGCGCTTCGGCTCGGCGGCGGCCCGCTCGGGCTTGACGCTCGGCGGGCGCGACAAGGTGTGGGACTGGGGCTTGGGCTGGCGCATCAAGGGCGCCGAGGTCGACTACGCGATGACGGTGCCGTTGCAGGGCTCGGCGCGCTTCGGCCATGCGCTCAGCCTCGTCTTCCATTTCGGCGCCTCGGACCCCGAGGCCGAATACGAGAAAGTGCTTTCCGACGAGATGCAGTATCGCAGGCAGCTGACGTCCGCGCTCGAAGCGGGGCAGGTCAAGCAGTGGCAGCTCGGCGACGAGATCGCCAACATGCGCCGGGAAATGGAGGCTCTGCGCAAGCAGCTGGCCGACCGCACGACCTCGGAGGCCGACGCGCGCCGCAGGCTGGGCGACCTGGAAGGACGCCGCCGGGCGGCGGAGGAGCGCTTCAAGCGCATCCAGCAGGAAAACGCCCGCCTGGCCGCGCGCACGCAGGGGGAGCTTTTCCGCGACGACTGGGCCGCCTACCAGAAGCTCAAAAATGGCGGCGCGCCAGACTCGGTGCTGACCGATGAGGTGCGGCGCATTCTGCTGCAATACAAAGACAAGGGCGTGGACCTTTCCCAGGCCAATCAGGAGCTGGTCCGCCTCTTGCGTTCGCGCTGAGGGTCAGTCGGTTCCCTTAACAATTTAGTCATTGAATCCAGGCGCCCGGCTGTTACACTGACCGAGCCCATGTCCGACCTGCCTTTGGACGAGAGCCAGGAGATCAACCGCCTCTGGGCGAAGGTCTCGGCCGCGTCCTCCGAGCCCGAGTCTTTCCTCTCCTTCGAGGACCGCCCGGCCTCGACGACGGGGGGGCGCGAGGCCGTGTGGGAGGCCGTCTCGCTGCTCAAGCGCCAGCACGGCCAGGAGGCGCGCTACTGGTCCGAGATCCTGGCGGCCAAGGAGCGCGCGCTCAACGCCGGCAAGGAACGGCAGCAGCGGCTGCAAGTCGAAGTGGAGGCCTTGCGCGCGCGCCTGCAGCTCGACGACGCGACGAAGCTCCAGCGAACCGCCGAGATCGAGGCCCGGATGCGGGCCGTCTACTCCTCGCTCGAGGAGGAGCGCAAGCGCGGCGAAGAGGAGATCCGCGGGCTGCGCGCGCTGCTCGAGCAGGCCCGCCAGAGGATCGCGGCGGAGAACGCCCGCGCGCAGCAGGAGCGAGGCCAGTGGGACCGCAAGGAGCAGCAGTATCTGCTCGACATCGCCGAGCTCCAGGCCATGGCCACGCGCCTGCAGGCCGAGGCCGGCGAGTCCTCGCAAAAGAGCCTGAAGCTTTCCGAGAGCCTCAAGGAGGCCAAGAACGCCGTCGAAAAGACGCTGTCGGAGCTGCTTAAGGAACGCCAGCAGCGCGAGCAGGTGGATCGCGAGAAAAGCGAAGCCCTGCGCAAGGTCGACGAGGTTCAGAAGCACTTGGAGGGGCTCTCGAAGCTTTGGGAAGAGGAGCGGGCTCAGTGGCGGGAGCTCTGGGACCGCGAGCGTTCCGCGTGGGAGTCGCAGCGCTCGGAGTTCGCGACCTGGGAAGACAGCCTGCGCAAGGAGCGCGAGTCGTGGCTCGCCCAAGTCCAGGCCAAGGAGCAGGACCAGCTCAAGTTCACCGACGCGATGACCCGGACCATCCGCGAGTCGACGGAGGCTACGTCCAAGATCTCGGCGCTGATGCGCGCCGCCGGCGAGGCTTCGCGCCGCCGCGCGAAGGTGCCGATCTGGGTCTGGAAGTGCGCGGCGGCCGCCGCCGCGATTCTCGCCGTCGCTTATCCGGCGTGGCGCTATGAGAGCCGCTACCATTTCAAGGAAGTCTCCGCGCAGGTGCTGCCCGCGGGCAATCCCTCGGCGCTGGCCTACGACGGGGCCCTCTTGTGGACGGCGCAGTGGGACGGAACGCTCGAGGCCTACGACCCGCGCAATCCGCAGGCCCCGGTGCGCGAGGTGAAGGTGAACGCGGCGCCGCCCTACCACCCGGTGGGCCTGGCGTTCGACGGAGAGTATTTCTGGAGCGCCGACGCCGCCCAGGCGCGCATTCTGCGCCACCGCGCGGCGCGGCCGGAAGAGGTCGTCGAGACGCGGCCCAGCCCGGGTCCGGCTCCGACGGCGCTGGCCTACGACGGGCGCTCCCTGTGGTCCTACGACGCGGCCAACAAGGCCCTCTACCGGCACGGCCTCGACGAGGCCAGCTACAAGGCCTATTCCCTGGACCCCGACCTGGTCGTCACGGCGATGGCCTGGGTCGGCTCCGAGCTCTGGGTCTTCGACTCGAAGACCCGCGCCCTTCTGGTCTATCGCTTCGCCAGCGACGTCTTCCATTACGAGGCCCGCTATCCGCTCGGCAGGACGGTGGTCGGCCTGGCGACGGCGGGCCTAACGGACGGCCGCGGCAAGCGGCGGCTGTGGCTGCTGTCGCCTTCGGCGCGCGGCGAGCAGCTCGAGCGCTTCTCCTTCTGATTTTCCGGATCTTTCGACTCTTGTAATACGTTCGTAACGCGAAACCGTTAGCCTAGTGCGCGTTGGCCGCGCCAGTGCTCACGCAACGATGACCCGACAACGGCGCCTCACCGCAGCGCGCAGGACCGCCTCTTGGCTTTGGGCGGCCTGCGCGCTGCTCGTTTTCTCGGCGGCGGCGCGCGCCCAGCAGGTCTTCATCGATGACGCCTTCGTGCACCGCGTCAACGGCAACTGCATCGTCGAGACGGACTTGAGCGGCGTGCCGCGCTTCCGCTGCCCGCCGATTCCGCAGGCTTCCTGCGGCAACGTCAGGGCCGGGCATTGTCCGGAGGTGTGCCTCGCCGCGGGCTGGACCGACGCCAATCCCAACGGCTGCGGCTTCCAGGCGGCCGTCAATCTGAGCACGCCGGTGGCGAGCGTCACGCCCTGCACCGACGGCACGGGCGCCGCCGGCGACATCGGCTCGCCGACGGTCTGCCAGGGGGGGACGGCCGCCAATGCGGCCATCACGCCGGGCACGGCCAACGGCGAGGGCTACGGCTGGGGCAACATCTCCAACGACCCGCATCTCGAGTTCGACACGACGGACTACGCCTCCCTCTGCGACTCGAGCTACAGCGGCAGCAGCTCCTATCCGCTGCCGCCGGGGGACACCTCCAACAACATCTGCAACTCGCAGATGTTCCTTTGCGCCTCGATCGGCTACTCCAACACGCAGGACGGCAGCTCGAGCACGGACGTGGGCGTCGACGAGCTGAGCTTCGAGGTCTTCCAGTTTCTCAACGGCACCAATCCCCTGGACCCGACCTCGGCGCCGCCGCTGCGCACCTTCTTCATCGACGCGCCCGGAGTCCTGTGCGCGGGCTGCGACAGCTCCAGCACGCAATGCATGAGCGGCGTGGTCTCATCGTGCCCGAGTTATCCGAACGCGGGCGGCCCGCTGGGCCCGTTCTGCGTGCTGTGGGACGGCAACACCAACATCCAGGGAGCCTTCGGCAAACGCAACGGCCAATACGGCTTTCGGGCCATCGTCGAGACCAACGCCACGGGAGTCAGCGGCAACATCCAGATCACGGCCGTGCGGGCCTACCCTTCGGGAGCCACGCGCGACGACAACGTGGCCAGCTGTCCCGGGACCGACGGCTGCCTCGTCTCCCAGAACCCGATCACCGTCGACGTGGTCAACGTCCACGCCATCATCTCCTCGCCGACGCTCGTCGGCGCGATCACGCCGGTGCCCGCCGAGCCCTACAACATCTTCTATCGCCTGTCGAAGGACTCGACGATGTACATGACCATCAACAACCCCGACGGCTCGGTGATCCGGACGATCCTGCCCGGGGTGCCGCGCGTGGGCGAGGGCGTGCCCAACGGCACGCTGACCAACGGCGACTCATGGAACGGGCGCGAGGACAACGGGGACTTCGCCCCGCCGGGGATCTATCTGGCCAGCTTGCAGGCCTTCGCGCAGGACCAATACGGGCCGGACCTCTCCAGCCCGACGACGTTCCAGATCGGCATCGACCCGCTGCAGATCACCGACATCAAGGTCCAGCCGCTGCTCGACGGCTCGACGTCCTTGGCCGTCATCAACTACACCCTCACCGAGCCGGCCACGGTCTACATCGACGTCTATCCGCCGGGGACGCAGATCTGCAACCTGAGCAACAACCTCAACAGCGAAAGCGGCGCCAGCGGCATCCCCGACCAGAGCGCCGACCCGAACTTTCCGCCCAAGCAATTCGAGACCAGCACGGCCGGGACCTGCACGGGTTGGGCCACGTCGGGGGCCTACGGGCTGCCCACGCCGCCCACGGGCATCCCGCTGCAGTATCCGCTCAAGCGCATCGTCGTGCAGGCCAACTCACGCACGGCGCAGACGGCGTTCTGGGACGGCCGCGACCAGAGCGGCAATCTCCTCTACGACGGCAACTACGTCTTCGTGATCTACGCGGACCTGCCTTCCCAAAACGGCATCCACTTCGCAGGCACCGGACCGGGGACGATCTGGACCTCTCAAGCCAAGAGCGGCCTGTGGCCCGTCATTCGGGGATTTGTGGGCATCAGCCAGGTGTCGGTCGGCTCGACGGTGGTCGGCTCAAGCCCGGCCGTGTCGGGCGTCAATCCCTTCACCTTCAACTATTCCCTCTCGCGAGACGGGCTCGTCAGCGTGAAGATCTTCGACGCCGCGGGGACGCGCCTGGTCAAGACCCTGGTCAACAACCAGATGCGCCCGGGCAATTTCGCCAACTCGGAAGAGTGGCTCGAGCCCATCGACGACAACGGCCTCTATGTCTCCTCGGGAGCCTACATGGTCCAGCTGACCGCGGCCGATCCGGACTTTCCGGCCAACGTCAGCACGACGACGGCGCTGTTCATGATCGATCCGTACCGGATCACCAACGTCACGTCGGCGCCCTTGCTCAGCGGGGCCTCGGACCTGCTGACGATCAGCTACGAGCTGTCGAACTCGATGAACGTGGGCGTCAACATCTATCCGCCGGGCACGTATTTCCCGAACATCAACGCGAGCTGGCCGCCGTGCGGGTCGGTCACGCCGGGCGCGTGCGGCGACTCGCTGTCGCCCACCGGGCAGCCGACGGCGCCGATCTACCAGATCTACGGCCTGCGGGTGGGCAAGCTCAACATCACGGAACAGTGGGACGGCCGCGACCCCAACGGCAACATGGTGCCCGACGGGCTCTACGTGTTCACGATCATCGCCCAGTCGACGTCCACGGAGTATTCGTCGAGCCCGAATTTCGCCGATGACAAGGTCGTGGGGACGCTGTCGGTGCAGCGCGGGCAGGTGATCTTCACCAAATACGAGGTGGATCCGACGATCGCCCAGATGTTCAACTCCAGCGACACGATCACGCTCGACCCGTATTCGATCAACTACTCGCTCACGCGCCAGTCGTCGGTGACGATCTCGATTTTGACGACTTCTCTGCCGGAGCAGGTCGTGCGCCATCTGGTGGAGGGGGAGGTGCGCCAAAACGGCATCCTCTTGACCGACGTATGGGACGGGCGCGACGACTACGGCAATTTCCTGCCGCCCGGCTTCTACAACGTCCAGACCACCGCCGAGGACATCGCGTCGGAGAGCTCCTCGCTGTCTTTATCGACGGCGTCGGTGACGATCTCGTACCTGCCGCTGCGCATCTACGACCTGGCGATCTCGCCGATCACGCTCAATTCGCCCTCCTCCGAGATCCTGTATCAGGTCTCGGAACCGATGAAGGTCTCGATCAAAGTATACAAGCCGGGGACGGTCTTCGACTTGGCCGGAAATCCCTCGCCGCCCGAGAGCCTGTCGCTGGTCAAGCGCATCGTGGAGATGAAGGCGGCGCGTCAGGAAGCGACGTCGGTCTGGGACGGCACGAACCTCCAATACCAGCAGGTGCCCGACGGCACCTACCGCTTCCGGATCGTCGGCTCCACCGACGTCACGGCCATCGACAGCCTCACCGGCAACGTCCTCAATCCCGGCGCGCTGGCCCTCGATCAGCTCATCGACGACATCCCGGTCACCCGCAACGGCACGCTCGCGCCTCAAGGCGACTTCGAGAGCAACACTTTCGTCTACCCCAACCCGGCGACCGGCCCGACCGTGACCTTCTCGATCTACATCCCCTTCCAGGGCACGATCAAGGTGAACATCTATAACATCGCCGGCCAGCTGGTCTACGAGAAGGACCTGGGAGAGTTCCCGCCGAGCTATAGCGGCGGCCCGGTGACGATGGTCTGGCAGAAAGCCAACGAGGCGGGCCGCGACATCGCGCGGGGCATCTATTACGCCGTCATCCGGGCCGATGAGACCCTGGGCGGCAAGCAGGAGCTGCAGACGGTCAAGAAGATCTTGAATCCATGAGCGCATCGAGCCGGCCGGGCCGTCGCCGCATCTGCGCACTCGTGGCCGCCGCTTTGGCGGCGGCCGTGACGGCGCGTCCGGCCGCCGCCATCAGCCCCTACGCCGGCACCGGAGGCGCGGCCTTCCTGCAGCTCAAGCAGGGCTCGGCGCGGGCCATGGCCCTCGGAAACGCCGCCGTCGCCATGGTCGACGGCGCCGACGGACTGCTCTACAATCCGGCGGCGCTCGGCCTGGCCCAGCAGCGCGAGATCGACTACTCCTACATGCGCTACGTCCAGGGCCTCAACACCCCGTTGTACATGGCCTACGCCCACCCGCTCGGGCGCACGGTGTGGGGCGCCAACATCGACTACATCAACGACAGCAACTTCGACGTGCGCGACGCCAACGGCATCCCTCAGCCGGGGACCAATATCCGCGTCAACGACGGCTACGGCACCGTCGCGGTGGCGCGGTCCTTTTGGTACGAGAAGCTCTACCTCGGCGCGGCGGTGCGCGAGGTGCACGAGGACAACGCCGGCAACCTCCACGACTCCGTCGTCGGCGACGTGGGCATCATCGTCAGGCCCAACGAGACCGTGTCGCTGGCGGCGGCCTACCAGGATTTCGGCACGAGCGTCTACAACGTCGCCTCGATCGCCCGGGCCGGAGCCTCGTTCCATATCGGCGACTTGCTCACGCTGGGCTTCGAGATCAACAAGGCGGCCGACGACAACCCCCGGGCGGGCATCGGAGCCGAATTCGTGGTGCCGGAGGAATACCTCGAATACGGCCAGTTGGCCTTCCGGGTGGGCTACTACAGCGCCGACTACCTGGGGCAGAGCTTCAACAGCACGCTCGTGAACCTTCACCTGGATCAGACCAGCGGCGTCTCCTTCGGCTTCGGCCTGTTCACCTCCCAGGCGTTCGGCTACGGCCTGGGGCTCGATTACGCCTTCGTGCCTTTCGGAGCCTTGGGCACGATCGATCAGGTCTCGATAAAGTTGAAATTCTGATGCTGACGCTTAACAGTTTTTTAATGGACGGCGTATTGACAGTGCCGGAGGCCGCTGTTACACTCATGGCGAAAATGAGGTCGATTCGACGCAAAGCCGGCCAAACGGCCGTCGAGTATTTGCTGACGACGCTCGTTCTCGTGACGGTGTTCGCGGGCTTTTACGGCTTCATGCAGGGGCAGCTGAAAAGACTCTTCATCGGAGCCGCCGTTCGAATTCTGACGTCATACTATTAGGACAAGGAGAGACTCATGAAAAAGATCGAAAAGGTTCGGGCCTGGCTGAGGAAGCGGCGCGGCCAGAACACGGTGGAATACCTGCTGATGCTGACCGTCGTCGTCGGCGTCGTCCTGGTGGCGGGCGCGGCGCTCAAGCATTTCATGCCCGGTCTGTTCGCCAGCATCGAGCAGATGATCTCGGGAGCGGCCAGCAACCTCGGCAGCGGCGGCAACTAACGGCGAGCGAGCGTCGCGCGGGCCGGACCGGAGAAATGAAGAAGACACTGGTCGCTGAACTTCGGCGGACGAAGGCGGGGCAGGTCGTCGTCGAGATGCTGCTCATCCTGCCAGTCTTTCTGACCATCGTCTTCACGATCATGGAAATGGGAAACCTCGCCTTTTGGGTCATCATGCTCAACCACGCCACCTATGAGTGCGCGCGGATCGGCGCGATGGAGGCGACCCGCCAGGACGGCTCCGGTCCGCGCGACGTCGCGGGCATCATGCAGGGCGTCATGAGCCGCATCATCGAGACGGCCAAGATCGACCAGAGCACGCACGCGGAGGAGACTTTGACGGATCCCCAGGCCGGGGTGACCAACCACGACCTGGTGGTGGTGGGGACCTACGACGTGCACCTGATCTTCCCGATCAGCAACATCCTGCTCGCCAAACCCGCAGGCAGCGGCATCCGCCATTTGGTCGCCATCGTGCGGATGCCCATCGAGCAGCCGCTTCCGAGATAGCCATGGAAAAGAAAGGCGTTCTGGTTCCGATGGTCCTGGCCATGCTCGCGGCCATGCTCTACCTGATGGTCCTGACGAGCAAAGAGCGGGCTCTGACCAACGCCTATGAGACCGGACAGGTCTTGGTGGCCGCGGTGGACATCCCGGAGCGCACCGTGATCAAGGAGGGCATGGTCACGCCGGTGCAGATGCCGCGCAAGTTCATGGAGCAGGACGCTTTCGAGGTGAAGACTCCGTCCGACATCAAGATGGTGACCAATCTCGTGACCCGCGTGCGCATCCCGAAGGGCGATCAGATCACGCAGTCCGCCTTGATCTCCCTGTCGCCGCAGTCCGGCTTGAGCGTGAAGATCCCTCCGGGCTACCGCGGAATGATCCTTCCCGTCGATCCCGAGATGAAGGCGCTCATCAAGCCCGGGGATCGCGTGGACGTGCTCGTCACCTTCGACGCCGTCATGGCCGACAACCGCAAGGAGAAGGTCACCGCCACGATCCTGCAAAACGTCCTGGTCGTGGCCGTCGGCACCAATTTGGGACAGGGTCTCAACGCCAAGGAGGCGAAAGCCTTGGCCGCGAAGGAAAACAAGACGGCGGCCTTCTCCGAAAAGTCGATGATCAGCCTGGCGCTCAACCCCAACGAGGCGCAGTATCTGGCCCTGGCGCTGATTCAGGGACGGACCACCGTCATCCTCCGGGGCCTGGGAGACATCGAGATGCACCCGATGGAGATGGCCAGCTTCCGCAAGCTCTTTAAGTAGTCGGATTTTCGGCGTTCGATTTTGGCGGTCTAGTTTCGACAACTCGGTTTCGCAACAGTACGGCATCGTGATGAGACAACGGCGTTGGACGGCGCTGGCGTTTTTGGGGCTCTGGGCGGCCTGGGCCGCGCCGTCGGCTTTTGCCCAGCCGGAGGACTCGCTCATCGCGATCTCGGCCGACATCGTCGAGATCTCGGGAACGGTCAGCAAGCAGGAGGGATTCACCTGGGGACCATTCCAAACCGGCATCCAGTTCGCCGAAAAGGCGATTCCTGGCATCTACCACATCGGCGACTTCGCGCGCACGACGCAGCTGCAGACGTCCTTGCAGATGCTCGAGACCGAGGGCAAGGCTCAGCTGATCTCCAATCCAAAGGTGATCGTCCAGGCCGGCAGCCAGGCCAATTTCATGGACGGCGGCGAAAATCCCTATCCGGTCACCAACAACCAGGGCGTGGGCGTGGAATTCAAGAAGATCGCCACGATCCTCAACATCGTGCCGGTCATCAATCCCAACAAGAAGGACACCATCCGGGCGGAGTTCCAGCTCGAGGTGTCCAACGCCGACTTCTCGCACCCGGTCACCGTCGGCGGCACCACCGTGCCCTCGGTGGTGACGCGACAGCTGCAGTCGGCCGTCGAGGTCAAGAGCGGCGAGACCCTGGTCATCGGAGGCCTCAAATCGAGCACCAAGAACATCACCAAGACCAAGATCCCCTTTCTGGGCAGCATTCCGATCCTCGGGCTGTTGTTCACCAACACCAACGTCCAGGAGCAGGAGACGACGCTGTTCTTGTTCATCACGATGGAGATCGTCAAATAGCGGCGGCCCGCCATGGCTGATGCGCAGACTCAGACGCGCGCCGGCGCGGCATTGCGGGAGCCGAGCCGGGTGGTCGTCTTTACCGGGCCCAAGGAAGGGGTCGGCAAGAGCACGCTTTGCCTCAATCTCGCGCTGGCTTGGGCCGGCAGCCAAAACCGCAAGGTCCTCATCGTCCACATGGATCCGCTTTGCCGCGACGATCTGGCCTTCCAGCTCAACGTCGAGCCGCCGACCTTGGCCAGCATGGTCCACACAATCGGGGACAATCCCACGGGCCTCGGGCGCCTTTTGCGCGGGCGCATTCCGATGACACATTGGGGCGTGGGCCTGCTTCCGCTCGGCGCCAAGCGACAGGACGTGCTCAATCTCTCGCCTCAGGTCATCGTCCAGGTCCTGGGCGCGCTTTCGGAGAGCTACGATCTCTTTCTCGACGTCGACCCCTATTTCCCGATGCAGGTCTTCGCCTTCGACCTCGCCGACTTGGTGTTCTGGTCCTGCCTGCCTCAGCGCGCCCATTTCGAGGCCACCTATTCCCTTTTCAACGAGATCAAGTCGCTGCATTTTCCGCTCGACAAGTTCGAGGTGATCGTCAACCAGGCCAACATTCCCGGCGCGCTGCCCGCGCGCGAGGTGGACAAGTTCTTCCAGGCCATGCAGCGGCGCGTCCTGACCTACATGCCTTGGGAGGACCTGATCCCCGAGTGCGCCAACGCGCAGAATATCCTGGTCGTCGAGTCGCTCCAGAGCGATTGGGTCAAGGCCCTGCGCGTCCTGCTCGGGCGTACGCTCGAGGTCCAGCCAACCCCGAAGCATTGGGAATCCTACATGGCGGCCGAGGAATTCAGCCACGGCGCCGACCTGCTCTGGAAGTCCAGCGGGGACAAGCCGGCGTCGCCCGCTCCAGTCGCCAAGCTCGCGGCGGGGGAGGACGTCCCGGAGTTTTGGAACGAGCTCAAGCAGAAGCTGCACAAGAACGTTGTCTCGGCGATGGAGACGGAGCGCATCCGCATCTCCGACGAGCCCAATCAAAACGACGAGAACCGCGCGAAGGTCGCGGCGATCATCGAAAATCTCATCCAAAAGGAGGCCAACTTGGCGCTGTCGAGGGCGCAGCGCGAGCAGTTCACCACCGAGCTCGTCGACGAAATCCTGGGGCTGGGGCCCCTGCAGGCGCTCATGCGCGACCCTTCGATCAACGAGATCATGGTCAACTCGTACGACAAGATTTACATCGAGCGCAAGGGCAAGCTGGTGCTGCTCAACACCAAGTTCCGCAACGACGAGCAGGTGATCCAGGTCATCAAGCGCATCGTGGCGCCCATCGGCCGGCGCATCGACGAGTCGGTGCCGCTCGTCGATGCCCGCCTCAAGGACGGCTCGCGCGTCAACGCCATCATCGCTCCGCTGGCCGTCTCCGGCCCGACGCTGACGATCCGCCGTTTTTCGGCCAAGCCCTTCACCCACAAGCAGCTCGTCGGCTTCGGCGCCTGCACCGAGGACATGATCAAGTTCCTGGACAACTGCGTGGTGCTGCGCAAGAACGCCCTGATCTCGGGCGGAACGGGCACCGGCAAGACGACGTTCCTCAACATGCTTTCGAACTTCATCCCCGAGGACGAGCGCATCATCACGGTGGAGGACACCGCCGAGCTCAAGCTCATGCAGGAGCATTGGGTGCGCCTGGAAAGCCGGCCGCCCAACATCGAAGGCAAGGGCGAAATAACCATCCGGGATCTGGTCAAGAACTGCCTGCGCATGCGCCCCGACCGCATCGTGGTCGGCGAGTGCCGCGGCGCGGAGTCCCTGGACATGCTGCAGGCCATGAACACCGGCCACGAAGGGTCGCTGGCCACGATCCACGCCAACACGCCGCAGGACGCCATCTCGCGCCTGGCCGCCATGTGCCTGATGGCCGGCACGGAGCTGCCGATGAGCGTGCTCCTCGACATGATCTCCAGCGCCGTGCACCTGTTCATCCAGCTCACGCGCTTTGCCGACGGCAAGCGCCGCGTCACCTACATCACGGAGGTGACGGGCCGCGACGGGATGCAGATCAAGACCCGAGATATCTTCCGCTATCACCAGGTCACGGTCAACGACGAAGGCCAGAGCATCGGCTATTTCACCGCCTGCGACTACGTCCCGCATTTTTACGACGAGTTTCGCCTTCACGGCATCGATATCCCGAAGACGCTTTTCGAAAGCGAGGAGTCCAAGGCCAAGCGGCTGGGCCAGCCGCCGCCCCAGGAAGCGGCGTTGAAGCTCGCCATGGCCTCGGCGAAGGCGGCGAAATGAGGGCTCTGCTCGCGCTGGCCGGCGCGCTCCTGGTCGCCGCTCCCGCGGCGGCGCAAGTCTTCAAGCCGTCCGAGGTCAAGTTCCTGCTCGGCAAAGACAACGGCGCCGAGACCAAGGTGCAGAAGTTCTATCACTATTTCAAGAAGGATCGCGATCCGTCGCTGGTGCCGCCCAAATGGATCGACGACACCTTGGACGCGATGATCCGCCGGCCCGTCTGGCAGGATCCCGAAGAGGGCATCCTCAACGAGGCGCAGCTCTGGCAGGCTCCGGTCTCCGTGCTCTACGAGTTCTTCGAGCTCACGCGCAAGACGACGCTGCCCTCCGACGGCGGCCAGCTCGCGCCGCCCGCCACTCTGATCCGCGATTACGAGGACAATCGGGTGCGCTTCCAAATGTCCCTCGACCGCCTCTACCGCGCCCGGTTGGGCTCCTCGTTGGGCGGCCGGGGGCGCGCCGTGATGGCGGATTTCGAGCTGATTCTCAAGGAAATGGACACCGTCCTCGATGGCCTGACCTCGGGCAACATCCAGCGCTACAAGTCCGGCGTGTTGGCCGTCGGGGAGCTGAGCTCGAACGCCTTCGCGCTGCTCGCCGAGCAGCCGAGGGGCTGGCCGCCGGGCTACCAAAAACCCAGGCCCAGTCCCTTGCCCCTGTTCTTCAAGCTCGCCGGCGTCGCCGTGATGTTCTTCGCCGGGTGGCTCGTCGGCACCCTCAACGAGGGGACGATCCAGGAGGGCGCCGAGCGCTACCGCGCCAAGGCCAAGGAATGGGCGCATGAATACGAACGGCAATTCCTCACCATCAAGGTCAATTATCTCGTCGGCGGGCCGATCGCGCTGGGCATCCTCCTCGGGCTGCTCTCGTTCGATCCCTTTGGCTTCTTGATCTTCACGGGCTTCGGCATCTACGCGGGCCTGAGCCTGCCGGGCTGGCTCTTGCGCAACGTGCGCTTCCGGCGGGCGATGAAGTGCGAGGCGCAGCTCATGGACGCGATGATCCTGATGTCCAACGGCCTCAAGTCCGGCGTCGATCTGGTCGGATGCCTGGCGATGGTGCAGAAGGACCTGCGGCCCCCGATCTCGGAGGAATTCGGCCTGGCCGTCAAGAATTACCAGCTCGGCATGAGCCTGGAGAAGGCCTTGGAAGGGATCGACGAGCGCGTGGGCAGCCGGCTGCTCGCCTACATGATCAAAGCCGTCGTGATCCAGCGCTCCGTCGGCGGCAACCTCACGAAGATCTTCGACCGCATCGTCGAGAACATACGCGAGGAGGCGAAGCTGGCCGAGAAGACGTCGGCCTTGACGGCGCAGCAGCGCATCCAGGCGATCGTGGTCGGCCTCGTGCCCTGGATCATGCTCATCGTGATGTTCGTCTTCCAGCCCGGGCCCATGAAGACCTTCTACTTCACCGGTATGGGCGCCATGACCCTCCTGTTTTGCACGGTTTGGATCAGCATCGGGATGAAGCTGGTCAACAAGCTCGGAGACATCAGCGTCTAGCCATGAGCAACCAAGTGATGCAGTATCTGCTGCTCGCCGTCGGCATCCTGGGCTCGATCGCCTGCTACACCGCCGCGCACCGGCTCTTCGCCCCCGCGCCCCCGGAATCAGCCACCGACTTGACGCGCTTGGCCAAGAAGGAGGTCGGCACCTCCACCGCCTTCTCCAGCCTCAACCCTCATGGCGGCCTGCTCGACCGTCTCGATCTATTCCTCCTTCGGACGTTCCACCTCGACGCGAGGCTCGAGGAGATGCACATGATGCTCGGCCGGCCGCTCAAGCCCACGCCGCTGGACATGCTGCACATGAAGGAGATCGTCGCCGCCTTGTTCATGGGCCTGATCTATCTCGGAACGGGCATGCCCGCTCTGGCCCCCTTCGGCCTCATAGGCTTTTTCGTTCCGGACCTCCTCTTCAACAGCCGCATCCGCAAGCGCCAGGCCGACATCATGCGCAGCTTCCCCACGTTCGTGGACTTGGCGGCGCTCACCATCGAGGCCGGCTTGGACTACATGTCGGCGATCGAGCGCATCCTCAAGAATTCCAAGGCGAAGTCGGAGCTCGAGAACGAGCTGCAGAAGATGATCAACGAGGTCCAGCTCGGCTACTCGCGCCGCGACGCCTTGACCCGGTTCGCCGTGCGCACCGGGCTGCAGGAAATACGCTCCTTCGTGGGCCTCATCATCCAGTCCGACGAGCTGGGCACGAGCCTGGTCGACCTGCTGCGTGCATACGCCGCGGACATGAGGTTTCGGCGTCTCAACCGCGCCGAGAAGCTCGCGGCCCAGGCGTCGACTAAGATGCTCATCCCGCTGTTTATTTTCATCTTTCCCACCGTCTTCATCATGATGCTCGCCCCGATGATGAAGTCCCTGCTCAGCGGAGGCCTAGGCTTCTGATGAATAGAGCCCTCTTGCTGGGCAGCCTCTTCGCGCTGGTCGCCGCCTCGGCCGCGGCGCAGGACATGGGCGACATGGGCGACCTAAACCGGCTCAAGAACAAGGACACCGACACCCTCTTTCTCGACATGTCGAAGGTCAATCTCGGGCCGATCAGTTCCGACGACGACAAGAAGAAGTTCATCTATACGATCCAGCTCGAGAAGGCGCGCATCACGCGCAAGATGCTGGGAGACGTCTATGAGGACGCCTTCGACCTGTACAAAAAGGGCGAATACGAGGGGGCCAAGGAGCTGACCTCCAAGATCCTCGCCATCGACCCCACCTACGAGGACGCCTCGATCCTGCAGCGCGCCAGCATCGAGCTCGACGGCTCTCCGCGCCCCGAATTCTCGGAGCGCAAGCTCGTGGAAGACCGCTTCGACGAGGGCATGGCGCTCTACCGGCAGGGCCGGCTCGTCGAGGCCGCCGACCGCTGGGAGGAGGCGGTCAAGCTCGCGCCGTACAACCTGAAGGCGAAATACTGGCTCAAGAAATGCCGCATCGCGATGGCGGAGGAGCACTTCCGGCGCGGGCAGCGCGCCTACCGGCAGCACAGGCTGCGGGCGGCCCTCGACCAGTGGTACGCCGCCCTGGTGCTCAACCCCAAGTTCCCGCGGCTGTCGCAGGTCATCGCCAAGGTCGAGACCGAGGCTCGCGAGGAGGAGGCCAACGCCAAGCTCCAGCAGGCGCTCAATCTCTACAGCGAAGGGCATACGGTCGAGGCCTTGAAGATGCTCGACGACGTCCTGGAGACCGGGCCCGGAAACGAGAAGGCGCAGCGCTTGATGGCGGAGATCCGCGCGGAGATGGCCGCCCAGCACGTCGCCGCGGGGCGCCAGCTCTATGAGAGCCGCAAGTTCGAGGCCGCGATCGCGGAATGGAAGGACGCCGTCAACTACGGCTACGACACCCGCTCCGCCGATCAGCTCATCGCGCGCGCCAAGGAGGAGATGCGCCGGGAGGAGCAGGCCAAGCGGCGGGCCGCCGAGCTCGCGCAGGAGCGCGCCGAGGAGGCGAAGAAGGCGGCCGCGCAAAAGGCTCAAGAGGAAGCCGAGGCGAAAAAGAAGGCGCAGGAGGCCCAAGCCGCGGCGGCTCAATCGGCCCCGGGGGCCTCCGGCTCCGGCGCCGCCCCGGCGGCTCCCCAACCGGGCGTGGTCACCGAGGACGCCAAGAACAAGTCGCAGCAGTACTATCTCGACGGAGTGATCTCGTTCCAGAAGGGCGACTACAACAAGGCGCGCGACGCGTGGACCCTGGCCAAGCAGTTCGATCCGGGCAACGCCGACGCCGAAGCCGGACTGGAGCGCATCGACAAGCTTTATGGGTCAGGCCAGTAAGACGGCCGGCAAGACGGCGGCGCGCGCGGCGCGCGCATGGCGGTTGGTCCTGGTCGGCGGCCTTTTCGCCGCAGGCGCGGCGCTGATTTACCAGCAAAGCGAGATCGCGCGCCTGGAGAGGCTTCTGGAGGCGCGCGGGCAAGCCGCGGCGCCGGCCGGCGTCGCGGCGCAGGCCGTCCCGGTTTTGTCCGGCCCGCCCGCCTTCGCCCGGCCGGTCTCCGAATCCTCCTCCTTTGACGCGCGCCGGCAGTCCCAGCAGCACTACCTTTCGGGCGTGATCTATTTCCAGCAGGGCGATTACGTGAAGGCTCGGGACGAGTGGGTGTTGGCCAAGCAGGACGATCCCTCCAACCAGGACGCTTCCGCCGGTCTTGAGCGCGTCGACGCCGTTTATGCGGGGCATTAGATGAGGCTTTCCGCGAAGTGGTTTTTGTGGTTTGCCGGCATCGGCGTCTATGTGATGTTTCTGGGCGGCATCTTCTATTACAACCTCTTTAAGTGGACGTTCGACGAGAAGCTCAAGCAGGAGTCCATCGATATGGTGCGGCTCTACGCGCCGACTCTCATCAACGGACTTGCGCGCAGCCCGGGCGCCATCACCATGGACGAGTATGACACGGTCACGCGCATGGCCAGGGACGACCGGGTCGCCGCGCTGCTCTATCTCAATAAGTACGGCGAAGTGCGCTGGTTCAAGGATCCCAAATACATCACCTGGACGTTCGACCAGTTCAGCAAGGAGGTGACCCTGCCCACCGACGCCATCGAGCAGGCGTGGCTGGCCAAGTCGCCGATGGTGCGCGCCGTGCCGAATCTTCCGCTCTACGACATCGCCATCCCGCTCGCCCTGCGCGGGGAGGTCCTGGGCATCATCAACCTTCAGGTCAGCCGCGAGGGCGTCGTTCGGGTCATCAACAAGGCGATGTGGAAGTACGCCGTTGGAGCCGTGGGCGTGCTGCTCCTGCTCGGCATACCGCTCTATCTCTTCCTCCATCACGTCGTCATCAACCCGCTGCTCAATTTGCGCGACGCCGTGGAGGCCATCTCCTTCAAGAGCCTTGACCTGAAATTCCAGCCGCGCGGCGACGAGATCGGAGAGCTCGCCGTCGTCATAGGGGCGTTCCTCGCCAAGGTCAAGGCCGAGATCGCCAACGCCATGGTCAAGGAGAAGCAGCGCGGCGTGGCGGAGGCGCGGTGGTGGCAGTCGATCCTGCTGGCCATCGTTTCCAAAAACCACCGAGCCATCGTCGTCGACGAGGACAATACCGTGCTCTACACGAACTTCCCGCTGACCGCCGCGGGCGCGGCCGAAGGCAAGCTTCATTTGCTCGACGTCATCGACAGCCAGCAGCAGGAGGTCCTGCGCCTGGTCGGCGTCGCGCTGGACCGCCCGAACCAGCTTGTCGAGGCCGACACCACCTTCCGGTCCGAACCCTGCCACGTCAAGGCCGTCCACCTCGAGGAGGAGGGGGAGTTGCGGCGCACCCTCATCCTTTTCGAGCCCAAGCAGGTGGGTGCCCGCCTCTAAGAGGGCTCCGCGCTTGCATCTTTGTGCAAGTTCTGTTATCTTTTGTCTGTCGCCGCAACATAATCGTCACATGCGCCGCGCGCCCGGAGAACTATGAGCTATCAGGTCAAGCGCATCAACCCCTACTGGAACACGCACCCGATGATCCCGACGGCCGTGGCGATCGGCGGCATCTGCGGGCTCATGGGCTTCGCGCTCGAAAAGCCGATGGTGGCCGCCGCGGGCGGGGTCGTGGCGGGGCTGGCCATCCTGGCCGCCGCCAAGCCCGTGCTCTCCGCCCTGCTCGGCACGCTGGGCCTCTTCGGCGGCCTGGTCACGTTCATCGTCGCGCCCGGGCTCAACGCCGCGACGATGAGCCTTCCGATGCGCGTGGCGTCCGTGTTCCTCTTCGCCGCCTTCTACATGGTGCTGATGGACGCTCTCGTCCTGGTTGTCGCCGTCATCTATAATCTCTTCGCCGGCGTCATCGGAATGGGCGGAATCCGCCTCGACCTGGAGAGTTCCGAGGACGACGAGCCGGGCGCCTGATGAGGATCAACGTCGTCTACGCCTCCCGCGAGCCCAACCGGGCCGGAGTCATCCTGGAAGCGCTGCAGAACAACGGCATGTCCGTGACGGTCGCCCAGCGGGCGAAGGAAGTGATGGGGCTGCTGGCTCACCGGGGTTGCGATCTCCTGCTCATCGGCCAGCGCCTCGTCGACGAGGAAGGCCTGGCGATGGTCAAGAACCTTCGCGCGCGCGGCCCGTCTCGCCAGCTTCCGATCATCGCTCTCGTCGAGCACGGCGACGCCCCGGCTTTCGCCGAAAAGCCCCGCTCGGCCTATGCTCTGTTCGGCCAGAGGACGGCCGAGACCATGAAGCGCTTCGACCCGGGCGCGCGCGGCGCGGCCCCGGCGTCCGCGGGGGCGGTCGCCGCAGACCGCGTGTCGCTGCGGCTGGCCTTTTTCCAAGCGGGCGCCGACGAATGCCTCTCGCTCAACTGGGACGTGGCCGAGTGCGTGGCCCGCATCAAGGCCGTGCTGCGCCGCACCCAGGTCAATACGACGGAAGAAGTGATCAAGATGGGTGAGATCGAGCTCAACTTGACCAGCTACACCCTGCACGTGGGCGGCAAGAAAGTCAATCTGACGTCGAAGGAGCTGGACTTGCTTTACGTCTTCCTCAGCTCCGCCAACCGCGTCCTCAGCCGCCCCTACCTCATCGAGCGCGTGTGGGGCTACAACTATTTCGGCTCGCCGCGCACCGTCGACGTTCACGTTCGCCGGCTGCGGGAGAAGCTGGGCTCCGCGGCCCGCTTCATCACGACGATCCCGTGCGTGGGATACAAGCTCGTGCCTCCCGGCGCGGAAATGCGGAGGTAACATGTCCGGCCACAACAAGCTCCCGAAGCTCCTCATCATCGACGACGACGCCCATCTGCGCGAGAGCCTGGCCGAGGTCTTGGAGCTCGACGGCTTCGAGTGCCACCAAGCCGGAGCCGCTCAGCCGGGCATCGAGGCCGCGGCCAAGCTCGATCCCGACGTGGTGATCATGGATATCCAGTTGCCCGACTCCTCGGGCTTCCAGATCTGCCAGGAGCTGCGCAAGCGCTCCAAGGCCACGATTCTCATCATGATGACCGGACGCTTCCTTTCGGCTGAAGAGAAAAAGCAAGGCTTCGAGCTCGGGGCCGACGAATACATGACCAAGCCTTTCGACCTGGCCGAGCTCTCCGTGCGCATCCGCCAGCTGCTGTCCCGCCGCCAAGCCGAGAAAGCCTAGCCTTCCTCTATATAAGCGTTCGCCGCCCCCTGCGCGGGCCTGTTGACGTTTGCGCCTTCGGGGGCAATACTTCCTTAACCGAAAGTATCCCGTGACGACCTACACTGCGAGCTGATGGCGAGAGGCGGACGCGGCAAGCTGGCCTACAAGATCCTGGGGTGGTTTCTAGGCATCTCCCTGGTGCCGATGGGCTTTGTCGGCTACCTGCTGGTCAACGTCTCCCAGGCGTCCCTGCGCAAGCAGACGCTCTCGATGCAGGAGTCGCTGGCGGTCGGCTTTTCGGACACCGTCTATAAGTACGTCTCGACCTACGGCAACGTCCTGGCCGAGACCTCCGGCCTGGCCGATTTCTCGACGATGAACGCGGCCAAGCAGAAGCAGTACCTCGACCGCATGCTCCAGGTGCACATGGCCGTGCTGGAGCTTTCCGTCGTCGATGCGCAAGGCGTCGAGACGCTGCGAGTCGGGCGGTTTTTGGGGCCCAGCCCCGAGCTGCGCAACGTCTCCAACGAGGAATACTTCAACACGGCCATCACGCGGGGCCACTACGTCGGCGGCCTGGAGCGCTTCCAGGGGATCTATCCGACGGTGACCATCGCCTCGGCCATCCTCGATTCCACGCAGCAGCCCCCCAAGGCCGTCGGGGTGCTCGTTGGGAAGGTCAGCTTGAACGGGTTGTCGTCCATGCTCGGCATGGAGTTCCCTCCGGCCAGCCGCAGTTCCGCCGCCGTCGTCGCCCCGGACGGCTTCCTCATCGCGGACTCCGATCCCAAGCAGGTCTACAAGCCCGATGCACGCCTCAGCGACGATATCCTCAAGATCATCACCACGCAGATGAACGACAAGGGCGGCGGCGAGATAATGCTGTCCGACGGCTCGCGGCTTCTAGGCGCTTACTCCGACGTCAAGGAGCTCGGCTGGGTCGTCTATGTCCAGCAGCCGGTGGAGGCGGCCTATCAGACGGCGACGGAGATGAAGAAGCAGATCTTTCAGGTGCTCGTCTGGGTCGTGCTCGTGACGGTCCTGCTGTCGCTGGCCGTGGCGGGACACATCACGCAGCCCGTGCGCCTTCTGCGCGAGGCGGCCGACCGCCTCGGCAAGGGGCAGTTCGAGGACCTGCCGGAAGTCGTCACGACCAACGACGAGATCGGCGATCTGGCGCAGACCTTTCTCGGGATGAGCGAGTCCCTGCGCGAAAAGACGGGGGAGCTCGTCGACGCCAAGACCAAGCTCGAGAATTACGCCAAGGAGCTCAACAAGCGCGTCGAGGCGCGCACCCGCGAGCTCAAGGCCGCTCAAGACGAGCTCATCAAGAAGGAGCGCCTGGCCGCGATCGGACAAATGGCCTCCGTCGTCGGGCACGAGATCAGGAATCCCTTGGCCGTCATCAACAACTCGATCTACTTCATCAAGACCAAGCTGGGTCAGGCCGGGGAGCCCGACGCGAAGCTCGCCAAGCACATCAAGATCATCGAGTCCGAAATCCAGCAGGCCAACGGCATCATCAACGAGATCCTCACCTACTCCCGCCAGCGCGAGCTCAAGCCCGAGCACGTCTCCCTCAACGCCTGGCTCGAGGAGCTGCTTTCGGTGTATCCTTTCCCGGCGCACATCAAGCTCGAGAAAATGCTGGACGGCGCCAACCCCATGGTCGACATCGACACCACCGAGATGCAGCAGGCCGTGCGCAACCTCATCGGCAACGGCATCGAGGTGATGCCTCAGCAAGGCACGGTCCGCGTGCGTACGGCCCTGGCCGACGGCGGCACGGTCGCGATCGAAATCGGCGATACGGGCCCCGGCATCCCGCCCGACGTTCTCGACAAGATCTTCGCGCCCTTTTTCACGACGAAGGCGCGCGGCACCGGCCTCGGCCTGGCCGTGGTGCGCAAAGTGATGGACCGCCACCGGGGACGCGTGGACGTGGAGAGCGTCGTCGGGCGCGGAACCGTGTTTCGGCTGTACCTGCCCGTGGCGCAAAAGGCGCCGGGCGCCGCGGCGGTGAAGGTGTGATCCGATGACAGAGCCAAAGCCCTCCATCCTCATCGTCGACGACGACGCGAACATTCGGGAGACCATCTCCGACAACTTGGACCTCGACGGCTACGACGTGGCCCAGGCCGGCAGCGGGGCGCAGGCCCTGGCCGCGGTTCAAAAGCGCTTCTTCGACGTGATCCTCATGGACTACAACCTCGGCGATGCCACCGGCATCGAGGTGATCAAGCGCATCCGTGAGATCAACGTCGAGAGCAAGATCCTCATGCTGACAGGCAACGGGACGCTGGACACGGCGATCGCCGCCATGCGCGGAGCGGCCAACGATTTCCTGACCAAGCCCGTCGACTTCGATCTGCTCAAGCACCGCATCGGCAACGCCCTGGAGAAGCTGCGCCTGGAGCAGGAGCTCAAGGCCAAGAACGAGCAGTTGGCCAGGCTCAACGAGATGAAGTCGAAGTTCATGTCCATGTCCTCCCACGACCTCTCCAACGCGCTGATGACCCTCCAGGTGAGCTTTGAGATGCTTTCACAGACGATCAATCCCGATGAGCAGCAGCGCAAGAAGATGGTCTACATCTCCAACGGCATCGGACAGATCGCGCGCCTCATCGAGGACCTCGTCGATTGGGCCGCCATCGAGCAGGGCAAGTTCCGCATGGAGCCGGCGCTTTTCGCCCCGGGCGCGATGGTCGAGGAGGCGCTCGTCGGCCCGCAGGCTCGCGCGCAGGCGCGCGGCATAGCGCTTACGGCGCAAATCCAGGCCGCGCTGCCGCAGATCTCGGCCGACAAGCGGCGCGTGGCTCAGGTGCTCAACAACCTCCTGGAGAACGCGATACGACACACCGGGAAAGGCGGGCGCATCGTCGTGACCGTCGGCGCGGCGCAGAACGGCTCGGCTCCCGGCGTGCGCTTCGCCGTCCAAGACTCCGGCGAGGGCATCGCGCCCGGCGACCTGCAAAAAATCTTTCAGAGCTTCTATCAAGGCCGCGGTCAAGCCGGCGGCGGCAGGCTGGGGCTCGGGCTGTCGATCTCCAAGGAGATCGTGGAGTCGCACAAGGGCCGGCTGTGGGTGGAGAGTCCGGGCCAAGGCCGGGGCGCGACTTTCTTTTTCACGATACCGGCGGCTTGACAAAAGCCGGGGGGTCGGCCATACTTCACTAGCTTTCGGAGAGAGGAGACCGCGCATGCCATCGAAGAAGAAAGTCAAGGTGCTCATCGCCGACGATCAGACGCTCTTTCGCGAGGGGATCAAGGACCTGCTCGAAAACGAGCGCATCGTCGAAGTCGTCGGCGAAGCGGCGGACGGCCACGAGGCCGTGCGGCTGGCCAAGAAGCTGCGGCCCGACGTGATCCTCATGGACATCAAGCTGCCCCATCTCGACGGCGTGGCTGCCACCCGGCAGATCCGCAAGGAGTGCCCGAGCACTAACGTCTTGATCCTTTCCAGCTTCGAGGACGAGGCGCACGTCATGGAGTCGATCCAGGCCGGCGCCAACGGCTATCTTTCCAAGATGCTGCCCGCGGCGGAGCTCGTCAACGCGCTCAAGGCCTTCGCCAACGACGGCGTGATGATCCCGCAGCAGGTCATGGGCAAGCTCATCCAGGGCCTGCGCCAGATGTCCAACGGCGGGCAGTCCTCGCCCGTGGCGCTGACCAAGACGGAGATCCGGGCGCTGGTGTTCCTCGGCAGCGGGTTGTCCAACAAGGAAATCGCCGCGAAGATGGAGTGCTCGGTCAAGACCATCAAAAACCACTTGAACGCGATCTTCCAGAAGCTCGAGGTCAGCAACCGCACGGAAGCGGTGGTCAAGGGCATAGAGATCGGCCTGATCTCGCCGGAAGAGTCCGCCTGACGGCGTCGTGATCTCCAAGGAAGCGTTCGTGGCCCAGGTCGACCGCGCGGCGGCGACCATGCCCGACCTTCCCGTTTCCTCGGCGCTGCTGCGCTTCCTTTCCGAGCAGCTCAAAAACGGCGATCCGCCTTGGTGGCTGGAGACGTCCAAGGCCTGGGCCGGCCGGACCTTCATTGCCTGGACCGAGGCGTTCGGGCTGTTTTTGAGCGCCGTCCATTTCGAGGCGCTGTCCGACGCCGAGAACCCTCTGGTGCGCTACTTCCCGTCCTGCGGCGGCACGGCGGAGGCCGACCCGAGCGGCGCTTTCGCGCGCTTTCTGGCGCAGCCGCCCAAGAGCTTCTTCCGAAACCTCAAGGATCGTCATCGTCGCGTCTACGTGCAGGCGCGCGCGCCCGTTTGGATGGCGCCGGCCGCGCTTTTTTTTCAGCGCAGGAACCTGCCTTACTATCTGGTCGAGGTCAACGCCGGAGCCGGGCTGAACCTCGCCGCCGACCTCATCCAGCCGCTCAAGGGCTTCCGCTCTGACCTGGTGGCCGCCCGGATCGGCGTGGATCCCGATCCGCTGAGCGTCTCCGACCTGGACCAGCGCCGCTGGCTGACGGCCGGCATCCTGCCCGACCAGACGGCCATGATCGCGGCGCTTGATTCGGCCATAGACAAGCTCCAGGAGCGTCTGCGCAAGGAGGCGGCCTTCGTCCAGCTGGCGCCTTGCCCGACGGCCAAGGCCCCTCACTTCGCCGCCAAGAACATTCCCAGCGACGACCCCGACGTGGGCCTTCTGATCTTCAACGTCGGCACGACGGCGCGCATGTCCGATTCCGATTACGCCGCCTACCAGCGAGACGTCGGCCGGCTGCTCCAGCCTTGGGGCGACCGCGCCCTCTGGGTGGAGATGGAGGGCGTCCGCGGCGAGCTCTATTCGACCACTTATCAAATCCGCCTGTTCCGCTGTCAAAACGGCGCGCTCTACCCGCACGTCGCCGCGAGCTTCGACGCCGCCGGCCAAAAGGCGGCCTTCGACCAGGAGGCCACGGCGCGCTTCCTCGCGGCCGCCCCGGCCCCCCGGCCGGCGTAACCGCGAATTTAACAAGCAAGACTTGAATTTGCCGCCTTGCGGGGCTATACACCCGGTATGAAGGCCAGCCGGCCAGCGTCGGCCAGCCGGGGGCAGATTCTGATCCCGGCCCTGTTCTTTTTCCCGACGCTGATGCTGTTCGTCTTTCTCATCTTCGAGACGGCCAAGCTGTCCCGGGAAAAGATCCGCCACCAGTTCGCCATCGACTCCGCCTCCTTCGTCGAGATGACGAACTACTCGGACTTCGTCAACCGCTCGGCCTACGTCAACGGGGCCTTCCCGATGCGCATCTTCTACGAGGGCTTCCACGACGAGACGCTGGACTGCTTCGGCCGCGACCCCTGCCCCGGGACCAGCCCCTGGGACGACATTCTTTATCACGACGGAGTCTTCCCGCGCGATCCAAGCGACCCGGCGGGCAAGGCCTATCAAGGCGGGGCGTCCGGGGCCTGGAACATCCTCTACGACGAGAACAGCCCGCGCGCGGGCATGAACTCCGACGATCCGGACATCGACTCCCACAATTCCGCCTGCGACACCCATCCCTGCGTGACGATCATCAGCGAGCAGACGGCCGAGCATTGGAACCTGAACTGGGAGGACGCCAACTCGGCCTACAAGCTCTTCGTTCAGGTCTATCAGCTCCTCGGCTCGGTTGAATCGGCGCAGTATTCGGTGCTCAAGCGCCTCGGAGGCGACCACAACTTCCTCAAGAAGTCCTACTGGCTTAACAGCGGAGGCCCCACGGCGCTGGCCGAGGCGGCCGGCGCGGCCGCCGAGTTCGATTCCAGCGCGGGGGGCTTTCTGAGCGGCGGGGTGAAGTTCGACTGCGCGGCCAAGGTTCTCTTCTACGGCAACCTGCTGGTCCACGACTTCGGCCAGCCTTACCGGGTCATCGGCAACCAGCCGGGCAGCGCGATGCCGGACACGATCAGCGACTGCAGCGGCCTCTTCCAGCTCGTGACGGTGGACAAAAGCCTCATTCAGAGCGCCAGCGGGCCGACGGGCAACGGCGATGTCCCCGAGTTCGGCTGGCCGGTCAGCGCGCAGTGGACGGCGCCCAGCAACTACTTCGGCGTCGACGTGAACCAGATGATGAACGGCGTCGACGGGGGGCCCAAGGTCCACGCCACGGTCTCCCTGTGGCGCGGCGTGGAAGGCGTCGCGTCCGTGTGGCCCCAGCCCACGCCGAAGTTCCAGGTGCGCCTCTACCCATGAGAAGGCTCAAGGCAGGCCGCGGCGTGGCGACCACGGAGGTCGTGCTGCTCTTCCCGATCTTCATGTTCTTTCTCTTCGCCTTCGCCAAGATATTCGCGATGCTCGTGCTCGTCCAGAAGATGGAGGTGGCGTCGTTCTACGCGGCCCGCCGCTGGCAGCTCGAGTCGCATCGAAACGTCGACTACGAGGGCTTCGACTCCGGCGCGCTGCTCGACAGCATCCAGCAAAACGTCAGCAGCTACCTCGGCTTCGGCAGCTCCAATGAACAGTTCCTGGACCTCGTGCACCTGACGGGCCCCGGCGCGCTCTTCACCTGCGATCGCACCCAGGTTTGGAACGTTTGCACCCTGACGGTCAAGACCCGCCCCATCGACATCGCCTGGATGTATCACAGCCCGGGCTTCACCTTCCAGGTGACCAAATACGTCCCCAACCGCGACCGCCCCATCGCCTTCATCCTTCCGGGCGGCCAGCAATGATATGGTATAGTGGTGTCAGACTTTCACTTTTCACTTATTCTAATAAGTGAAAAGTGAAAGTCTGACACCTGAGGAGACCTATGCTCTGGGCCAAATTCCGCCTCTTCATGCAGCGCTACTGGCTGTGGGTCGCCATTGCCGCCGGCGTGTGCGTCTCGATCGTCCTGCCCGTGTGGTACATGGCCGGGATGGAGGAGAGCGTCCGGCGCTACATCATCGGCATCAACGTCGCGTCCCTGCCCTGGGGCATCATCCAGACGCTGGTCTTCGTCGCGTTCCTTTACCTGCTGCAGTACGGCGGGGGGTTCGCCCAGTTCAAGAAGTCGCGCGTCGCCTCAGCTCAAGTCAACGTGCGCTTCTCCGACGTCATCGGCCTGACCGAGGCCAAGCGCGAGGCCTGGGAGATGGTCCAGCTCATCAAGGACCGCGCCGCCTTGAAGAAAGTCGGAGGCAAGATCCTGCACGGCATGCTCATGATCGGTCCGCCCGGCTGCGGAAAGACCATGCTCGCCAAGGCCATCGCCACGGAGGCCGGGGTGCCGTTTCTGTCCACCGCGGGCTCGGAGTTCGTGGAGATTTTCGTCGGCGTGGGCGCGGCGCGGGTGCGCAAGCTCTTCAAGCAGGCCAGGCAGTACGCCCAGGCTTACGGCGCCTGCATCATCTTCATTGACGAGATCGAGGTTCTCGGCAAGACCCGCGTCTTTATGGACGCCTTCGGAGGCTCCTCGGAGTCCAACAGCACGCTCAACCAGCTGCTCGTCGAAATGGACGGCCTGCACGACGACGACGCCCACATCGTCGTCATCGGCGCCATGAACGCGGCGGAAGAGGTGCTCGACGCCGCGTTGCTGCGCCCGGGGCGCTTCGACCGCACGATCTCGATTTCCCGCCCGAACCTGCAGGAGCGCAAGGAGATCTTCGAATACTACGCCCGCAAGATACAGCTCGACTCTAACGTCGACCTCTCGCGCCTGGCGCGCAAGGCCGTGTATAAGACGCCGGCCGAGATCGAGAATATCCTCAAGGAAGCCGCGCTCATCGCCACCAGGGATCGGCGCGAGCTCATCAGCTATAAGGACGTGTCGGCGGCCATCGAGCGCATCGAACTGGGCGTGGCTCACCGCCTCAACATGACGCCCCGCGAGCGCGAGATGACGGCCTATCACGAGGCCGGCCACCTCCTCATCGTCTATTTGACCCACCCGACCAACGACGTCTTCAAGGTGTCGATCGTCCAGCGCGGCGGCACGCTCGGAGTGGTTCACTCGATCCCGCGCGAGGAGCTCTACTCCTCCGACGCCAGGACCCTGCGCGCGCACATCAAGGTCTCGCTGGCCGGCTACGTGGCCGAGCGACTCAAGTTCGGCGTCACCACCGACGGCGTTTCCTCGGACTTCGCCAACGCCATGACTATCGCCCACAACATGGTCTGGCGCTACGGCATGGGCGAGCACGGCTACGTGGGAGACTTCACCCGCATCCCGGAAAACCAGCTCTCCGACGACCTCAAGGAGAAGCTCAACAGCGCCACGCAGAAGCTGCTTCAGGAGTGCATGGCGGAAGTGGAGCAGACTCTGCACTCCGAGACGCGTATTCTCGAGCGGTTCGCCAACGAGCTTCTGAAGAAGGACGAGCTCGACTACGACGAGATCGTGGCGATCTTCACCGAGTACGGCAAGCCGCCCAAGCCGCTGCCCTTGCCCCAGCCCGTGTCCGCCAACGGCGACGGCCAGCCGCACGTGCTGCCGGCGCCGCTGCAAGGCCCCGCCGCGTAAAAAAGCAGTAAGAAAAGCCGCAAATCCTTGACAAAGCCAGGGGTGCGGGCTACACTGCCGATGGTCGCGTTATGGCCATCAAAATCGCTCGCGGCACCGATCCTTTTCGCAAATACTGGTGGGTAATCCTGGCCCTTTTTGGCGGGATCGGCGGCTGGGTCTGCGTGCCGCTGATGGGAGGAAACACCGGCTCCGGCAGCGTTTCCATGGCCGAGTCCGGCCTGCGCTCGGCCGAGCAGAGCCTCGATTCCCCGTTCAACCCGGGCGGCGCGCCCGGCCATGCCGTCGACCTGTCGATGGACGACCTCGGGCCATATAAGAGAGACTCGGGCCCGATCACCGACTCCCTTTTCCAGGCCCCGCCCGCCTCCGCGCCGAAGACGGCCTCGGCGTCGACGCGCGCCAAGTCCAACGGGACCCTCGCCGACGCGCTCAACGACATCGCCAGCCGCTCCCGCGCCGCGGCCATGGGCGGCCGCGCCGACGCCTCGGCTTCCATCCCCTTCAACCCGCCGCACGCCAACTTCGGCTCGCTCTCCGGGCTTGGGGGAGGGGAAAGCGCTTCGGCGGCCTCCGTCAGCTACGCTTCCCCCGGAAGCGGCGGCGCGCATCTCAACGCCTTCGGCTCGGACACGCCTAATACGGGCGTCGCGTATACGCACGGGCTGGGCAACGACTCGCTCGCCTCGGCCGCCGGGGGCGGAGCCAAAGCGGCTTTGCAAAGCGCGGCCGGCTCGGCGATCGCGGCCGCGCAGGCCGGCAATGCCGACTCCGCGGCCAACATGATCGCGCGCAACTTCGACGGCGCGGCGCAGGGCGGCACCCTCGTCGGCGGGCCCAAAGGCGGCTCGGCCGGCGGCGTCGGCATCGACGGCAAGACTCCCATCGATCTCAAGCCCTCGGTCAACGATTACGGCAAGCTCAATCAGCAGACCCTGGTGCCCAACGTCACGCCTACGCCGCCCGTCAACAACAACGGCACGAATATCATGCAGATGCTGATGATGGCTTTCATCGGAGGACTCCCTATGCTGCTCATGAGCGGCATGGGCATGTGAGTTCCATGGACACCCAAACTCAGAACAAAGACGGCAGGAAGAAAGGCGGGATATGGGCCAGCCTGTTCGGCGAAGGCGTCGGCGCCGGCGGCGGCGGCGCCGCCGGCGCCGGTTCTACCGGCTTTGGAAGCTCCGGCGGTTGGGCCGCTCTGCTCGGCCGCGGCGGCCTGGCCGGGGGCCTCATGGCCACCAAGGCCGGTCTCGTCGGCCTCATCCTCGCCGCCACGACGATGGCCGGAGGCATCGGCTGGCTGGGCTACCGGGCCTTCGGCCCGTCGCGCGCCGACAACCCCGACGCGAGCTTCGCCAACCTTTTCGCGCCGAGGCCGGCCCAGCCGGCCTCCTCCGGAGGTTCCGCCGCCGGCGGCTCGCAGCTCCAGGTCCCCGGCTCGGCCGGCTCCTCCTCGCTCCAGGAGCTCCAGCAGGCCAACGCCTCCGCCCCCGCTCCCAGCGTCAGCCAATCCGCCCAGGATCAGGCCGCCCAGCAAGCCGCCGCCCAGAAGGCCGCGGCCGTGGCGGCCGCCGAGGCCGCTAAAAAGGCCGCCAACGGCGGCAACGTGTTCGGCGACAAGGCCGCTAAGCTCAAGTCCAACATGCAGGTGGGCAAGCTCTCTCAGTTCGGCGCCGGCGGCGCCAACTCTTCGGCCAGCCTGTCCGCGGGCAAGGCTCTCGCGGCCAGCGCGGCCAAGCCGGTGACCGCTTTCGCAAGCGCCGCGCATCCGATGGCCGCGCCCCATGCCTCCCTGATGCATCGGGCGTTTGGCAGCGGGGCCATGGGCCAGCTGCAGAGCGCCGGGACTCTGAGCCACGGGCAGACCTTGATGACCAACGGGGCGGGCCATACTTTCGACGGCGGAGGCTCGGGCATCGGCAGCGGGGGCGGGCTCAACGCGGGCGGCGCCGGCGTCGGCAACCCCGGTGCGGGCACCAACCCCACCAACCCGACCAACGGCGGCACGACGAGCAACCAGTTCCCGGCCCCGCCGCCCGCCTACGGCACCAACGTCACGCCCTGGCAGACGGCGATCAACATCGCCACCGGGCTCATCGCCGTCGCGTCTCTGCTCATTTTCATGGGGCAGAAGATCGCGAAGGGCGATCGGACTATTGTCATGGTCTTGGCCGCCATCGTCGCCGCTCTCGGAGCCTTCGTCATGTATCTGGGCGGCATGATCGCCGGAGGCCAGTACGGCCAGACCTACCAGGGCGGGATGTTCGTGATGGCCGGGGCGGCCCTGATCGCCGGCGGCGCGGGGATGATGCTCTCTAATACCACGACAACTACGGCGGCGGGGAAGACCGTGCCGGGTCCTGAAGCGAATATCGGCAAGTGGATCATGTACATCTCCGGGGCCGCGGCGTTGGGCTTGGACATGATGTCGTATCTCAGGCCCAAAGCGAGCTACCTGCCGACTCAGTTCCCCAACGGCGTGGCTCCCGATTTCGGCTACGTCCAACCCGCCCCGCGGGTCCAATACGCGATGCTGGGAGAGCTCCATGGAAGCGACCGAGATTCCTGATTTCAAGTTCGCGAAGGTCGGCGGCCGGCGCCAGAGCAAGAAGCGCGGCGGCGGGTTGCCGCTGTGGCTCGGCGCGGGCTCCGGCGGCGGCTCGCTAGCGGGAACCCTTGGCAGCGGAGCGCTGTCGGGCGGCGAGGGCTTCATCGGGACTCTCATCCCCAAAATCGCCATGCTGATGCTCGTCGCCAGCATCGGCGCCGGCGCCTTCGGCCTGAAGATGGCCATAGCGCCGCCGAAGATCCCTCCGCCCGTCGAACGCCCGCGCATATTCGATTCTCCCGAGAAGCCTCGCAAATATACGGGTGATACATCGGACCTGCCCGGAGCGCAGGCGCCTTCCCAAAGCGGCTTGAGCATGATCCAGGGAAATCTTTACGGCGGCGATGCCTCGGCGCAGGCGGCGCAGGGCGCCAACGCCGCGGGGCAAGCCGGCAACGCGGGCCAGGCTGCGGGCGCGGCGTCGGGCAACGTCCGGGAAAATCGAGTCGTTCCATGCCGTCGGGAAACAAGGCTCAGGAAAAACGACCGCGGGGAAGAGCTACACCGTTACGATTCCCAATAC
>DAIDHI010000057.1 GCA_027452025.1 Elusimicrobiota bacterium | reverse complement strand
GTGGTGGCGATCGGCCATCCCGAGCAAGGCGGCCTTTGGACCCTGACGACGGGCGTCATCAGCACGACGATCGCCAACCTCGGAGACGTCCAGGGCAAGGACGTCTTCCAGACCGACGCCAGCATCAACCGCGGCAATTCGGGAGGGCCGCTCATCGGGCCCGACGGGGGCATGATCGGCGTAAACACCTCGATGGCGCGCAAAGCGGCCGACGGGCTGGCGATCACGAGCGTCAATTTCTCGATCAAATCCGACGTCGTGCGCAAGTGGCTGGCGTCCGGCTCCGAGGTGGCCCTGGCCGCCGCGCCCGCGGCGCCCAAGGCGGCCGCGACCGCGGCGCTCGACTCCATCGCCGCGCCGCCCGCCGCTACCGCGCCGGCGCCCTTGGCCGCGACCGCGGCGGCGCCCGCGAAAGCCCCCTCCGCCGCTCCCGCGCCTGCCCCGGCCCCCGTGCCCCAACCCGCCGCGCCCGTCGCCTCCAAGCCCCAGATCGTCACTCCGCGCCGCCCCTACCGCATCGAGAACCTCCTCCAAAAGGAGATGGCGGAGATGGACGACCTGGGAAACGAGATGCAGAGAGAGATCGACAGCCAGCGCGGGCAACTCGGGCAGTAGCGCCCTCGTTTAGAACAGGAAGAGCGCGCCGAGGATCAGCGCGGCGCCGATGATCATCCTCTGCAGGTCCTGGTTTTTGCGGCCCGAGCCCAGGTAATAGATCCCGACGGTCGACAGCCCGAAGCCGCCGAGAATCTTTCCCAGCACTGCCGGGCTTGCCTTGAAAACAGGCAGCAGGGAGCCACGCGGCTCGGGAAGGCTCCTAATGTCCACCGGCTTTCGGGGCGCCCGCGGCTTGGGCGTCGGCCCAGCGCTGCCAGCCGTCGACGTCGCGGCGGTCCAGGGGAGCGGGCGCGAGCATCGTCAACAACGTATAGGCGAGGTCCTGGCTGTCGGGCTGCGACAAGCGCAAGAGGCGCACCGCCGGCTGCGGCACGCAGGAGAGCAGGAAGGCCTTGTACCTCGGATTGTCGGCCATACCGACCAGGACGGCCAAAGCCTTGACGCGATCCGCCGTGCTCGGATAGTCCAGGACGGGAAAGAGCTTGCCGGCGTCGATCGCGGCCGCCCTGTCGTAAGTCGCCAGGTCGGCGAGGATCTGGAGAGCGGCGCCCCGCACGTCGACGTCCGGATCGCGCAGAGCATCCTGCATGACGCGCGCGACGTCGTCGCCGCCGGGCATATACGAGAGAACAAAAAGAGCCGCCGAGCGCTGCGCCGGCCGCGCGTCTTGAAACGCGACTTGCAGCAGCTCCTTCCTTCGGCCGAGCGCGCCGGCTTCGAATCGCTTCTCGTAGGCGGCCAGCTTGGGAGTAGCCGAGCCCCAGAGACGGTAATACCCCAAGCCGTCCGGACGCTCCGTGAGCTCCAACTGGCCGGTGGCGATCAGCCTCTTGCCGAGCGCGGCATAGCCGCGCCAAGCCGCGAGCAATCCTCCAGGATCCGGCAGGCGGCGCCAGGGCCGAGGGCGGAAAGGCATGCGGGCCTTGCGGTCCTTGCGGTCGACGACGTCGAGCGTGATGTAGGAAGAGCGGCCCTTCGGCGTCACGTAGTCGGCATAATAGAGGTCGGCGTAGGCGAGCGCGGCCATGGCGCGCAGGCCGGCTTCGACGCGAATCTTGGCCTTGGCGGCGGCGGCTAGAGAGCGGCGGCCGCCCGATTCCCGCAAGGCGGCGTAGCGATCGATCAGGGGCATCAGCCGCTTGCGAGCCGCGTCCAACGTGATCTCGTCGGAGCGGTAGAGGTCGACGGCCTTGAGATGGCGGGGACGGCGGGCCGCCGACGCGGGAAACGCCGTAAAAAGGCACAAGAGCAGCGCCGCGAGTCTCACGGCGGGCATTATAACTTATCGCCTGCGTCCATTTGATATAGTCTGGCCGTGACCGTCCCGACGGTCGTGCGCCGCTTCCGCGTCGAGACCTTCGAGGCGGCTCTCAAGCGCCCCTTTGTCACCGCTCTCGGCCGCAAGTCCGCGACCACCAACGTCGGCCTGACGCTGGAGCTCGCCTGCGGAGCGCGCGGCTACGGGGAAGCCTCGTCCTCGCTGGCCTTCGCGCGCCTGTCGCCGCGCCGGCTGGCCTCCGCCCTCGCGCGCGCCGCGGCTGGCGCCCGCGGGCGCGACGCCCGCGATTGGACCCCTCTCTGCGAGCAGGCCTGGTCGGCCGCGGGAGCCGCCCTGCCGGCGGCGGCCGCCTTCGAGGCGGCGCTGTTGTCGGCGCTCGCCGCTTGGCGGGGGATGCCGCTCGCGGAGTGGTTCGGCGCAGCCTCTCGCGAGGGAGAGACCGACGTCACGATCTCGGCCGCCGACGCGACGGCGGCCGCTCGGGCGGCCGCCGAAGCCCGGGACGAAGGCTTCCGCAGCCTCAAGGTGAAGGTCGGCACCTCGCCCAAGGCGGACCTCGAGCGCGTGCTCGCGGTCCGCCGCGCCCATCCCCGGGCCCACCTGCTGCTCGACGGCAATCAAGGTCTCACCGTCTCGTCAGCCTTGAAGCTTCTAGAGGGGTGCGCCAAAGCCGGGATCGCGCCGCAACTGCTGGAGCAGCCTCTGCCCAAGCACGCGCTGGCGCAGATGGCGGCGCTGACGAAGCGTTGCCCCGTGCCGGTGGCCGCCGACGAGAGCGTAGCGGACCCGCAGGGCACTTTGAAGGCGCTGGAATTGGGGGCGGCGAGCGCCATCAACGTGAAGATGGCCAAATCGGGCCTGACGCGTTCGCTGGCGATCGTGCAAATCGCGCGAGCGGCTAAAGTCCCGCTCATGATGGGTTGCATGGCCGAAACGGCGGCCGGCCTGTCGGCCAGCGTGCACTTCGCCCTGGGCACCGGCGCCTTCCGGTGGCTCGATCTCGACAGCGACCACCTGCTCGCGTCGGGGACCAGGCCGGGGACGTTCCGGCGCGACGGTCCGCGAATCCTGCTTTAGGGTGTCAGACTTTCACTTTTCACTTATTACTGAGTAAGTGAAAAGTGAAAGTCTGACACCCTAAGCGATCAGGACTTTCCCGGCAGGGATCTGGAACGACGAGCCGTCGAGAAGGTGCACTCGCTCGCGCAGGCCGTCGGGGCCGACGGAGACCGTCAGGAAGTGGTGGAAGCGGTCGCGCGCCCCCGAGGGGAACAGCGGCGAGCCGCCGCCGCCGGTGAGCACGTAGCGCACTCCTTTATAATCCTGGACGCCGAAGGCGTGCACGTGCCCCATGTAGACGCGCTCGACCGCCAACTCGGCCATCAGATCGGTGAACTGATGAGCGCCCTGATGGAAGCCTCCCATGCGGTGCCCCGCCGGGCCCCAGAGACCGAGAAGGACGGGCGGCATGTGCGTGAGCACAACCTTGCGCCGGGGGCCGCGGCAGACCGCGGCAAGCCACCGAATCTGCGCCTGCGTGAGACGCTGGCGGCTGGAGTCCAGGACGATGAAGCGCACGCCGCCGTAGTCGAAGAAATAGTTCGTGGCGCGGCCGAAGAGCCGCCGGTAGACCCGCGAGTGGGAGCGGCCGTGAGGATGGGAACGGTCGTGGTTGCCGATGACGGTCAAATAAGGCTTTTCGATCGGCAGGCCGTGAAGTTGGCGGAAGAAATCAAAGTAATGGCGAGGCTTGCCGCAGCTGACCATATCGCCGAGCTGGATCGTGAAGTCCACGGACTGAGTCTGCACGCGGGAAAGCTGCCGGCGAAAGACCCCGGGCCGGTTGAAGAGCGCGCGCCATATCCAGAAGCGTCCGGGCTCGGCATCGCCCAGCACTGCGAACTCGAAAGCCTCGCCCGGCTTTCGGGCGGCGGCCTGGAGGCGGTCCAGATGGACGCGCGTGCGCCACGGAGCGGCCAGCTGGCGGAGGTTTTCCTCGTCGGTAAAGAGCTCTTCGTTGCGACGGAACATCATCATCAAAGGATGGCGCCCGGAGCGCCGTTTGTCAAGACGCGTCTACGGCTCGAGCTGGCTGTCCCAGTAGATGTTATCGATGAAGCGCTGCCAGGAGCGCCGCATGCGGATCGGAGCGCGCGCCAGCAGCGTGACGCCGGCGCGCAGCTTCGGCCGCGAGAGTGGCACGACGAGCTTCATGCCCGCCTCGTGAGGCAGGCGGCTGCCTTTGCGCAGGTTGCAGGGGATGCAGGCCGTGACGATGTTGCTCCAATCGGTGGCGCCGCCGCGCGAGCGGGGCACGACGTGGTCGAGATTGAGGTCGCTGGACTGGAAGTGCCGCCCGCAATAGCAGCAGCGGTTGCCGTAATGGTGATAGATGTTGCGGCGCGTGAAGGGCACTTCCTGGCGCGGGACCTTGTCGAAGGCCTTGAGGGCGATGACTTCGGGGATCGCCAAGCGCAGCGTGGGCGTGTGGATGAAGCCCGCCGGATGCTCGGCGATGGTCTTGGAAAGCTCGACCCAGTCCTTGAAGTCGTGGACGCGATATTCGTCGTCGACAACGGCGGCGTGGTCCAGGTAGAGCAGCGTCAGGGCCCGCTCCCACGGGGTCACCGTGATGGCGTAAAGATTCCGATTGAGAACGAGCACGTGAGACATCGTGCTAAGTATATCAGCCTGCTTTGGCAAAAGCCAGTGACGTCCACATAAATTTAATGCCCCTCGAGCGCGGCGCTACGGCGCCGGCCGGGCGTCGAGCACGTAGAGCGCTCCGTCCTGGAAGGCGAACGAGGCGGAGGCGCCGGTCCCGAAGAAATCGCCCAGACTCCGCACCGTGCGGGCCAGCCGCGCCTGCGCCGGGGCGTCGAAGGCGGGGGCCGGGTCGCCCGAGACCAGCCGCGCGCGTCCGGACGCGAGATCCAAGCGATATTCGCCCAAAGGGCCGGTCCAAAGCGCTTCTATCGGCCCCCGCGCGGCGAAAACTTCGGCGGGTGACGGCGTCGCCGGGTCGCCGGTATAGACGATACCCGAAACCTGCGGCGAGAGCGTCGGGGAGACCTTCACCTGCGGCGCGGCTTCGCGCGCGCCTGCGCGCAGGCGCGCGCCCAGCGGCCCCGGCGACCAATAATCCGCCCAGGACTCCAGCAGCGCCTTGACCGCGCCGGCCTTGGCCACTCCGGAGCGAACGGCCGCTCCTTCGACTTCGAAGTCGAAGAGACCGGATCCTGACGAGGCCGCCTCCAGCGCCCGGCCGGCGGGCGAGCCGGGGTCGAGGCGCGCCGCCGCCAATAGAGCCCGGATGCGGCTGGACTTGAGCGGCAGCGGCAGCGAGGCGTCTGCGACGATGTCGGAAATCCGCGCGCCGAGACCCGAGGCATAGAGGAACTCCGAGCAAGCCTCGGCGGGCACGACGGAGGACGGGCGCTTGGCGGCGCCGGCGGACCAGGCGGCGCCGCGCCAAGTGAGGGGCGGCTTCGCGGCGAGAGCGGCAAGCCTCGCGCGAGCCTGGGCCGAGGCGGCCCGGCAAGACGGCGCCGGCAGGCGAAGCCCAGACGCCAGGCCGTCGAGGCGGCCGCAAGAATCCAGGACGCGGGCCCGCAGCCGCTCGAGGGCTGCCTGCGACGAGGCCCGACGCAAGGCGGTCTCGAGCGCCGCGAGGGCGGCTTCGCCCTTTCGCAATCGAGCCGCGGCAGCGGCGCCGGCCGCGCGCGAAAACGTCGGCCGGCGCGCCCGGGCAAGCGAGCTTTCGACCGCGGCTTCCACGGCGAAGTAGTCCGCCGCCCGCCCTCCTGACAGCGCCACGCGCCCGGCCAGGCCTTCCACGAGCCTCAGGCCCAGCTTCTCGGCCGCGGCCTGGCCGGCGCGCGCCTGCCACCATTGGACCAGCGCCTGTCCGTCGCGCAGGCCGTCGTAGGCCTGGAGCGCTTGGGCCAGCTCCAGGACGCCGCCGCGGCGCTGCGCAGCGTAGAGCGCCACCAGTCCGCTTGCGGCATCCACCGTCACGGGCTCGCCTTCCTCGATAGGCCAGCGCTCGACGCGCGTCACCGCCTGGAACGTGAAGTCCGCCGAGCGGCGGGGCGGCCCGAACACGGGCTCGTCGAGCAGGAGCCGGCCGGCTTCCCAGCGGCCGAGCGGCGCGACGGCCGGCACGCCGTGGGAGCGCGCCAGCGCCGCGCCGCGCGAGGCGGCGGGTCCGGGCGCCAGGACGACGGCCTCGGACATGCGGATGGCCTCGTCGTCCGAGACGCCGGGGTCGCGCAAGACCAAGACGAAGCCCCCGCCCGCGGCCTTTCGCCGATCGTAAGTGGCCGGCGCGGTCACGGGTTGGGCCGCTGCTATCCCCGCGGAGAGCGGCGCGGCGCGGAACGTCTCGGGCGCGGCGGGGCCGGCAAGCACGAGCAAGGCCAGCGCCGACAGCGGGCTCAACGGGGCAGCGGCGACGCCGTCGTTTCCGCGAACACGGCCCGCCTGGTGGCCTCGTCGCGCAGCAGCCAGCTCTCCTCGAGCCGGCCAGGCAGCACTCGGCGCGAGCGTTCCATCAGAAACCGGCCGCGCGGCGTTTCCAGCCGCCCGACGGGCGTGAACCGCCGCAGCCCCAGGGCGTCCTCGGCGTCCAAGCGCCTGGCCTCTTGCCGGGCGGCCGCCTCATGAGCGCGCGCGTAGGCCCAGAGCGCCTCGGCCTGCCGCCGCGTGGCGGCCTGCGCGGGCGGCGCCGAAAGGCCCGCCGCCGCCGCGACCACCGCTTCCAGAGCGCCGCGGCGCTGCGCGGCGCCTAGGCCGGCCAGGCTCAGCCGCGCCACGACCGCCGCCGGTCCGCTTCGCACCGGCGTCAGGCCCGCCGCGCGCAAATCGCGCGACCGCGACCGAGGCGCCGCAACCAGGATCAGGCCGTCGGGCGAGAGATCGCACAGGACGACGGGCTTGCGGCGAGCCGTCTCGGCGGCCGGCCGCTCGAATTTCCAGAGCGCGGCGTCGCGCATCGCCCCCAGCCAGTAAACGAGCAGCTTTTCGTCGACCGGGCGTAGTTGTCCCGCGCCGGAGAGACGCGCTTCGATGCGCTGATACTCGCGCAGTCCGCTGGGATCTCCGGTCGCCGAAACCGAAGCGCGCGCCAGGGCCCCGCCTTGCTCCAGTACGCCCTGCAGGCGCTCTTCCGACATCGGCCCCGGCGCCGAGAGCAGCCGCAGGACCGAAACGAAGGGTCGGTTGAGGCTCGCCAGATCGAGAGACGCCACGGCGACGCCGCCGGCCGCGGCCGCGGCTTCGACGGAAGAGGGCGCGCGCTTGAAAGCCGCCAGACCGGTCAGGTCCCCGGCCGGGCCGCGAACGACCACTCCGCCGCCCAGATCGACCGAAGCCTCCGGTCCGAAGAAGCGGGCCCAAAAGTCGAGCAGCCAATGCCAGGCCTCGGAAAGCCAGCCGCGGACGGCTTGGGCGGACGCCGAGGAAAGCGCGGCCGGAACGAGTTCGCGCGCGCCTTGGCGGGCGATCCGGTACAGCAGCGACGGATCGGTGCCGGGGTTGCTCGCATGGGCGGCCAGCGCGTCGTCGAGCCAGGTGCTCGATTCGCCCAGGGTCAGCCCGGGCTCGCGGGAAACGTCCGGCATCGACAGCGCCGGCAAGGCGGCCACGGCACCCTCCGCGGCCGCGCGGGCGGCCTGCCCGGAAGCGGGCACGCCGCCTGAGCGCAGATGATCGTGCGCGATGGCCACCCGCGCCCGGGTCGCGGCGTCCTGGCTCGGCAGAGGCTTGCCGAAGGAGTCGAAGAGCCGGCCCCAATCGCGGATCGCCGACAGCGCGCGGCGGGCCTGCTCGGGCTGGGCCGCTCCGGCGGCGTCTTGAGCCAGCGCGCGCTGCGCGGCGCGCCCCTGCGGCCCGGCGAAATGGAAAAGCGCCCGGGTCATGCGGCGCGACAACTCGGCGCTCAGCAGCTTCTTCAAGACGGCGGCGCGTGTCTGGTCGAGGGCCGCTTGATAAAGCTTGGGCGCGTCGTAGGGCGAGGCGGCGGCGGCCAACGAGGCCAGCTGGCCCACGCGCAAAGCGACGGGCTCGTCTCGCCCGGCGATGGAGGCGGCGGAGGAGGGCGCCGCCCCCGCTACGGAGCCGGCCAAGCGCGACTGGTCATAGAGGCGGCGGAACACCTCCGCCGCCGCGGTCGCCGACCCGCCGGAGCCCTGGTCTTGCCGCAGTTGGCCGGCCGCGGAGGAAAGCTGGCCGCGCGCCGCAGCAGCGGCGGCGCGGGCGCGCGCAGGGGGGACGACGCCCGGCATAGGGACGGCCTGCCGGGACGCCGCCGAGGCCGACGGCGCGGTCCGGACGCCCGCGGCCGAGACCGGCGCCGCGGAGGCCCGGGCTCCCGCGGCCGCGGCAGCGGCGGAGACGGAGGCGGCCGACGGCATGGCGGGCAGGCCGGCCCCCGGAGCGGAGGGCAGTAACGGGCTTTCGCCGGCGGCCGGAACAACCGTGGTCTGTCCCGCCGGAGACGGAGACGCGGAGACGGGCACGGCGGCGTCGGAGCTTTCCGACCCCGCGCGGGCGCCGGAGCAAGCCAGCGCGGCGCCCAAGAGCGCCGCGGCCCAACGTGCCCTCGTCATGCGCATATTATACACGTCGGCGTCCGGCTTGCCAGCCCCGTGTGGACAGTTAATACCTGGCACCATACGAAATTAATTGGGACAATAGCGCCATGGGCGACAGGATCCTGCATGTCTCCGAGGCCACGGGCTGGACGGGAGGCACGGCGCAGCTTCTGGCGCTGGCGCAGGGGCTGCGCGAGCGCGGCTGGGACTGCCGCATCGGCTGCCGGCCGGGCAGCGGATTGGGCCAGCACGCCGAGAAGGCCGGGCTTGCCACCTTCCGCGTCAAGCTGCGCGAGGACTACGATATCCTTTCGGCCTGGAGCCTGGCGCGCCACGTCGAGCGCGAGGGCATCGCCCTGCTGCATGCCCATCACAACCGCTCCCACGCCGTCTGCCTGCTCGCCAAGGCGCTGCTGCGCCTGCGCGGGCGAGACGTCCAGCTGGTCGTCAGCCGCCGCGTCTCCTTCGCCCCGGGCAAGAACCCCTTTAGCCGCTGGAAGTACACCAGCGGGCTCATCGACTGCGTCGTGCCGGTGGCCGACGCCATCCGCGACGTGCTCGTCGAGGCCGGCGTGCGCCCCGACAAGCTGCGCACGATCCGCAGCGGCGTCGACGCGCGGCGCTTTTTCCCGCGCCGCGCGGACCCGGAGCTTCGCCGCCGCCTGGGGCTGCCGGAGGGCGTCGCGGTCGTCGGCAAGATCGCCAACGCCTCTCCCTGGAAAGGCCAGACGGTGCTGCTCGAGGCCGCCGCCAAGCTCGCCGCCAAAGGACGCCGATCCCATTTCCTGTTCGCCGGGCGAGACACCGACTCGGGCTGGATGAAAGCCGAAGTCGCGCGCCTCGGCCTGGAAACGCGCGTCACGCTGGCGGGCTTCCGCACCGACGTGCCCGACTTGCTCTCGTGCCTGGACGTCAGCGTCAACGCCGCCGTGGCGGGGGAAGGCCTATCGGGCGCGCTGCGCGAGTCTCTGGCGATGGGCGTTCCCGTCGTCGCCAGCGACGTCGCCGGCAACAAGGAACTGCTGGGAAGCTCCGGCGCGGGCGGCTATCTCTTCAAGTCCGCCGACGCCCAGGCGCTGGCGGAGCGCCTGGAGTGGGTTCTCGATCATCTCGAACAGGCTCGCGCCTCGGCCGAGGAGTGGCGAAAAACCGAGCTGCCCGCCTTCACCCTGGAGCGCACGTTCGACGACACGGCCGCGCTCTACCGCGAGCTGCTAGGAAAAGCGCGGAGCACGCCGCTGGCGCAGCGCGGCCAGGCCCTCCGCTAGGTCGGGCCCGGCAAAGCTGTCGGCCTGCCCGCGGGCCTCCAGCGCCAAGAAAGCCTCGAGGGCCTCGCCGTGCTGCATCTCGCGCTTGGCCAGCCGCAGGGCCAGGCGCGACTGCGCGGCGATCTCGAAGGCGAGCGCGGCGGCGCGCTCCGCCACGAGCTCGGGCGTCGGCTCGCAGCAAGACGCCGCGCCCCAGGCCGCCATCTGCTCCCCCGTGAACGATCGGCCCGTGAGGATCAGCTCCCGCGCCTTCGCCGGCCCGAAGGCTTCCCGGGCCAGCGGCCAAGCGGCCAGCCCCGGGCCCAGCCCCAGGCGGACGAAATTGAGCGCCAGGCGCGCTTGAGACAGGACCACTCGCAAGTCGCAGGCCAGCGCCAAGCACAGTCCGGCTCCGACCGCGGCTCCGCCGATCTCGGCGATCGTGGCCTGCGGCAGGCGGCGCACGGAGAGGAAGCTGTCGTAGAAGCGCCGCATGCGGCGAATCGTCGCGGCGCGGGCGCCAGCGCGGTTGCTCTCGATGAAAGCGAGGTCCCCGCCCGCGGAAAATGCGCGGCCGCCGCCGGCGATGACGACGACCTTCGAGCGCTCCCGCGAGATCTCGCGCGCGGCGCGGGAAAACTCCAGCGCCAGCTCCTCGCTGAGAGCGTTGAGGACCTCCGGCCGATCGAGCGTCAGGCGCGTCACCGCCCCCTGCGTCTTCCAAGAAAGGAATTTCATTTCAGCGCGAAGCCGCGCGCCACGACGTCGATGCACAGGCGCTTGTAGACCCCTAGAATCGACAGCGAACGCTGGTCCACCCGGACGTCGTAGATGCCGGCCAGATTGGGATGCGCCAGGTGTATCTGGGTCAGCGTTTTGAAATAGCCGCCGTTGCCGGCGGCCGCCGAGATGTTTGTGGCGTTGAGCGAGGGGGAAGTGGGGACCGAGACCCCGTGCTGGCAGCTGCTGCCCGAGACCTCGCCCAGTTCCACGCGGTTGCGGGCCAGCTCGTGGGCGACGGCCGTCACGAAGGACAGCGGCGCGGTCTCGTCGTAGAAGAGGTAGAGGCCTCCCACCGTCAGGACCCCCGGGTGGGCGTTTTGGCCGCTCTGCTCGCCCGCCGCCAGGGCGCGCCCCGCCCCCAGCGCGACGAAGGCGAGCGCGGTCGCCAGCCGCCTCATAGCCGGCCCAGCCGTCCGGTGACGATGGTGCACTGCCGGGTCCAGACGCCGAGCAGGACGGACTGGACCTTGATGTCGGTCTTGACGTCGTAGAGGACGCCCTGCGGGTGCTGCTTGAGGGCGTCGCGCGTCGCGCCGATGTAGCCGCCGTGGCCCCAGGCCACGAGCCAAAGGACGGAATGGTTGCAGGCGCTGCCCTGGACGACCGGGTCGCCGTCGGCGGCGTTCTTGATGTCTATCGGGGAGGCGGAACGGTAGGCATAGGGAGAGCTGATGTTGGAGTAGAGGCAGCCGCCTAGGACGGCGGCGGCCGCGCCGAGCAAAGCCAGGCGGGGGATGGTCTTATTCATAGCGGAGCGCCTCGATGGGGGACAACAGCGACGCCTTGCGCGCCGGCCAGAAGCCGAAGAGTATCCCGACGCCGGCGGAGAACGCGAAGGCAAGGACGATCGACTGCGGAGTCACGATGGCGGCCCAGCCCGCGAAGTGCGACAGGGCCAGGGAGATGCCGACGCCGAGGCCGATTCCGATGAGGCCGCCGAAGCTGGAAAGCACCGAGGCCTCGATGAGGAACTGCAGGAGGATGGCGCGGCGCGCCGCGCCCACGGCCTTGCGCAGGCCGATCTCGCGCGTGCGCTCGCTGACGGAGACAAGCATGATGTTCATGATGCCGATGCCGCCGACGAGCAGGGAGATGGCGGCGACGATCCCGAGAAGAAGCGAAAAAGTCTGGGACGTGCCCTGCAACGCCTGTTGGATATCGGCCATGTTGCGGATCATGAAATCATCGTCCTTGTAGTCCGGCAGATGGTGCCGATGCCGCATGAGCACCTCGACGGCTCTCATCACTCCGGAGATGTTATCCGGCGCGTCGCACTCGATGGATATCATATCCAGGTACTTCTTGCCGAGCAAACGCTTCATGGCCGTGTTGAGCGGCACAAGCACGACGTCGTCCTGGTCGCGGAACGTCGTCGAGCCCTTCGCGGGCAGGATGCCGATGACGCGGTAGGGCTCGTGGTTGATCTTGATGAGCCGCCCGATGGGGTTCTCCGCGCCGAAGAGGTTGTTGACGACGGTCTGTCCGACGAGCGCGACGCGCGCCAGGGAGTCGTCCTCTTTCTGCGTGAAGAAGCGGCCGTAGTAGGGCTTGGAGGCGCGCATCGTCTCGTAGCGGACCGTCGCGCCGGTCAAGGACGTCGTCTCGTTGTTGTCCCCATAGACGACCTGGACATTGCCGCCGACGTCGCCGTCGACGCCGACGATGTGAGGACTGGCGCTCTGGATGGCCTTGATGTCCTCGAGCGTCAGGCGGCTGGCGGCTCCCGCGCTGCCGCCGTGCACGCCGCCGACGGCGGTAGCCGACCACGGAAACATCATCAAGAGATTCGAGCCGAGGCTCGAAAGGCGGTCCTCGATCGACTTTTGGGCGCCCTTGCCGATGGCGAGCATGGCGATGACGGCCATGACGCCGATGAGGATGCCGAGCATGGAAAGCCCCGAGCGCACCTTGTTGGCGGCCATCGCCCGCCAGGCGCTGACGACGTTCTCCTCGACCTCGGAAAGCCCCATGGGCGGCGGCTCGATCTCGAGCGCCGCGGCCTTGACGGGCTTGAGCCCGGGCAGCGCGGCCGTCGCCGCCTTGCCGCCGGCGCCGCCCGCGGCCACGGGCTCGTTTCTCTCGTCGGAGACGATGAGCCCGTCCTTGATGCGGATAATGCGCTTGGCGTGGGCGGCGATGTCGGGCTCGTGAGTCACCATGATCACCGTGATGCCCGCGCGGTTCATCTCCTGAAGCCGCCGCAGGATGTCCTCGGCCTGGTCCGAGGCCAGGTTTCCCGTCGGCTCGTCGGCGAAGATCAGGCGCGGCCTGTTGACCAGGGCGCGGGCGATGGCCACGCGCTGCTGCTGGCCGCCGGAAAGCTGGTTGGGAGCGTGATCGAGGCGGTCCGCGAGCCCGACGTCCTCGAGCAGGGTCCGCGCCCAGTCGTCGCCGCCGCGGCGGCCCGAGTAGTTCATGGGCAGCTTGACGTTGTCGAGCGCCGTCGTGCGGGCGAGCAGGTTGAACATCTGGAAGATGAACCCGATCGTCACCGAACGCAGGGCCGCGCCCTCGTCGTCGCTGAGGCGGGAAACGTCTCGGCCGAAGAGCCTGTAGCGGCCGGAGGTGGGCCGGTCGAGCAGGCCCAGGATCTGCATCAGCGTGGATTTGCCCGAGCCGGAGGGGCCCATGATGGCCACGAACTCGCCTTCCTCTATGGCCAGGTCGATGCCCTTGAGCACCTGCAGCGTCCCTTCGCCGACGGCGTAGGAGCGCGTCAGGCGCGAGACTTCGATGATGGGCATCAAGATCTGCGCGGCTTCGGCGCTTGGCCGAATTTCTTGGCGTCGGCGTTCTTCTTGCCGCCCCAGGACAGCGGGCTGCTCTGCGGCGTGGCCTGGGGCACGTAATTGCCGTCGCTGACGAGTACCTGGTCTCCGGCCGACAGGCCGGCCACGATCTCCACGCTGTCCTCGCCCTCGATGCCGGTCTTGACCTGGCGCGGGATGGGCAGGCCGTCGGGACCGGGCACGAGCACGTGCTTGCCGCCGCCGGCGGAGTCGTGCACGGCGACGAGCGGCACCAGCAGCGCGTCGGGCTTTTTGTGCAGGATGAAATCGACGTTGGCCGTCATCTCCGAGCGGAAGAAGGAGGGAACGCGGTCGAACTTGATCTTGACGTCGTAGGTGATGACGTTGGAAACGTTCTTGCCCTCGTAAAGGATGTCGAAGACCTTTCCGATGACGGGACGGTCCGGATAGGCGTCGAGGGTGACGCGCGCCGGCATGCCGATATGGACCCTTCCGATATCGGACTCGTCGACCTGCGCCAAAACGATCAGGGTGTCCGAGACGGCGTAGAGCACGACGGTGGGGTCCACCGTCTGGCCTTCGACGACGTTGCGCAGGATGACGAGCCCGGGCATCGGGGCCAGCACGGGCGTGGCCTTGTAGTCCGACTCCCATTTCTTGAGGACGTCGGGGCCCTGGGCGCGGGCGGCGTCGAGGATGGCGGCGCGATCGGTGGAGCTCATCCAGGCGATGATCTGGCCGGCCTTGACCTGGTCGCCCTCGTCGACGAGGAGCTTCTCGATGCGGCCGGAGATCTCCGGCTTGACCTCGACGCGGTTGAGCGGGGCGACGTTGCCGGTCGCCTCGACGACGTCCTCGATGGGACCCAAAGACGCCGTGATCACGCGATGCGGGCGCGCTTTCGGCTTGGTCAGCGCCTTGTAGCCCCACCAGGAGCCGGCGGCGACGGCGAGCGCCGCCAAGGCTGCGAAGATCTTCCGTTTGCTCATGCTAGTCTCCCAAAAGCTTCCCGACGGCGCGCTCCCAATTGGCCTCGGCGTTGGCCGCGGCGAGCGCGGCCTGCAGGGCCGAGCGCTCGGAGCTGACGCGCTCGGAGACCACCACTTCCCAGTTCTCGAAGATGAGGAGGCCGCTGGCGTAGCGGATGTCGGCCTCGTCGTTGCGCTGGCGGTTGGCCGCCAGCAGCGCGGTCTGCGCGTTGAGCTGGTCCACGGCGTCGGCGTAGCTCGACCATGCCGACTCCAGGTCCGAGATCGCCGCGTCGCGCACCGTCCGAAGGTCCTGCTCGGACTTGAGGACGTTCTTCTTGGCCGCGGACACGGCCTCGAAGGCCGCCGTCGGGCCGCCGGCGAACAAAGGATAGCTCAACACGCCCCCGTAAGTCCAATTGTAGGTCTGGTCGGGGAATTCCGTGGGTCCCTGACGCCCCCGCGAGAAGTTCGCCGACAGGCTCGGCCAAAAGGAGCTTTGCGCCTGCTCGACCGCGGCGCGCGACCCGGCGACCACGGCCTCCTGCACGGCCACGTCCGGCCTGGCGGCGGCGAAGGCCGACAGGTCGGCGGGCAGCGCGGGGGCGGCGGCCGCCGTCAGCGTCCCGCTGGCCTGGATTTCGGTGAAGTCGTCGAGGCCGAGTTGGCGATCGAGAGCCTTGCGGGCGGCGCGCAGGTCTCGCAGCGACGAGCGCAGGTCGGCCTGCGCCGACAAGAGCTCCGCCTGGAACTGCATCATGTTTCCCTTGTACTCGTGCCCCGACTGATAGCGCAAGGTGACGAGCTCGGCGTCCTTGCGGCGCAGCCCCAGAATGCCGCGCGACACGTCCACGCTCGCTTGCGCGAAGAGCACCTGGTCGAAGGCTTGGCGCAAGCCGTAGCGCACGGTCGCCGAAGTCTGCGCCAGGGCGCCGCGGGCCTGCGCGAGCGCGGCGGCGGAGGTGCGCACTCCGGCGATGGCCGAGGCGCTGAGAAGGTTCACGTTCGCGCCCACGTCGGCGTTCCATTTGGAGCTGCCCGGGAACATGAAGCTGGAGTTGTTGTACGAATTGGTCAGGGTCACCCCGGGGAACAGCCCGTTGAAGCTTTGACGATAAGAGGCTTGCCCCGACTGCTCGGCGTAGCGCGACGAGGCCAGATCGGGGCTTCGCTGCAGCGCCAGCGCCACGCAATCCTGCCACGTCATGATCTTGGCGGGAGCGGGCTGCGCGGCGGCCGCGGCGGCCAGCGACGCGATCAGGACTGCGGCATTCACGGCCTTTAGACGCCTGCGCGGCGCGAAAGTGTCGCCCTCACGCACCGCCGGCCTCGGCCGCCCGCGGCGCCTCGCCCAGGGCTTCCAAGGCCTCGCGCAGCTGCCTTTGGTGCTCCACGCTCTCGAAGCGCGCCATGAGGCTGTAGATGCAGGGCACGACGAAGAGCGTCAAGTTGACCGAGACGATGATTCCGCCGATGACGGCGATGGCCATCGGACGGATGACCTCGGAGCCCGGGCCGAGCGCCACGGCCTCGGGGATCGCGCCCGCGATGGTGGCGATCGTGGTCATGAGGATCGGCCGCAGACGGATCGGACAGGCTTCGAGGAGAGCCTCGCGCAGGCCCATCCCGGCCTTGCGGCGTTCGTTGGTGAAGTCGACGAGCAGAATCGAGTTTTTCTTGACCAGGCCCATGAGCAGGAGGATGCCGATGAGGCTGTAGATGTTGAGCGAGGTGTTGGTCAGATAGAGCGCCCACAAGGCGCCCGCCACGCTGAAAGGCAGGGCCATGAGGATGGTGAAGGGATGGATGAAGCTGTTGAACTGGCTCGCCAGGACGACGTAGGCGACGAAAATGCCGAGGAGCAGGGCGAAGAGCAGGCTCTTGAAGGAGTCCTTGAACGCCTGGGAGTTGCCCGACATCACCAAGTGGTAGCCTTTGGCCGCGGGGAGTATCTGGCCGGCCTCCTGCTGGATATAGTTGAGCACGTCGGACTGGGACCGGCCCTTGGCGAAGTTGCCGAAAATGCCGATGGCTCGCTCGCGGTTGAATCGGGTGATGGTGAGCAGCGTCGAGCCCGGCTTGATCGTCACCACGTCCTTGAGCGGGACGATCTCTCCTTGCACATTGCGCACCCAGATGCCCTTGATATCGGCCGCGGTGCGGTTTTCATCGGCGACGAGCTTGACCTGGATGTCATCTCGGTGGCCCGCCGCGTCCGTGTACTTATTCGGCAGGAGCGTCTGGCCGCCCACCATGGCCGAGATCGCCTCGGCGATCGTCGCCACGGGGACTCCTCGCGCGGCCGCCTTGGCGCGATCCGGGATGACCTCCAGTTCGGGCATGCTCGGGTTGTAATCCGTGTCGAGGTCCGACATCATGCCGGAGGCCTTGAGCTTGTCGAAGATCCGCGTGGAGTATTGGGCCAGCTGGTCCCAGTCGGGACCCTCGACCTCGAACTCGATGGGATAGCCTCTTTGCGCCGAGAAGCCGGTCTGCGAGAAGTCGAGGATCGCCACCCGGTCGACGCCGGGGAGCTTCGCCAAACGACCGCGCAGATACGCCATGAATTCCTGCTGGCTGGGGCGATGCTTGAAGGGGGCGAGAGTCGGCCTCTCGCGAGGGTCCTTCATGACGATGAACATGATGCCCTGGTTGACCAGCCCGCCGCCGAAGCCGCCGACGGCTTGGTAGTAGCTCTGAACCTCGGGCCTCTGCGCGAGGACCGCCTCGGCGCCCCGAAAGACCCCGTCGGTATAATCGAGCGACGAGCCCATCTTGGTGTAGAGGGTCACGAGGAACTGGCTTTGGTCCTGGGGCGGCACGAACTCCTTGCGCAGAAAGACGGCGACGCCGTAGGATGCCAGGGTCAAGCCGAAGGCCGTGCCGATCACCGCCCACCGCCGGTCCAGGCACCAGGCGAGCAGCCTCTTGTAGCGGACGGCCAGGGCGTCCATCCACCGATTGACCCGCCTGGTCACGGCGTTCTCGTGCCCGACTCGGAGGAACTGGGAGCAGCGCATCGGAGCCAGCGTGAGAGCCTCGAGCAGCGACAGCAGAATCGCCACCGACATCGCCACGCCGAACTGGTAGAAGAACTTGCCGACGATCCCCTGCATGAATACGACGGGCAGGAAGATGGCCAAAATCGCCAGCGACGCCGCGATGGCCGCCGTCGTGATCTCGCGGGCCCCCACGATGGCGGCCTGAACGCGGGGCAGGCCCTCCTCGTTGTGCCGCACGATGTTCTCGAGCACCATGATGGCGTCGTCGACCACGATGCCGATCGACAGCGACAGGGCCATCAGCGTGAAGCTGTTGAGCGTGAAGCCGAAGGCGTTGAGGAAGATGAAGGAGCCGATGAGCGAGACGGGGATCGCGAGGATGACGTTGAACGCGGAGCTCCAGGAACCAAGAAACAGGTAGCAAACCAGGGCGGTCAGCGCGACGGCGGCCAGCAGAGTGAAGAGAAGATCGTTGACGGCATCCTTAATAAAGCGCGTGGAGTCGGCCACGGCGTCCATCTTGAGGCCCTTGGGCAGAATCTTGTTGAAATAGGCCAGCTTGGCCTTGACGGCGTTGGCGATCTCCACGGCATTGGTGCCGTGCTGCTTAATGACGCCCACGCCGATGGTGGGGAATATCCCATTGAACCGGGAGATGCGCCTCACCTCGTCGGTGCCTTCCTGGCAGGTCGCCACGTCGCCGATGCGGATGCGCCTCCAGACCGGCTGGCCCTGGCGCTGCGGGATGATGAGGTCCTCGCAGCCTTTGGCGTCCTTGAATTGCGACTCGACGCGCACGTAATGCTCGCCGGCGCCGTCGTCTTGCCACCCCGTCGGGCTGAGCAGGTGCTCGGAGTTGACGGCGGCCATGATGTCCTCGACCGTGATCTCGCGCTTGACCATCTTCTTATTGTCGGCCCAAATCCGCATTTGAGGGTCGACATAGCCGCCGAGGAATACGTTGCCGACGCCGTTGATCGTGGTGATGGCGTCCTTGAGGTGATCGCGCACGAACAGGGCGACGTCCCGCAGCGACGCTCCCTGCCCGTAGACGGCCGTCCACATGATCGGCTGGTCGTTGGGATTGGTCTTGGTGATGATCGGCGGGTCGATGGTCTGCGGCAGGACCTTTTGCGCCGCCGAGACGTAGGTCTGGACCTGCTCGAGGGCGACGTTGATGTCCTTGTCGAGGGCGAGCTGGATGATGACCTGCGTTTGGCCTTCCTGGGAGGTCGACTGCACCAGTTGGATGCCGTCCACGCTCATGACGGCGTCTTCGATCGGATCGGCCACCGCCGACTCCATGACGTCGGGCGAGGCGCCGGGCCAGGTCACGCTCACGGTGATGACGGGGAAGTCCACGTCGGGCAGGAGGCTGACGCCCATGCGCGTGAAGCTGATCGAGCCGAAGACCAGCAGGGCGATCATGAGCATCCAAGCGAAGGCGGAGTTCTTGATCGAGATGTCGGAAAGGGTCATCGCAGCCCTCCGGAGTCGCCGGCCGCCACTTCCAACTGCGCCCGAGCGAAGGCCGCTTGCTGGCGGGCGCCGTTGAGCTGCAGGCGCGTGGCCTGGAGGTCATTGAGGCTCGTCAGGACGTCGAGGTTCGTGACGAGGTTGCGGCGATAGTCGTGCATTTGAGCGTCCACGTTCTTGGCGGCGAGATCGGCGGCCTTGTCCAGCGCCCGCACCGAAGCCAGCGCCCAAACGAGGTCGCGGTAGGAAGAGCGCACGTCGTGCTCGGCGGAACGCTCGGCCAGGGACAGCGCCTGCTCGCTGGAGCGCTCTTGCGATTTGGCCGCGGCCACCTGGGCCGAGATCTGGCCGCTGTCGAAGATGGGCAGCGAGGCGCTGAAGACGCCGTCGTAGCGCACGTTCTGCGAGAAGCCCGGTCGGATCATGTAATAGTCGCCCGTCGCGCCGATGGTTCCCCAGCGCTGGCGAGCCACGATCTTGGTGTTGAGCTGGGCGTACTCCAGGCCCTTCTCGGCGGCTTGGACGTCGTCGCGGTTGCGGGCCTGCAGGAGGAAGCGGCCGATAGCGCCGACCGTGGAGACGTCGATTTCCTGGGGTACGAAGTCGGCGTCGACGCCGGTGAGAAAGCGCAGCGTCTCCTGATCGACCGCTTCGGCGCTTTGCGCCACCTCGACTTGCGCCTCGGCCTGGGCGAGCTGCGACTGGGCGGCGAGCAGTTCGCTGTCGCGCGAGCGTCCGATGTCGACCCAGTGCTCCAGCTGCACGACTTGGCGGCGCGTGGCGTCGATGATGTCGGCGCGGATGGCGAGCTCCTTTTGCGCGGCGACCAAGTTGAAGTAGCCCTGGGCGACGTCCTGGAACAGCAGCGACTCGGCTCGGCGTTCGGTCAGCCGCGCCGATTCGGCTTGGCGCTTGCCGGCCTTGAAGGCCAAAAACTCGCGGAAGCCCGAGAAGATCGGCTGAGTGAGCGTGAACGCCGCCTGCGGGTAGCTCGTCTTGTCGATGAGGGAAAAGCCCGTATGCGGATTCTGCTGGAGCGTCTCCGTCCCGCCGACGGTGAGATGGGGGAGGATGTCGGAGCGAAGCAGCTCGACGTTGGCCAGCGCCTGCTTGTAGGACTCCTGATCCTGGGCGATCGCCTCGCTGCGCCTCAGCGACAAGGCGTAGGCCTCGTCGAGCGTGATGAGCCTTCGCGCAATCGCTTGCTCGACGTCCTGCGCGCGGCCCGGAGCGCCGAGCGCCGCGGCCAGCGCCAGCGCGGCAATCACCGGCCCGCCCCCTTCAGGAAGAAGTCCACGACGCGGCGCCGCTGCCGCTCGAGGGTCTCCTTGCGGCCCAGAAGCCCCTGCAAGACGATGGAGTTGCGGCACAAGCCGAACAAGAAGGCGGCCGAGGTCTGAAGGTCCTCCGGCGCGAGCAGGCCGTCGCCGGCGCAGCGCTTCAGGATGGCCGTGAGCCGGTCGAGATTGACCAGGAAGCGCTCCAGGAGCTTGCCGCGCGAGCGGCTGCCGCAGGCGGGGAAATGCCCCGAGCCGAACTGCGACATGAAATCGTGGTTTTGCTCGAATTGCGTCAAGACGGCCTCGACGGCCCGCTCCAGCAGCGCGCGCCCGCGCAGTCCCGACGCGCTCACGGCGTCCAACTCGCGTCCGACCCGGTCGACGAGCTCCGAAAAGACGGCGGAGAAGAGCTCCTCCTTGCTGCGGTAGTAAAGGAACAGCGTCCCCTTGGCCACGCCCGCCTCGCGCGCCACGGCGTCCAGGGCGATGTCCTGGAAGTCCTCCTGGACGAGCAGCCGCCTGGCCGCGTCCAGGATAAGGCGCTTTTTGTCCTCGCTCACCGGAGTCTTCATAATGACTGACTGGTCAGTCAATTGAAGCCGATATCCCGGCGGCGTGTCAACGACGTATTGAAAATTTAACAGGCCCGGGGCTACCCTTGCGGGGCATGGAGCCCGAGCCCGAACCTGCGCCGCCCCAGTATCTCGATTGCGACGCCATCCAGAACCTGGATACGGCGCGCATGGCGCTGCGCTGGGCGCTGGAGCGGCTGCAGAAGCTGGACCGCGACAAAAGCGAGCTGGCCGACCGCCTGGGCCTGGAGGAGCGCGCCAAGAAGAAAGCGCTGGAGGAGTGCGCTTCGCTTCAGAAGGCGCTTTCGCTGCGCTCGGGAGAGTCCGATCAGCGCGAGCTCTATTACGCCAAGCTCGAGGAATTCCTTTCGCTCAAGCTCGAGGGCAAGCTCGATCTGGCCGCCCTGGCCAGGCGCGAGCTCGAGGCCGAGGAACTGCGCAAGCTCCTCGACCACAAGCAGGGGCAGCTCGAGAAGGAATACGAGCTCAAGCGGGCCGGCCTGGAAACCGATTACCGGCGGCTCAAGCAGGAGACGGAGACGCAGCTGCGCGAGCGCCAGCGCCGCCTGGACGAGGAGACGGAGTCCCGCCGGACCGCGCTGGAGCAAGAGCACCTGGCCCGCATGGCGCAGGCGCACCAGACCGAGGCCCGGGTCAAGCAGGAGGAAAAAGCCCTCGCCGAGCGGCAGGCCCATTTCGAGCAGTACTACGGCGAGCAGAGGGCCCGCCTCCAGGCCGATCTCAAGAATCTCCGCGCCGAGCTCGACGACCAGGTGCGCCTGCGCGTCGACGCCTCCGAACGCCTGCTCGCCGAGCGTCAAGCCGCCCTCGAGGCGGCCTGGGTCCAGGAAAAAGCGCTGCTCCTGCGCGAGCTCGAGAGCTGGAAGCGGCGCGGCCAGGACCTCGGGCCGCGGGTCGTGGAGCTCGAGACCGCGCTCGCGCTGGCTCAAGAGGCGGGACGCAAGAGCGAGGCATCGGCCGCGGCGGTCGCCGCGCTGATGGCCGAGCGCCAAGGCGCGTGGGAAGCCGAGCGCGAGCGGATTTCCCAGCAAGCGGCGCTGTCGCGTCAGGCGCAGGCCAAGGCCCTCGAGGAGGTCTCTCGGCTGCAGGCGCAGCTCGCCGGAGCCGAGGAGGACGCCCGGCAGGCGCGCGCGGCGCAGGCCGCGCTCGCCTGCGCCTTCGACGCCGAGAAGAGGGCGTGGGCGCAGGAGCGCCGCGCGCTGGAGACGGAGCGCGACCAGTGGCGCCAGAAGGCCGAGGACTTGCAGGCGCGCGCCTTCGAGCTGGGCCAACGCCTGGCCGTCGCGGACGATTCCCAGGCGCAGACCAAGGCCGCGGCGGAGCGGCAGATCGTGCTCATCGACGAGCGGCTCAAGGCCGCCCGCGCCGAGGCGGAGCGGCTTTCCGGCGAACGGCAGTCCGACGCGCAATGGGCGGCGCGGGAGTCGCAGCGCGCCAACGAGCTCGAGAAGCGAGTGGGAACGCTCGAAGAGCAGTTGGCGCGCGCCAAGACCGAGGCTTCGGCCGAGACGGAACGATGGACCGAGAGGTCCCGCTTCCTCGAGGCCGAACGCCAGGCGTTGGCGCGCGAACTGGCGCTGGCCCGGGAGCGGGAACGGCAAGCGCTGGAGAATATTCTCGAAAGCGACCGGCGCGCCGCGGCCGCGCAAGAGGCCCAGGCCGAGGCCGCGCGGCGCGCGGCGCGCCTGGAGCAGGCCGCGGCTTGCGGCGCTTCCGAACGGGCCGCCCTGGAGGCCGAGGCCGCGTCTTGCCGCAAGAGCGCATCCGAGGCGCTGGCGC
>DAIDHI010000056.1 GCA_027452025.1 Elusimicrobiota bacterium | reverse complement strand
GACGGGACTGCTTCTTTGGAACGAGATGAACGGACTACGGCTGCCGGCGGATCTGCGTCCGGGCACGCCGATCAATCGATCAATCTAATGACCGAACGGACCAGGGCCTACTCGGGAACATTTCTTAGTGAGTTGACACGGGACCGGGCTTGGCCAAAATCTCGTCGAGGACGCGCCCCTGCATATAGGAAGGCACCGGCACGCCCATCAGGGTCAGGAGCGTAGGCGCCTGGTCGATGTGGCGAATGGGCTTGGGGATGCGGTAGCCCTTCTTGACGCCGGGACCCATGACGATGAAGGGCGTCCAAAGCCCCGGAGTCGTCGCCGGATCCAGGGCCTGCTTGTAGCCGGACTGGATGGGCGTAGCGAAGATCTCTTTGCCGTCGCCCATCTCCTCGGTCAGGTAATAGCCGGGATGCACGTTGAGGATGATGTCGGGCACGCGATCTTTAGGAAGGCGCAGAACGCCGGCCTGCTCCCAGGGGATGACGCGGTTAAAGACAGGCGTGCCGTCCGCGTCCTTGAGGTCGCACAGCGCCTTCATGACGCGCGCGCGCAGCTTCCGGTAGGCCCGGCCGCGGCCGCGCTTCCAGGGGCCGGCCAGTCCGGAGGGCTTGACGTAGATGCCGATCATCTTGAGATGGATCGCCGTCGTGCGCGCCCACTCGATGCGGGGCTCGCCCGTGGCCGGGTCGCGGGTGTAATGAAGGAGGCCCATGCGAGCCAGGAGGTTGTTGATGCGCACCTCGCGCTTGATCGGGATCACGCCGTGGTCGGAGCTGAGCACGATGTAGGCGTTGGGCCCCGCCGCCTTGATGGCCGCCCCGAGGATCTTGTCGAGGCCGGCGTAGATGCCCTCGATCTGGGAGCGCAGCCGGGCGCGCTTGGCCTCGTCGATGGTGCCGTAGTCCGGCGCGTCCTTGTCGAGATAGCGCAGCCACCAGCGGCTTTCCAGCATCTGATTGGGCGTGTAGGTGTCTTGGATGAGCACGTCGGGCGCGTATTTCTTGTAGAAGAACGGCAGCAGGCGCCGGTGCCAGTCCAGCGCCATGTGAGCCTCGGCCAGCAGCGGGCCCTTGTCCTCGGAATAGCGGTTCATTTGGGCCGGCCAGTTGTCGGGAAAGTCGACCATCGGTCCGACGCCCTTCTCGATCTCATCGGCGACGACTCCCGGCTCGACAATCAGGGGATTGAGGACGTCGTAGAGCAGGCGGATGCGGGCCAAGCCGCCGGCGTCGAGCTTGATGAGGCAGGCCTTGAAGTGGGTCTGGAGGACGGCGCCGCCCCAATGGACGGCGATGGGCTTCCAATCCGTCCATTGCCCTTCCCGGGACAGCTCGGCGAGCGTCGTCTTTTTGTCCAGAGAGAGCCGGACGCGGCCGTAGCCGGCCTCGCGGGGCGGCGCGTAGACCAGGGCGTAGACGGTCGTGCCGTAGCCCTCCATCGCCAGCTCGAGCGGCGGGACGGCGGAGCGCGGAGCGCGGCTCCAGCCGGAGGCCGGCAGCGCCGGCACGTAGCGCGTCAGCTCCGGGCCGTTGTAGAAAAGGCGCACGGAGTCGCCTCGCTTGGCCCTCTGGCCTCGCTTGGTCTCGAAGATCAGGGCGTGCAGGTCGGCTCCCCAGCCTCCGAAGCGGCCCCGGATCGTGATCCCGGCGTCGAGCTCCGGCGGCGTGGAGCCGGGAATGGAGACTAGGGCGACCTTGAGTCCCCGGCGCTCGAAGATCCTCCAGATCGCCGGCACGCGCTTGGCCGTCGACGAGAAGCCTGAGATCGAGGGCTTGTCCAGAGGCGCGCCTTCCACGCGCATGGGCCCGTCGGAGACCCCGTGGACCTCGGGATAGGCTCCGGTCAGGAGCGTCGCGAAATTGACGGGCGTGTGGCCGGGGAAAGTCGGGATCGAGTAGCCGTAGGCGCCGTTGTCCATCATCTTCTTGATGTTGGGATAGCGGCCCTCCTCGGCAAGCTTGAAGACGTCGAACTGATAAGGGTCGGCGCGCATGCCGTCGGGGATGAACCAGTAGAGCCTGGGCGCGGCGAAGGCGGAGGCGGATAAAAGGAGGCAAAGGGCGGCGAGGAGCGGCCGTCGCCGCAGCAGCGCTGGCATCGGTGGAATTTTAGCACTATCATTAGCGTCGATGAGCAAGCTTGCGCTCGCGGCCTTGGCCGCGTCCCTGGGACTGAGCGTTCGCGGCGCCGGCCCTTGGCGCGTGGACACCAGCCGGAAATGGGGCGACTGGCCGAAGGCCGACTCCCAGTGGACGGTGACGGCGAGCTCCGGAGGGGTTCGGCTGCGGCTGGAGGCGTTCGCGGGTCTCTCGCCGGCCGAGCTTGCCCGCAAGGAGCAGCTTCAGGTCTCGCGCATCCGCCTGCTCTACGCGGGCGACATCGGCTATCCGGGCATGGTCACGCGTTCGCTGCGGGTCCCCGCGGCGCTGACGCCCTATAAGCTCAAGCGCGGCGCCGGACGTCCCGACGCGCTGATCCTTCCGGCGTCGTCCCGGCTGACGTATGGAGTGGGCGCCGAGGACTTGGCGGCTTACCGCTGCGCGCTGAGCTTCGTGGAATGTCCTCGCTCGGGCCGCCTGCTGCAAGTCGAGCTCTTCTACCCGAAGGCCTCGTTCGACCGGCGCGCGGCGCTCGCGGCGCTCGACCGGTTTTCCTGCTCTCCCTGACCCTCAAAGCTTCTCGACGAAGCCGCCGCCGCAGACCCGGTGATTGTCGACGATCACGAATCGGGCGCCGGCATCGAAGGCGACGGCGGCCTCGGCGCGCAGGACGCAGTCGGCGACTTGGTTGCGCTCCACTTGCGCGGCGCCCGCCTTCGCGGCGAGCGAGGAGGAATCGAGCACGCGCCCGGCCTTTTCCAGGCGGACGGCCGTTCGGGCCGCGCCGAGCTTGAGGACGTAGTCCTTGCCGCTCGTCAACGGCTCGACGCCCAGCCACAGCAAGCGCGCCTGGAAGCGGGCGGCCACCAGGGGCGGCCGTTGCCCGGGCCGCGCCGCGAGCTCTCCGCGCTCGACGGCCGGCGGCTCGGCCAGCGAAAAGGCCGCGGCCATGCCGGCGCAGACCTCGGCGCGAGCGGAGGCGGGAAATTCCTCGAACGATTTCACCCGGCCGGATTTGCCGCTGGGATAGAAGATCACCTCGTCTCCCACGGCGAGGCTCCCGGACTCGACGGTGCCGACGAAGGCTCGTCCCCGCCCCTCGCCGAGCCCGTAGACGTCCTGAACGGGCATCCGGAACGGCCCCGAGAGCGCGGGCGCCGGCGCGCCGAGCGCGTCGAGCGCGGAAAGCGCGGTCGGGCCGGCATACCAGGGCATGCGCGAGGACGCGGCCGCCAGGTTGTCTCCGTGACGCCCCGAGATCGGTATGAAGCCCGCCGCTTCGACGCCGATGGAGTCGAGGAAGGAGCCGTGCTCGCGCACCGCCCGGCGGAAGGCTTGCTCCGAGTAGCCGGCGAGGTCCATCTTGTTGACCAGGACGAGGACCTGCCGCAGCCCCAGAAAAGAGAGCAGGTAGGCGTGGCGGCGGGCGTTTCCCGCCGCCGGGTCGCGGACGTCGAGCACGAGAAAGGCCGCGTCGGCCCGGGAGGCGCCGCTGATCATGTTGCGCAGCAGCTCGGAGTGGCCCGGCGCGTCGACGACGGCATAATCCCGCCTCGCCGTCTTGAAGAAGCCCCGGGCCGCCTCGATGGTGATGCCCTGCCGCTGCTCGTCCTTGAGTGCGTCGAGCAGGAAAGCGAACTCGAAGGGCTTGGAGTTGAGCCGGCAATACGCCTCCACGCGTTCCAGCCGTCCCTTGGGCAGAGCTCCCGTGTCGGCGAGGAGGCGGCCGACCACGGTGCTCTTGCCGTGATCGACGTGTCCGGCCACGACGAGGCGCAGCGTCTCGCGCGGAGTCTCGCTCACATGTAGCCCTCGCGGCGCAGGTCTTCGAGCGTCCCGCCGTCCTCGGCGTCCTGGGCCCGCCCGGAGCGCTCGGCGACGTCCTTGAGCCGGCCGGTCCGCAGCTCGGCGACGATCTCCTCGGGGTCGCGCGCCGTCGAGGCGACGGGGGACGTGCACGGCTGGCAGCCGAGGGAGCGGTAGCGGCGGCCCTCGCCTTGGTCGTAGTAGAGCGAGACGGTGGGTATCTTCTCCCGGCGGATGTAGTCCCAGACGTCGACTTCCCGCCAGTCGAGGAGAGGATGAACGCGCACGTGCGTGCCCGGAGGGAAGTCGACGTTGTACTGCGTCCAGAGCTCGGGCGGCTGCTCGCCCAGGTCCCAGCGCTGGGCCGAACCCCGGGGCGAGAAATAGCGCTCCTTCGAGCGCGAGCCCTCCTCGTCGGCGCGGATGCCGGCGACGATCCCGGTGAAGGGCTCGCGGGAGGCGTCCGGCTCGTAGGCGCCCGTTTCGAGGTCCAGCCGCCAGCGCGGCCCGCCGGCGATCACGTCCTTGAGAGCCTGCGTCTTGAGCAGGCCGCAGCATGCCAGCCGGTCGACGGCGCCGTCCGGGAAGGTCTCCTTGCGGGCCAGGGCGGCGTCGTTTCGCCCGACGAGAAGCGTCAGGCCCCACTCCCGCGCCAGGCGATCGCGGTAGGCGATCATCTCGGGGATCTTGAAGCTCGTGTCGATGTGGATCAAGGGAAAGGGCACCCGGCCCAGGAACGCCTTGCGCGCCAGATGCAGCAGCACCGTGCTGTCCTTGCCGATCGACCACAGCATGGCGAGATTTTTGAAGCCGGCGTAGGCCTCGCGCAGGATGAAGACGGATCTCGCCTCCAGGACGTCGAGAGGGTCTCTCATGCGAAGGCTCCCGGAAAGCGACGCTTCAGGCCGTCGAGCACGAGCTGCGCGGCTTGCTCGGGCGACAAGAGCGAGGTGTCCACCGTCAGCTCGGGCGAGCGCGGGGGCTCGTAGGGAGCCTGCACGCCGGTGAAGTCCTCCACCTCCCCGCGGCGGGCCCGGGCGTAGAGCCCCTTGACGTCGCGCTTCTCGCAGACTTCCAAAGGGGTCGACACGTGGACCTCGAAGAAGCGGCGGCACAAGCCCCGGACGAAACGGCGCGATTCGGCGTAGGGCGAGACCAGCGAGGCGACCACGCAGATGCCCTTGCTCTCCAGCAGGCTGGCCATGTGGCCGACGCGGCGCACGTGCAAATCCCGATCCGCCTTGGAAAAGCCCGTGCCGGGAAACATCTTGCGGATATCGTCGCCGTCCAGACGCTCGACGCGCAGGCCTCGCCGCTCGAGCTGCGCGGCCACGAGCCGGGCGACCGTGGTTTTTCCCGAACCGGAGAGCCCGGTCAGCCAGAGGACGAAGGCGGTCTCGGTCATGACGTGATATCGAAATAAGTTATAGTGAAAATCGTGGACGCCGACGCCCTGCTCGACCGCGCCCGCCGCAAGCGCTCGTACGTGCTGGGGAGCTTCGGCAGGGGCCGGCTCGGCGGATGCGGACCGGACGACGTCAAGCGAGTCCTCGTCATCGATTCGGCGTCACGCAGCGGCTCAAGCTATTTATACTACCTCTTATCCCGTCATCCCAACGTCGTCTCCCTCAACGGTGAAAGCAGCGTCTTCGAGAAGCTCCACGGCATCGGCCTGGTCCGGGCCCCGGAGGATTGCGACGCCGTCGACCCGGACGGCCCGCCGGCGGAAACCCTCTCTCGCGTCGCCGCCGATATTTTAAGCGACTCCGGGGTCCAGCGCCAGGGGCGCCCGGAGGGGCAAGTCCGAGAGGCCTTCTTGGCGGATTGCGTCCTGCGCCTGATCCTTCAGCATCCCGAGGCCGATCTGGACCCCGATTGGCTGCATGCGGCCGCCGCGGCCAGCCTGGAGAGCGGCGACGAGTTCTCTCCGGAGAGGTTTTGGTCGCGCTTGCTCGGCGCGGCAGCGCAGCGGTGGCCCCTCGATGCCGCGCGCTACGACCTTTCCGGCGTCCCGGCGCTCGCCGAGGCCGGCCCGCCCGCGCCTTCGTTCGTCCTCGAGGAGCCGCCGTTCGTGGTCCCGCGGCCTCGCGTCCTGCCCGCGCCGCGGGAATTAGCCGGCAAGACGCTCCTGCTCAAGTCGTCGGCCGACTGTTATCGCATGGCGTTGGTCAAACGGCTCTTCGCGCGGGCGCGCGTGCGTTTCGTCGTCCTCGCGCGCAACCCCGCGGCCGCGATCAGCGCGCTGGCCGACGGCTGGCTCTCCTCCGGCTTCTTTTCCCACAATCTGCGCGGCGTAGCCCGCCTGGAGATTTCCGGCTACAGCCGCGACGACCGGCCTTGGAGCGGGAATTGGTGGAAGTTCGACCTGCCTCCCGGCTGGCACGAGCTGCGCGGCCGCTCGCTCGAGGAGGTCTGCGCCTTCCAATGGCGCTCGGCCAACGAGCGCATCCTTCGCGACGTCGCGGACAAGGTCGTCGAGGAGCCGCTCTTCGAGCGCTACGAGGCCCTGCTCGATCCTGTCTCCCGCTCCAAGGCCCTGGCGCGCATCGCCGCCTTCGCCGGGCTTACCGGGGATTTTCCCTCCGGCGGCGAGGCCGCTGCGGTCATGGCCGTCACCGCGCCCGCCGCGGGCAAATGGCGCAAGCGCGAAGGGGCGCTTGCCGGCGTCGTCGGCGAGGCGTCCACGCGCCGCCTCGCGCGCGAGCTCGGCTACGACGCGGGGTCCTGGCGGGAGTGGCCGTGAGCTGGAGGGCGAGGACGGCGACGATGGCGGCGGAGATCGCGAGCGCCCGCGGCCTATGGTCGCCTTGGCGCGTCGATTCCGAGTACCGGCGGCTGCGCGCCGTCTTGCTCTACGTCCCCGGTCCGGAACTGCGCGGCATCCGTTCTCCCGGCGAGGTCCAGCACCTGGAGCGCGTGGACGCGGGCGCCCTTGGGCGGGAGCTGGAAGCCATCGGCGCCGCCTTCCGGCGTCTGGGCGTGGTCGTGCGCCGTTTGACCTCGTCGCTCGACGACGGTCGCTGGCCCGCCAAGCGCAACCTGATGTTCGCCCGCGACCTGTTCTTCGCCACGCGCGAGGGCGCCGTGCTCTGCCGTATGGCCAGCCAAGTGCGGGCGGGAGAGGAGAAATACGCCGCGCGCGCCCTCTCCGGGCTGGCGGTGCCGCTGCTGCGCACCATCGGCGGACGGGGCCTCCTGGAAGGCGCCGACGCGCTGTGGCTAGACGAAAGGACCGTCGTCTGCGCCGTCGGAAACCGCACCAACGGCGAGGGCGCGCGCCAGCTTCAGGAGGCGCTGCGCCCGCAGGCCGCGCGCGTCGCCGTGGTGCCGGCGGCTCGGGGAGTCCAGCATCTGCTCGGCTGCCTCCAGATCGTGGACCGCCGCCGGGCGCTGGTCCGGCCGGCCGCTCCGGCCGCCCTGCGCGGCCTGCTGCGGCGCAAGGGCTTTTCATTGGCGGAGATCCCCGACGACGAGGAAACGGTGGAGCGGCAGGGCTTCAACTTCGTCGTCGTCGCGCCCCGGACGATCGTCATGGCGTCCGGTTGCCCTCGCCTGGAGCGGCTGTATGAGGGCCTGGGCCTGCGCATCGCCGCGCGCGTCAAGGTCGAGCAGCTTCGCCGCGCGGCCGGAGGCCTGGCTTGCGCGACGGGGATACTCTCCCGGCATTGAGATGAGCGAGACGGCCCCGTTCTTCATCGTCGGAACCGAGCGCTCGGGCTCGAACCTCCTGCGCGCCATCCTCGATGCCCATCCGGCGATCGCCATCCCGCACCCGCCGCACCTTCTCAAGGAGCTGGGGCCGCTGGAGCCTCGTTACGGCGATTTGCGAGACGACCGCAATTTCGAGAGGCTCGTCGGCGACGCCGTCCGCCTGGTCGAGCTGCATTTCTCGCCTTGGGACGTCGCGCTCGACCGCCGGGAGGTCTTCGCCAAGGCGCCGGCGCGCGGCGTCTACGGCGCGCAGGCGGCGATCTACGACCGCTATCGCGAGGCCAAGGGCAAGAGCCGCTGGGGCTGCAAGAGCACCTTCGCCATCCACTACGTCGACCGGATCCGGGCCGTCCATCCCGGGGCCAAGTTCATCCACCTCGTGCGCGACGGCCGCGATGTGGCCGTCTCGGCCCGCGCTTCCGTCTTCAACCACTTCCATCCTTACTACGTGGCGCGTCTTTGGTCGCGGCAGCAGCGGCTGGCCATGGACTGCGCCAGCAGGCTGTCTCCGGACGCGATGCTCACGGTGCGTTATGAGGACCTGTTGGACGATCCTGAAGCGGCGACTCGGGCGGTCTGCCGCTTTCTCGGCGAGGACTATTTCGATTCGATGCTGCGCTACTTCGAGGCGCCGGAGACTCGCCGGCTCGCGGGCCTCAGCCGCTCCTGGGAGAACGTGGCGCGTCCCGTGATCAAGTCCAACCGGGGCAAATACAAGACCGCCCTCTCCAAGGAGGAGATCGCCGTCTTCGAGCGCGAAGCTTTCCGCGAGCTCGAGGCTTTCGGCTATCCCCTGGAAAATCCAAAGCCCGAGCTCGAGGCGGCGGGAAGCCGTCCGCGCCTGCGCTACTGGCTCGAGGAGAAGGCTCTGGCCGCCCAGAGCGCGGTCGGCTCGCTGTTCAGCGACAGGAACTCATTGGCTTTCCTGAGAAAGCGGCTGTTCGTCCTGAAATTGAAACTGAGTCTGCCCAGGTAGGCGCCGTTTATAAAGGCGGCGCCCCGGGCCGCTGGAAGCGCCTTGCCAGCTCCTCGCGGTTGAGGGCGAGCATGGCGCGGCGGCCGTGCGGGCAGCAGCTGCCGTCGCGGCAGTCCTTGAGGTCCTCGAGCAGGCGCAGGGCCTCTTTTTCGCCCAGGGCGTCGTGCGCCTTGACGGCCGCCTTGCAGGCCACGGTGGCCAGCATGTCGTGCTGCACGGCCTGGGCGGCGGAGACTTCGTCTTCCAGCGACTCGAGCAGGCGATGGACGAGCTCCTGGAGCGGCGCGCCCGAGCACAGGCGGGCCGGCGCGGCGAGCACGTGGAGGCCGGTCTTGCCGAAAGGCGCGATCTCGAAGCCGAGCCTTTCCAGGCGCTCCTTGCGCCCGAGGACCTTCGCGGCGCTCGAGGCCGGCAGCTCGACGGCCAAGGGCAGCATCAGGCGTTGGGAGCGCACGCGGCCGGACTCGACTTCGCCCAAGAGCTTCTCGAAGAGGATGCGCTCGGCGGCGGCGTGCTGGTCGAGCACGAACAGCCCGCCGGCGGCCTCGAAGACCAGGTAGCTGCGCTCGATCTGGCCGAGGTAGCGAAATGGCGGCGTAAACCACGCCGGCCGGCCCTCGCCGGCCTCGAAGGCCTCGGCGGGCGCGCTTTCCAACAGCAGCGAGGCCTGCTCTGCGCGAGCAGGCGCCGCCGATGAGGAGTAGAGCGGGCGCGGCTCGGCGACGATCGGCGCCGCGGAGCGGTTTTTGAGCAGCGCATTGGAAATCAACGAGTACACGAGCTCGAAGACTTCCCGCTCGCTTCTAAAGCGCACCTCGCGCTTGCCGGGGTGGACGTTGACGTCGAAGCAGTCCGGCGGCATCTCGAGGCAGCCCACGCAGGCCGGATGACGGTCCTTCGGGCGATGCTCGCCGTAGGCGCGGTAAAGGGCCTGCTGCAGGGTTTTGGCCTCCACCGGCCGGCGGTTGACGAACCAATGCTGCAGCTCGCGCGTGGCGACCAGACCGTCGGGGGCGCTGACGTAGAAACGGGCTTTGAAGCCGGGCCGGTCGGCCTCCACGAGCAGCAGGTTTCTGCCGGCGTCGTCGCCGAGGACGGCGGCGAGGCGGGCGCGCTCATTCTCGGGATCGAAACGCAGATGCAGGCGGCCCTCGGATTTATATAGGAACTGCACCTCCGGATGGGCCAGCGCGGCCTCCTCGACGACGGCGGCCAGGCGGCTCTTCTCGAAAGCGTCGGACTTGAGGAACTTCAGGCGCGCCGGCGTGTTGAAGAAGAGGTCCCTCGCCTCGACCGTGGTGCCCGCGGCGGCGGGCGCCGGGCCCGAGGATTTGACCAGGCCCGCCTCCGCCTCCACTTTCCAGCCGGAACGCGCGCCCTCGGGGCAGCTGACGATCGAGAGCCTGGAGACGGCCGCGGCGGCGAAGAGAGCCTCGCCGCGAAAGCCGAAGGTCGACAGCTTCTCGAGGTCCTCCACGCTCGCGATCTTGCTCGTCGCGTGGCGCTCGAGGGCGAGCTCGCAGTCCTTAGGGTCCATGCCGCAGCCGTCGTCGCTGACGCGCAGCGTCTTGCGGCCGGCTCCCGACGATTCTATGGAGATGCGCGTCGCCCCCGCGTCCAGGGCGTTTTCGACGAGCTCCTTGAGCAGGGCGGCCGGGCGCTCGACGACTTCGCCTGCGGCGATGCGCGAGAAGACCTGGGGCGGCAGCAGCTGGATCCTGGGCACTAAAGCCTTTTCTTGAGCTCGGAGAGAGCCGCCAGGGCCTCGATCGGCGTCATGGAGTCCGGGTTGAGCAAGCGCAGGGCCTGAAGGACGGGGTTTTCCTCGAAGAGCGGCAGCTCGGGATCGGCGGTTTGCCCGCCGGGCGCGGGTTGGGAGGATTTGTTCTCGAGCTGGGTCAGGATCTCCCGCGCCCGCGCCAGGAGGCTCGCCGGCAGGCCGGCCAAGGCCGCGACGTGGATGCCGTAGGAGCGGTCGGCCGGGCCTGAAGAGATCTTGTGCAGGAAGACGACCTCCGTCTGCCCCTGGGCGTTCGTCCACTCCTTGGCCTCGACGTTGCCGTTGGCGACGCCGGGAAGGCAACGGGCGAGCTCGGTCAGTTCGAAATAGTGCGTGGCGAAGAGGACGCGCGGGCCGCGGGCGCCGCCCTCGACGGCGTAGGCCGTGTTGAGGTGCTCGAGCACCGCCCAGGCGATGGAGATGCCGTCGAAAGTGGAGGTGCCGCGGCCCACCTCATCGAGGACGACGAGGCTGCGCGCCGTGGCGCTTCTCAAGATGTGCGAGGTCTCGCGCATCTCGACCATGAAGGTGGACTGGCCCTGGGCGAGGGCGTCTTGGGCGCCGATGCGCGTCAGGATCTTGTCGACGACGCCGATCTTGGCGGACTTGGCCGGCACGAAGGAGCCGATCTGCGCCATGAGCGCGATCAAGGCGTTTTGGCGCAGAAACGTGGATTTGCCCGACATATTGGGCCCGGTCAGCACGAGGATCTGGCGGTCCTTGGAGTCGAAGTCCACCGAGTTCGGCACGAAGCTTCCGGACGGCAGCAGGGCGCCAAGCACGGGATGGCGGCCGTCGGCGATGATCAGGTCGTGGCTGAGGTCGACCTGCGGCTTGACGAACTCGTGCAGGGCCGCGGCGTCGGCCAGGGCGTTGAAGACATCGAGCTCGGCCAAGAGCCCGGCCAGACGCAGGAGGCCGTCGTGGTGGCGCAGCACCTCTTCGCGCAGGTCCTCGAAGAGGCGCGCTTCGAGGCGCAGGATCTTGTCCTCGGCGCCGAGGATCTTGTTCTCCAGTTCCTTGAGTTCGGGCGTGATGTAGCGCTCGGCGTTGGTCAGCGTTTGCTTGCGCGTGTAGCGCGCGGGGACCTTGGCCGCATGGGTCTTGGTGACCTCGAAGTAGTAGCCAAAGACCGAGTTGTAGCCGGCCTTGAGCGAGCCGATGCCGGTATCCTTTCGCTCGGCCGCTTCCAGCCGCTCGAGATGGCCTTGGCCGTCGTTCTTGAGCGAGCGCAGCTCATCGAGCTCGGCGTGATAGCCGTCTCGCACGACCCGGCCGTCGGAGACCCTGGCCGGCGGGTTGTCGCACAGGGCCTTATCCAGCGTCTGCGCGCAGCGCGCGAGCGTTTGGGCGGCCTCCTCCAGGTGGCCGGCCAGCACGGAGAGCCCCGGCGAAAGGGACGTCTGCGACAGCCACTGTTTGAGGCGCGGCAGCGCGGCCAAAGAGGCGCGCACGGCCCCCAGATCGCGGGGGCCGGCCTGCCGAGTGGAGAGGCGGCTGACGACGCGGGGCAAATCGGCGAACTCGCGCAGGCGCTGCGAGAGCGCGGCGCGCTCCTCGGGCTTGTCGAGGAGGTCCTCGACGCAGTTTTGCCGCAGCTCGATCTCCGAAAGGTCGGTGGACGGGTGCAGGATCCAAGTCCGGAGCTTTCGGCTGCCCATGGCCGTGCGGCAGCGGTCGAGCAGGCCCCAGAGCGTGTGGCGCTTCTCGCCGCTGGCGGCTTCGACGAGCTCGAGGGTGCGGATGGCCGTCTCGTCGAGCTGCATCTCCGTCGTCGACTCGCGATAGGCGGGCGCCAGCATTTCCTTGAGGTGAAAGTGGGTTTCGCAGATGTAGCGCCGGCCCTTGAGCGCGGCGCGGGCGGCCAGAGGATGGTTGAGCCAGACGGGCTCGCGGCTCCAGGCCGGCGCGGGGGCCGGCGCTGGCGCGGGCTCGTAGGGCGTCAGGCAGGCGCGCGCGCTCAGAGCCTCGCGCAGCTTGAGAGCTTCGATGGCGGGCAGGCCGGCCAGTACCTCGGCCGGCCGCACGCGCGCCAGCAGATCCAGCAGCTTGCGGTGGTCCCGGTCGTTGAGGGCTTGCGTAGCCCAGAATTCGCCGGTCGACACGTCGATGCAAGCCGCGCCCCAGCCGACGACGTCGAGCTCGACGGCGACGAGGAAATTGGACGCGGTGGGCTCGAGCAGCTCGTCCTCGATGACCGTGCCCGGCGTGATGACGCGGATGACATCGCGGCGGACGAGCTTCTTGGTTTTGGAGGGATCCTCCATCTGCTCGGCGATGGCCACCTTTTGGCCGGCCTTTAGGAGCTTGGCGATGTAGGACTGGCAGCTGTGCGCGGGCACGCCGCACATCGGCACGTCCTGGCGCGACGTCAGGACCAAGCCCAGCAGCGGCGCCGCGGCCCGCGCGTCCTCGGCGAAGAGCTCGTAAAAGTCGCCCAGGCGGAAGAATAAAAGGGTGTTCGGATGGGCGGCCTTGAGCTCCTGGTACTGCCGCATCACGGGGGTGTCCGGCAAGGCGGGCGCGGGCGAGGACATCGAGCCGCTATTTTAGCAATTTCTCGTCGGTATTACGGTGTCAGACTTTCACTTTTCACCTATTTTGGACAATAGAGGAGGATAAGTGAAAAGTGAAAGTCTGACACCGCCTACAGATCAAAAGCGATCTTGATATCGGCGTAATGGTCTTTCTGCGCGTAGAACTGACCGTAAGGCGAGTGGCCGACGAAATAGCCAAGCTCCAGGCGCATGGCGCGGTCTCCCTCGGGCTCGCCCAGCCGCACGCCGATGACGCTGTTGGAGTTCGGGTTCCAGCCCACGTTCTCCCACCACTCCACGTCCTGGGCGGCGTAGTACTTGAATGTATAGTGCTGGAGATAGCCCATGTCGCGGCTCATGAGCTCGAAGCCCGACTGCACCTGGCTGCGGTCCGGCGACGGGACGGAGTGCAGCAGATAGATGCCGCCGACGTAGGTCCGCGCCCAATCGGTCAGATCGGCCGACAACTGGCCGCGCAGGCCGTCGACGCTGTAGCGAAAGCCCGTGTTGCCGGTGTCTCGGATGTAGTCGTCGCCGAGATGAGAGCTTTGGTGAAAGAGCATGAAGCGGCCGGAAAACCAGCCCCGCCGCACCTCGAGCGGCAGGCGGCCGATGAAATCCACGGTTTCGAATTTGTTGACGTCGCCCGAAACCAGGAACTGGGAGTAGGCCATGCCCGCCAGGTCCCACTGGAAGGCCCACTTTCCCATGTACCACCGAGACATTCCCCAGGTGTGGCCGAGCGCCACCTCGCCGGTGTTTGTGTTGTGGTGCCGATAATAGGAGGTGGAGAGCTGTATCTCGCGAGGGTCGGCGAGCAGCGGGCTGAAGATCTCGTTGGACTGCCCGAAGGCCACGCGGCTTTGCGGCGCCGGGACCTCTCCCTCCGAAAGATTGAGGGGGCCTTCGGCGCGGGCGACGACGCCCACGAGCAGCAGGCCCAGCGTCAGGGCCTCAGCGCGCCAGCGCATCCTCGATGTCCTTGGAGAGGTCGTCGGCCGTCATCTCTCCGACGTAGCGCGCGCGCACCATCCCCTGCCGGTCGATCAAGAAGCCCGTGGGAAAGCCGGGGACGGGATAGCCGGGCGGCGGGTCGCCGCCGGAGACCAGGATCGGATAATCGATGCCGTGGGCTTTGACGAACGGAGCGACGATGTCGCGGCCCATGGAATCCATGGACACGCCGACGATCACGAAGCCCTGGCCCTTATACTTGGCGTAGAGCTTCTTGAGATCGGGGATCTCGTCTTGGCAAGGGCCGCACCACGTGGCCCAGAAATCGAGGAAGACCACCTTGCCGCGGAAGTTCGAAAGGCTGACGGGCTTGCCCTGGAGGTCGGGAAAGGTGAAGTCGGGCGCGACGATGCCCTGCTGGGCCACGTCCTTGCCGCCGCCGGATGTCAGGACGTAAGCGGCCCAGCCGACGAGGGCGACGGCGAGGCCGCCGAGGAGCCATTTTTTCATAGAGCGAACCGGAACAGGCTGTGAGGCAGCCATTGGATGATGAGGGTCAGGCGGTTGAAGAAGACGAGCACGCCGACGGCGACCAGCAGCGCGCCGGCCGCCATCTCGCCGGCGCGGATATAGCGCTTGTAGCGCTTGAAGAAAGCGAGGAACGCCTCGACGCCGAGACCGGTGAGGATGAAGGGCACGCCCAGGCCTGCCGAGTAGACGAGGAGCAGCACCACGCCCTGGGCGACCGTCTTTTCCGTCGCCGCAAGGGCCAGGATCGAGGCCAGGATCGGCCCGATGCAGGGCGTCCAGCCGCAGGCGAAGGCCAAGCCCATGATGAAGGCGCTGACGAGGGTCGGCTCGTCGGTCTTGTGGTCGACGCGCTTGTGGACGTAGAGCCACTTGATCGGCATGACGCCGCTGGTGTGCAGCCCGAAGATCACGATCACGATTCCTGCGACCTTGCTGACCAGCGCCATGTGCGCGGCCAGCAGCCGGCCGATCTCGGTCGCCGAGGCGCCAAGGGCCGAGAAGACCAGCGAAAAGCCCAGCACGAAGAAGAGCGAGCCCAGGCCCGCGCGCCGCAGGACCCTCGACTTGTCGGCCCCGGCGGAGAGTTCCTCGAGCTCCAAGCCCGAGATCATCGAAATGTAGCCGGGGACCAGCGGAAGGACGCAAGGCGATAGGAACGACGCCACTCCGGCCACGAACGCCGGCCCGGCTCCCACCTCGGTCATGGGTGCGAGTTTAACATTTTATGTAACATGCTCCTCATGACCGACGAAGAGCTCGAGCTCATCCGCCGCATCGCCTCGGTGGTCGGCCATGAGCTGCGCAATCCTCTGGCCGTCATCAACAATTCCGCTTATTTCCTGAAGGCCAAGCTCGGCGAAGGCGGCCGCCTCGACCCCAAGGTGGAGAAGCACCTGGGCATCGTAGGCTCGGAAATCGGCCGGCTCAACGGCATGATCGAGGACATCCTCGTCTTCTCCCGGCCGATGAAGCCGGAAAAAAAGCCCCTGGCTCTGGGCGCCATCGCCGCGTCCGTCGTCGCCGCCTGCGCCGCGCCCGACGCCGTCAAGATCGAGCTCAAGGCGGCCAAGAAGGGCCTCGATGTCGAGGGCGACGAGCGCCTGCTTTCCGACGCCCTGAGGCGGCTGCTCGACAACGCCGTCCAGGCGCTGGAGGCCGGGGGCAAGGTCACGGTGACGGTCGAGGCGAAGGCGGACGCCGTCGAGGCGGCGGTGGCGGACTCCGGCAAGGGCTTTTCCCCCGATGCGCTGAAGAGCTTCGGCCAGGCCTTCTCGACGACCAAGCCTAGAGGCTTGGGTCTGGGCCTGGCCATGGCGCGCAAGATCGCGCAGGCCCACGGCGGCTCGCTTTCCGGCGGCAACGCCCCGAAAGGCGGCGCCGTCGTGCGGCTTGCGCTGCCCCGGCATGCCTGACGCCCTGACGGGCATCGCCCTCCACGCCGCCCGCCGGCTGGAAAAGCTCAAGTCCCTCAAGCCCCTCGACGCGCTTCGGCGCCTTGCGCTCTATTCCCGTCCCCGGCTCGACTTGGCGGCCGCCTTGAAGGGCGCGGGCAAGCCCCGGATCGTCGCCGAGGTGCGCTTCGCCTCGCCGGCGGAAGGCTTCCTGCGGCCGCGCCAGGAGGCCACCGCCGAGCGGGCGGCCGAGTTGGCCTGGGGCTTCGCGCAGGCGGGGGCGGCGGCGGTCGCGGTCGCGACCGACCGCAACTTCCTGGCCGGCGACTACGATTTTCTGGTGGGCGCGCGCGCCCTCAGCCCGGCCACGCCGCTGCTCATGAGGGACTACGTCGTCGATCCTTACCAACTCGAGCTGGCTCGCGCCCACGGGGCCGACGCCGTCTGGCTCATCGCCGGGCTGCTGCGCTCTGGCTTGGCGGCGATGCTGACCCGCGCGAAGGATTTGGAGCTTCAGGCCGTCGTGGAGATCCGCGGCGAAGAGGAGCTCGAGCTGGCCCGGCGCGCGGACGCGAAAATGATCCTTTCCGGCGAGCGCCTTCAGGGGCCCGGGATCGAGGCCCTTCTGGCCGGCGCGGCCATCATGAAGGCGGACGATCCCGTCGCCGCCTTGCGCGCGCTGCTCTAGGCGCTGCGCGGCTGGGCAAAGACCGCCAGGTCTTTGATCCCGTCGAGCTTTTGGACGAAAGCAGCCGGCGCGCCTTTCTTTTCGTCCTGGATGCGGCGCTTGGCGGCGCTGAAGTTCCCGCCGAAAGCCTTCATGTTGGCGTCGTAGTCGAAAGCGCGCAGGTCGCGGTCGCCGAGCTCCGTGTCGTTGAGGCGATAGCGCAGCTCATAGCCGAGCTCGTAGGCCTGCTTGCGCAGCTCGACGAGCGCGCGCTCCAGATCGGCCTCGGAGATTTGGAGGGCGACGTCGGAAACGGCCGCGTCGCCGTACGGGCTGTACTCGCGAACGCGCGCGAGAAGGGAATCGTAGCTCTGGGCTAAGCGTTGGCCGCCGGGCGTGGCCGCTTCGACGGCGCTCTTGGCGAGCTGCATGGCGTCCATGAGGAGGTCGGCTTGTCCGAAGGGATCCGGCCGCGGCGAGTCGATCTCGGCGGCGACGGAATCGAGCGCTTTTTGGGCGATGGCGAGCTCGGCCCCGGATCTCGCGACGGCGTCGATCATCGACTTTGTGTCCGGCAGCGCGCCCTGGGAGCCGTCGACCATGGCGGCCAGCCGGCGATCGGCCAAAAGGGCTTGGGCCGCGACGTCGCGGGCCTTGAGCGCCACGGGCGAGCCGGCGACGTCGGCCGGGACCTGGAGGGCGGCGGCGGGCATGGAGAGGGCGAGGGTCAGAAGGGCGATCGTCTTGTTCATGCCCATAGTTTAAAGGAAGGAAACGGCTCGCGGTTGGGTCGTAAGGGCCCCGGCCGGAGGCTTTGGGCCTAGGACGAAGGGCCTGCGACTTTTGTCAATCGCGCGAGCTCTCGAAGACGCCGCGCTTGCGGTCCTTCCTGACGGCGTCCCAGTCGAAGAGGCGCCCGTTCATGGCCACGTAGACGCCTTCCGGCAGGACCTGGGCGAAGGAGAGCGCGCTGCCCAGGTTGAAGAGGCCGTCGGAGCTGCCGAACTTGTAGGGCACCATGGCGCCGGTCAAAACGACGGTCTTGCCGCGCAGCTTTTGGCCGAGGAGCCGGGCGGTCTCGGTCATGGTGTCGGTGCCGTGAGTGATCACCAGGCGCTTCTCGGGCGCGCGCTTCGCGGCGCGCAGGATCTTCAGCCGGTCGGCCGCCGTCATGTCCAGGCTGTCGATCATCATGAGCGTCTGGACGGCCAGGCGCAAGCGGCAGCGGCCGAGGCCGAGCATCTCCGGCAGGTGGGTCTTTCGGAAAAAGAGCCGGCCGGTCAGCTCGTCGTACTCTTTGTCGAAGGTGCCGCCGGTGGCCAGGATGCGCAGGGAGGGCATCGGGCGCACTCTAGCAAATTGGGCTGGCGCGCATGTGGAAGAGGGGCTACAATGGCGGGCGATGCACGACGTCCTGCTGGTCGAAGACGACAAGGACATCCGCGACTTCGCGATGACGGTGCTCGAAAGCGCGGGCTTCGCCGTGCGCGCCTGCGGCCGGGCCGACGAGGCGCGCGGCCTGCTCAAGGACATGAAGCCGGACCTGTCCATCGTCGACATCGGCCTGCCCGACGGCAGCGGCCTGGAGCTCGTCAAGTCCGTGCGCGAGCTCGACGAGTCCATTCCCGTCATCGTGGTCACGGCCCGCGGCGAGCTCAAGACGCGCCTGGAGTGCTTTCAGCTCGGCGCCCAGGACTACCTGCAGAAGCCCTTCGCCGTGCAGGAGCTTCTGGCACGCGTCAAGGTCCACTTGAACGTCAAGAAGTCGCATGACGATCTGGCCAAGCGGGCCTACAACCTTGAGCTCATCAACCGCGCGCGTCAGGACCTGATGGACATGATCGTGCACGATCTCAAGACCCCGCTGACTTCCATAAAAGGGACGCTGGAGCTCATTCAGGCTCGCGGCTTGATCGATCGCGACGAGTACAAGACGCTCTTGCAGCACGCGGGCACCGCCGCCGACTTCATGCTCCTGATGCTCAACGACCTGCTCGACCTCGGGCAGTCCCAGCAGACGGGCCTGAAGGCCCATTTGGCGACCGTAGACGCCGAGGCCGTCATGCAGCGCCTGACGAAGCTCTTCGCCGGCCGCTGCCAGCGCCTCGGCGTGCGGGTGTCCTACCGGCTCATGGACGTGCGCGAGGTCGTGACGGACCAAAACCTCCTCTTCCGCATCCTGGTCAACCTGATCTCCAACGCCATGTCCGTCTCCAAATCGGGAGACGAGGTCGTCGTCGAGGCCGCGAAGAGCCGCGGGATGCTGCGCTTTTGCGTGCTCGACCGCGGGCCGGGCGTGCGCGACTCCGACAAGACGCGCATCTTCGAGAAATACGTCAGCGGGCGCAAGAACAAGCTCGAGGACGGCGGCACGGGCATAGGCCTGGCTTTCTGCCGCCTGGCCTCCTCCGCTCTCGGCGGCAAGATCTGGGTCGAGGACCGCCCGGGCGGGGGCAGCGTATTCCTAGTCGAGACGCCCGTCGTCAAGCCCGCGTTCGCCGCGGACTGAAGACCGTCAAACCGGCGTTTCCAAAGTCACGTTGACATTGGGCGGCTCCCCGCCTAATAATTAATGATCATGGCCCGGAACGCGGCCCCGCCGGCTTGCGCGGAGAAGATCCAGCGCCTCATCGGCGCCGTGGGCGAGGTCTTCGTCAGCAAGCCGGAGGTGGTGACTCTGACCGCGGCCACCCTGATCGCGCGCGGGCACCTGCTCATCGAGGACGTGCCGGGCATCGGCAAGACCCTGCTTGGAGTGTCGCTGGCTCGCGCCATCGACGCCTCTTTTCGGCGCATCCAGTTCACCAACGACCTGCTTCCGTCCGATATCCTCGGCCTCTCGGTCTTCAATCAGCGCGACACCCAGTTCGAGTTCAAGCCCGGGCCGATCTTCTCTCACGTCGTTCTGGCCGACGAGATCAACCGCAGCACGCCGAAGACCCAGTCGGCGCTCTTGGAGGCCATGAACGATCTCCAGGTCACCATCGACGGCAAGACCCACGTCCTGCCCGAGCCTTTTCTGGTCATCGCCACGCAGAATCCCGTCGAATACCACGGCACGTATCCCCTGCCCGAGGCCCAGCTCGACCGCTTTCTCATGCGCGTGCGCATCGGCTATCCGTCGGCCGAGGACGCCAAGAAGATCCTGCGCGAGAAGGACCTGGCCGGCCAGCTCAAGGACCTGCGCCCCGCTCTCAAGAGGGAGGACGTGCTGGCGCTTCAAAGGGAGGCCGACGCCGTCGGCGTTTCCGAGGACATCCTGGATTACATCGTGCGCGTCGCCGAGGCCACTCGCGCCGCCAAGAGCTTCCGCCTGGGGCTCTCGCCCCGCGGCGCCCTGGCCCTCTGCCGCGCCGCGCGGGCCTATGCCCTGGTCTCCGGGCGCGACTATTGCGTCCCGGACGACGTCAAGGCCGTCGCCGCCCCCGTGATCGCGCACCGCGTCCTCATCGACAGCAGCCTCTACGGGATCGCGCGCATCGCCGAGGCCGAGGAAGCCGTGGAGGCCGTGCTGGCCTCCGTCGCCTCTCCTTAAGATGCCCACCCGGCGGGGCTGGGTCGCGGCGTTCATGACGATGCTGGCCCTGGCTTCGGCCGGCGCCTCCGGCAACAACCTGCTCTACCTGCTGTTCGGCTCCTTGGCGGCGCTGCTGCTGTTGTCCGCGGCCGGTGGCTGGCTCACCTTGCGGCTTCTCGAGACCGAAGTGGAATCCTGCGGTCCCGCCGAGCGCGGCGTCGAATTCCCGCTGCGCCTGCGGCTGGTCAACCGCGCGCCCTGGCCCTGCTGGGGCTATCGTCTCGCCTGGGGCCCGGAGAGCGCGGCGGCGCCGTGGGCGGCGGCCAAGGGGTCGGCCCGCGCGTCCGTGCGCCTGCGGCTGCCTGTCCGCGGCTGGGCTTTTCCGGAGGGCTTGCGCCTGACCGGGACCTTCCCGTTCGGGCTGTGGTCCTTCGCCAAAAAAGTGCGGCTTGAGCCCGTGCTCGTCTGGCCGGCCCGCAGGCCGGCACGCGACCTGGGCGAGCTGGGCGCCCAGGTGCAAGGCGCCGGGCGGCCCTTGCCGCGCAAGGGCGCGGGGGAGGAGTTCTATGCCGCGCGAGAGCTTTCCCCCGGGGACGACGCGCGCGCGATCCACTGGAAGCTTTCGGCCAAGGCGGGCCGCCTCATCGTGGCCGACTACGGCTCCTCGCGCGACCCGCGCGCCGTGGTGCGGCTGCCCGAGGGCGCGGAGGGCGACGAGCGTCTGATCGAGGACGCCGCCGCGGCCTGCCGCCTCATCATCGACCGGGGAGACGAGGCAGCCCTCGAAGCCGGCGGCAAGCGCCTTGGGTTCGGGCGGGGGCAGGCGCACCTCGCGCGCATGCTCGACCTGCTCGCGGGGCTCGGCGACGGCGGCCGCATCCGGCCGGTCCCGGCGCCCGCGGGCCGGCCCAGCGCGCCGGGGCCGGAGCTCGACGCCCTGCGCTCTCTCTCCCTGGCCGCCGTGGCCGCGACCTTTTTCGCCGTCTGGCTCATCGACGAGCCGGCGGCGCGCTGGGCCGGCCTGGGGCTGCCCGTCCTTCTTCTGGGCGCGCGGGCGCAGCGCCTCGGGCGCTCGCCGCTTCCCAAACCCGCCTGGACGCTGCTGTCGCTGCTCGTGCTCGCGTGGACGGCGCTCTGGGACTGGCGCGTCGCCGGAGTCGCCATCGCCAACGTCCATCTGATCCTTTATCTGCTGTGCTACCGGGCGCTTTCGCCCATCGAGGCGCGCGAGGCCGGGCAGGCGCTGCTCATCGCCTTCCTGGGCTTCTTCCTCGCCTCCGGCCTGACCATCAGCCTCTGGTATTTCGCGGCCTACCTCGCCTTTGGCGCCGCGGCCTTGGCCTGGCTGTCGGTGCACGCCGGCCTTCCGCGGCGCCGCTGGAAAGCGTCGGCGCCCGCCGGGGCCGCGTTCTCGGCCGCGGCGGCCGCGCTCGCTGCGACGCTGTTCGTGCTCACGCCGCGCGTGGAGGGCTTCAAGCGCATGAACCCGCTCATCGCCGCCGGCATCGACCAGCTGCGCGTCAAACGCTCGGCGGTCATGGGGTTTACCGAGGATGTCTCCCTAGGATGGTTCGGGCAGCTCAAGCGCTCCTCCGCGCGGGTCATGCGCGTCAAGCCGATCGGCTGGGGCGCGGGGCGGCCCGGGCCGCTGCACGTGCGGGGCTCGGCCTTCGACCTGTTCGACGGCCACCGCTGGACCCGCGCCTCACAGCGGCGCGCCTGGGCCGCCGTCAAGGACGGCCGCCTGCGCCTGCCCGCGCCGCCTCCGCGCGTCGCCGCGCCGCCCGTCGAGTTCACGATCTATCCGATGAACCTGTCGATCTTGTTCACCGTCGAGACGCCCTGGCTCCTCGAGGGGCCGAATCAGCCGGCCTCATACGACGACGACGACACGATCCGCTCGGCGTCGCCCTACCTGGGGGGCCTGCGCTACCGCGCCTATGCCAGCCCGCTCGCCAAGGGTTTCGGCAGCCGCGCTCCCGGCTACGCGCGGCTGGCTCGCGAGCGCTTCCTCCAGCTGCCGCCCGACCCGGACGGGCGCTTGGCCGCGCTGGCGCGCCTGGCCGTCGGCCGGGCGCGCACGCCCGGGCAGAAGATTCGCGCCGTGGAGCGCTTCCTGCGCTCGCGCTACTCCTATTCCACGTACTCCGATGGGAGGGATCGCAGCCTCTCCGACTTTCTCTTTCGCAGCAGGCGAGGCAACTGCGAGTATTTCGCCACGGCCGGGGCGATCCTGCTCAGGGAGGCCGGGGTCCCGACGCGGCTGGTCACGGGGTTTCTGGCCGACGATTGGAACGAGTACGGCCGTTTCTTCGACGTCCGCCAGAGCGAGGCGCACGCCTGGGTCGAGGCCTACGTTGCGGGGCGCGGCTGGCTGCTCTGCGATCCGACGCCGGATCAGACGCTCCTTCTCAGGTCGGCCGACGCCTTCGGCCAGCGACTGGAGCGCTGGTTCGAGGCGGCGCAGACTCAATGGTATCGCAACGTCATCGGCTACGATCATTATGCGCAGAGCGACACCTTCCGGCGGCTCGGGTGGCTGCTGTCCCCGCAAAAGGTCGCCGCCGTCCTGCTGGCGTTGTGCGAGGCCGTCGGAGCCGGCCTTCTGCTGCTGGCCGGCGCGGCGGGACTCGGGCGCCTCAAACGGCGGTGGACCGCCGCGCGGAGCGGGCTCTTCGCCCGGGCCCAGGCCGCCTTGGAGCGCGAGGGGCTCTCGCGCCAGCCGCAGTTGACTCCCAGGGAATACGCCCGCGACGTGTCGCGCCGCCGGCCGGACTTGTCGGCGATCGAGGCTCTGGCGGAGCTGCACTACCTCCAGCGCTACAGCCCCGGCGGGCTTTCCCAGGGGGAGCGCGAGCGGGAGGAGTCTCTTTACCAGGAGTTGAGGCGGGCCCTATGACCATGGCCCTGCGAACGGCGGCCGCGGCGGCGCTGGCGGCGGCTTTGTGCGCGGCGGGTTTTCGCTTCAAGGGGTTCGATCCGGCCTATCCGGATGCCTGGCCGGACGCGGGCTATCGGCAGGCCAAAATCAACGAACAGCTCTCCAAGCTCGGCTGGCGCTTCCGCGTCTACCAGTCGCGCTACGACGGCTCCTGCCTGGCCGCGCGCCTGGGCGGCGACGGCGAAGTCGAGTCGCTGCGCTATTCAGAGGAGGACGGGCGCGAGCCGTCCCTGGCCTTGGGCTGCCGGCGGCTGACGCCGGGCGACCGTCAGGACCTTTCGATCTACGGGGACACGATTCTTCTCAAGCGCGACGACGGCGAGATGTTCTATGCCTCCGAGGACCCCTATCGACAGGTGGGACGCTACGAGCGCTCGGCCGAGCGCCTCGAGATCGACGACCGCTCGCGCGTCGGCGAGATCCTGCGCGAGGCGCTCCGGGATCGGGGTCCCGCCTACGCGCGGGCCGTCGAACGAGCCTTGACGGAGAAGGTCCACGAGTTGGGCGACTTGCCGATGGAGCGCTTGAGCGGGGAAGGGCGGGGGGGGCGGTGGCGCTATTGGGTGAAGGTGCGCAGCGGCCGGCCAGACGACCGGGCGCGGCTGTTTTACGAGGACGGTCGGTGAGACACGCGCCCCGGGCTCTCGGGAACTAATCAGCGGGCCAAACGTATACCTGCTATGGCCGGCCATAGTTCGCCCTTCGGCGCGCTTCGGGCCGCGGTCGGCCGCTGCTACATCTGCTCGGGCGCGGAAACGCCCAGCAGGCCCAGGCCTTCCCGAATGACGTCGCGCACGCCGGCGCACAAGAGCAGCCGCGCGCGGGACAACTCCTGGTCGGCCGGGTCGACGACGCGGCACTTCTCGTAGAAGGGGTGGAAGAGGCCGGCGAGCTCGAGCAGGTAGTTGGCCAGCGGATGAGGCGATAGCTCCCGCTCGACTGATTTGAGCACCTCGGGAAACCACGCGGCCTTGAGCATCAGGGCGCGCTCCTCCGGGGCCTCGACGAGGCGGCCGTTGGGGCCGGGCAGAGAGAGGTCCTCGCTGAGAATCCCCTCTTTGACGGCTTGCCGGAAAATCGAGCAGATGCGGGCGTGGACGTACTGGCAATAATAGACCGGGTTTTCGGAAGACTGCTTCTTGGCCAGCTCCAGGTCGAAGTTGAGATGGGAGTCGGGCGTGCGCATGGCGAAGAAGAAGCGGCAGGCGTCCTTGCCCACCTCGTCGACGACCTCGCGCAGGCGCACGAACTCTCCGGCGCGCTTGGACATCTTGACCGCCTCCTGGCCGCGGTAGAGGTGGATGAGTTGGTGGATGATCGCCTTGAAGCGGTCGGGATCGCGGCCAAGGGCGGCGATGGCGGCCTTCATGCGAGGCACGTAGCCGTGGTGATCCGCGCCCCAGATGTCGATGAGGATCTCGTAGCCGCGGTCGAACTTGTCCTTGTGGTAGGCGATGTCGGGCAAAAAATAGGTGGGCTTGCCGTCGGACTTGACCAGGACGCGGTCCTTGTCGTCCTCCGAGCCTTCGGCGGCGGCGGTGCCCAGCCACACGGCCTTGTCCTTTTCGTAAACCATGCCGCGGCCCTTGAGGAACGCCAGCGTGTCTTCCACGGCGTGGTTGGCGTAGAGCTCGGACTCGTGGTACCAGCGGTCGAAACGCGTGTCGAAGGAGCGCATGTCTTCCTTATGGGAGTCGAGCAGGACCTTCATGGCGTGGCGGCCCCAAGCCTGGGCGTCCCAGCCGGCGGCCTCGGCCGGGGCGGCCGCGGCGACGTCCTTGAGATACTCGCCGTGGTAGCCCTTCTCCGGCACCTGAGCGGGCCGGCCGTGGAGTTCCTCGTAGCGCGCCTTCACGGACTGGCCGAGCAGTTCGACGCGCCCGCCGGCGTCGTTGATGTAATACTCCGACCAGACGTCCCGGCCCAGTCTTTTGAGGATTCGCGCCAGGGAGTCGCCGAGCGTGGCGCCGCGCCCCGAGGCCAGATGCAGCGGGCCCGTCGGGTTGGCCGAGACGAACTCGAGCAGGATCTTGGTCTTCGGGCCGTCGGCGTCGCGGCCGTAGGTTTCGGGGCTGAGCGTGAGAGCCTTCAGGTTGGCGCACAGGGCCGACGACTTGAGCTTGAGGTTGACGAAGCCGGGCGGCGAGACCTGGGCGGATTCGACTTCCGGTATGGCGCAAAAGAGCGCGGCCAGCTCCTGGGCGACCTCGAGGGGCTTGCGCTTGGCGGCCTTGCACAGCGACAGGGCCCAAGGGACGCTGACGTCGGCGTCCTTGAGATGCGCGGGAGCCGGCGAAAGCGGCAGCTGGGAAGGCAGTTCGACCGCCGCCTGCGCCGCCCAGGACTCGGCCTTGATGAGGAGCGACTTGCGAAGCGAGGCCAGGATCATCGTCGGGCCGCGGCCGTCCTCTTGCGGGCGGCGGGCGCCTGCCACTGGACCAGCGCGGCGCCGTGGTAAAGCTTGTCGAGGGCGTAGAAGGCGCGGCTTTCCGCCGTCATCAGGTGGACGATGACCCCGCCGAAATCGAGGACCCGCCAAGTGTCGCTTCGAGGCCGGGCCTTGTGGACGCAGGCGGCCCCGAGCTCCTCGAGAGCGCGCTCGATCTCCTGCTCCAAGGTCTCCAGGTGCGGGCGCGAGGTCGCCGTCGCCAGGAGCATGTAGTCGGTGATCGGGCTCGTCTTGCCGACGTGGTAGAGAACGATGTCCTCGCCTTTCTTGTCATCGGCCGCGCGCGCTGCGGCCGAGGCCAGCATCTTGAAGGATTTCGCCATCGAGGGCTAGGCGGCCGTGGCCGACGGGCGCTGCGCGAGCCCGGCGAGGGCTCGGAAGGTCTCCACGTTGTGCGCGCGCAGGAGCGCCTCCTCGGCGGCGATGAGGCCTTGGCGGGTCAGGTCGGCCAGCGCTTTGTCCATAGGGACCATGCCGAACTTCGCGCCGGTGTCGATAGCGCCGTAGATCATGTGAGTCTTGCCCTCGCGGATCAGGTTCGAGACGGCGGGCGTCATGATGAGGATCTCTCGGGCGGCCACGCGGCCTTCGCCGTCGCGGCGCGGGACCAGGATCTGGGAAACGACGCCTTGCAGCACCACGGCCAGCTGCACGCGGATCTGCGCCTGCTGGTGCGGCGGGAAGACGTCGATGATGCGGTCGATGGTCGAGGGGGCGTCTTGGGTGTGCAGGGTGCCGAAGCACAGGTGGCCGGTCTCGGCGGCCGTGATGGCGAGCTGGATCGTCTCCAGGTCGCGCATCTCGCCGACCAGGATGACGTCGGGGTCCTGGCGCAGGGCGCTCTTGAGCGCGGCGTTGAACGACTTGGTGTTCTGGCCGACCTCGCGCTGGCGGAAGATCGCCTTTTTGGACTCGTAGGTGAACTCGATGGGGTCCTCGACGGTGAGGATGTGCCCGGTCATCTTCTGGTTTATGAGCTCCATCAAGCAGGCGAGGGTGGTGGACTTGCCCGAGCCCGTCGGCCCGGTGACGAGGACCAGGCCGCGAGGCAGATCGGCGAACTTGACGACGGCCGGCGGCAGCCGCAGCTGCTCCGGCGTCGGAATCTTGGAGGAGATGACGCGCATGACGGCCTCGACGCCGTTTTTCTGCACCAGGACGTTGACGCGGAAGCGCGAGAGGCCCGTGATCGCGAAGGAACAGTCCAGCTCCCAGTTCTCCTCGAACTTCGCGCGCTGCTCCTCGTAAAGGATCGAGTAGATCAGGCGCTTGGACTCGTCGGCGGTCAGGGTCTTGAAGCCGGGGACTTCGGTGATCTCGCCGTTTAAGCGCATCATCGGCGGCTTGCCGATGACGAGATGGATGTCGCTGGCGCCCGACTGGACGGCGGTCTTGAGAATCTCTACGAGTTCCATGGCTCCGCGTCTCTCCTCTAAAGCTGGCAGTCGTCGGCCAGCACGACGGTCACGTCGACAAGGCTCTTGGCGTTGACCTGGGTGACGGCTTGCGCCGGGCACCCGAGGCGGTCGCGCACCCATTCGGCGTTCTCGAAGCGCCCCGTGCGATCGTAGACGACCGTCATCGATCGCGCGGCCTCGACGTTGCCGTAGTGCACCACGTCCGCCCCCTTCGATCTTAGAAATTTTGTCGCGTCCGAAGCGAGGCCCTTGACGTCGGACGCGTTGAGGACCTCGACGGTGACGGCGCAGGAGGGCGGCGGCGGGACGCGGCCTTGCAGGG
>DAIDHI010000055.1 GCA_027452025.1 Elusimicrobiota bacterium | reverse complement strand
AGGCCTTGAACGCCGGTGGAACCCGTCGCGCCGCCAATGCCAGTGGAACCGCTTACGCCAGCCGCGCCGGTCACACCGGTGAGCCCCTGAACGCCGCTCGCGCCGGTCAGGCCCTGCTCGCCGGTCGCGCCCATCGCGCCGCCGACGCCGGAAGCACCGGTCAGGCCCTCAACGCCCGAGGCGCCAGTCAGGCCTTGAACGCCGGTGGAACCCGTCGCGCCGCCAAGGCCGGTCGCGCCGGTCGGACCGCCGGCGCCCGTGGCGCCCGTCGGGCCCGTGGCGCCCGTGGCGCCGCCGGAGCCGGATCCGACGGCGACCCAAGTCGAGCCGTTGTAGAGCTCCAACTGGCCGAGGTCGGAGCGGTATTCCACCATGCCCGCCGTCGCGTTGGGAACGTCCGAGGTCACGCCGCGGAAGGTCTGCGTCGTCGTCACCACGCCGTAGGCCAGGAGCAGGTTCCCGGTGGCCGTGAACGTCGAGTAGCTCGCGCCGGCCGAAATCGAGATGTCGGAGCCTTGAGACAGTTGGGCGGCAGTGTAGGCGTAAGGCACCATCACCAGCTGCTGCCGGGGAGTCATTTCCGCGTCGGGAGCCACCGTCACGCCCAGATACGCGCTGCCGCCCGAGAAGACCGTCGGGTCGAGCGGAGTCGTGGCGCCGATCTGCGCGAAGAAGACGCCGTTGGCGACGGTGACCAAGACCGGGCCTTCCGAGAAGAGGAGATTGCCGCCCGTCGGGGCGTCGTAGATCTTGAAGGTGACGCTGAAGGTCCCGTTCTGCGGCTGGTAGGTGGACTTGTTGAGCAGCTTGCCCTGGTAGTTGATCCGGAGGGGGAGGGAAGACGCGAAGGCCGGCACGCCGGCCACAACCGGCATGAAGGCCAGCAAAACGGCGAGGACGACGCGGATGGATCTCGTCACGCGTTCCTTACGAAATCGCAATATTCTAATGCGTTTCGCTGGAACGCAGTGTGAGGCCGCGCCCTTGAAATGCGATTAAAACTTCACAAATAACCGGCTATTTAAAAGGATGCTAGCGGCGGGATTGCGAGACGGCGGGGGGCTCGGCGAGTCGGTAGCCGACGCCGTGGACGGTCTCGATGAGGCCGCCGAACGCTCCCAGCTTGCGGCGCAGGGTCTCGACGTGCTTGTCGAGAGTGCGCGTCTCGACGTCTTGGGGATAATTCCAGACTCCGGAGAGCAGGTCCTGGCGCGTGGCCGGCTTGCCGACCGGAGCCTTCAGCAAATGGGCGAGCAGGTCGAACTCGAGGCGGGTCAGAGGCAGGGGCTTGCCGTCCAGAAACGCTTGACGCGCCACGAGCTTGAGGGAAAGAGCGCCCCTGGAAAGCAGCGTCGGGCCTTCCTCGACGATCTCGCCCGACCAGACGCGGCGGCGCAGCAGCGTGCGCACGCGCGCCTGGAAGATCGCCGGATCGAAAGGCCGGTTGACGAAATCGTCGGCTCCGGCGTCGAGCCAAGCCACGGCGTCTCGGCTCGAGCCGCGGGGATCCACGCAGAGGATGGGAAGAAGCTTGAGCCCGCCGTCGGCGCGGATCGCCGAAAGAACCCCTTTGCCGTCGCTGCCCGACGGCACGAGAACGAGCAACTGGGCGCCGCTGGCGCGCAGGGTGTCGCTCAGCGGCGCGCTCGCGGGAATGAGCAGGACCTCGTGCCCCTGCTGCGCGAGCATCGGCTGCAGCTGCGCGCAGAACTTGGCGTCTTCTCCGGCGATGGCGATCAGCACTTCAATTGTTGAACGTCGGGTACTCTCCGAAAACGTCCTTGAGGGCGGCCGTCACCTCGCCGACCGTGGCATACGCCTCCACGCACTCCAAGATGGCCGGCAGGACGTTGGCCTTGCCGCGGGCGCAATCGCGCAGTCGCGCAAGCGCTCCCTCGACCATCGCATTATCCCTGGAGGCCTTGAGCTTTTTCAAGGCCCGGACCTGTCCCTCCTCGACGTCGCTCTCGATCTTGAGGATGGGCGGAAGCTTGCCTTCCCCGGCGTGCACGTTGACCCCGACGATCTTGCGCCGGCCCGCGTTGAGGTCGGTCTCGAAGCGATAGGCGGTCTCCGCGATCTCCCGGTGAAAGAAGCCCTTTTCAAGCGCCGGCACCACGCCGCCGAGATCGCGGATGCGCTTCATGAGCTCGGCGGCGCGGCGCTCGACTTCCGCGGTCATCGATTCGAGGTAAAACGACCCGCCGAAAGGGTCGAGCGTGTCGGTCACGCCGGTCTCGTAGGCGATGATCTGCTGGGTGCGCAGCGCGAGCATCGCGGCCTCGTCGGTGGGCAGCGCGAGCGCCTCGTCGAAGGAATTGGTGTGCAGGCTCTGCGTGCCGCCGAGAACGGCGGCCATCGCCTGGTAAGCCACGCGGGCCAGGTTGTTGAGGGGCTGCTGCGCCGTCAGGCTCACGCCGGCCGTCTGGCAATGCATGGGGAGCATCCACGAGATCTCTTTCTTGGCGCCGAACTCGTGGCGCATCATCTTGGACCAGATCGAGCGCGCGGCGCGGAGCTTGGCGATCTCCTCGAAGAAATAGTTGTGGACGTCGAAGAAGAACGAGAGCTGCGGAGCGAACTCGTCGACGTCCAGGCCGCGCTGGATGAGGCGCTCGACATAGTCGCGCCCGTCGGCCAGAGTGAAGGCCAGCTCCTGGACTGCGTCGGCGCCGGCCTCGCGGATGTGGTAGCCGGAGATCGAGATCGGATAGAAGCGCGGGACCTCGCGCACGCAAAACTCGATGGTGTCGAGGACCAGGCGCATCGAGGGTTCCGGCGGATACATGTATTCGTTCTGCGCGATGTATTCTTTCAGGATGTCAGTCTGGCACGTGCCGCGAATCTGGTCGAAGGGCACCTTCTGCTTGCGCGCCACCGCGAGGAACATGGCCAAGATGATCGGGGCCGGCAGATTGATGGTCATCGAGGTCGAAACCTTGGACAAGTCGATGCCGGAGAAAAGGGCTTCCATGTCGGCCAGGCTATCGACGGCCACGCCCTCGCGGCCGACCTCGCCCAGGGAGCGCGGATCGTCGGAGTCCAGGCCCATGAGCGTCGGCAGGTCGAAGGCCGTCGACAAGCCCGTCTCGCCGTGGGCCAGCAGATACTTGAAGCGCTCGTTGGTGTCCTTGGCCGTCTTGTGCCCGGCGAATTGGCGCATCGTCCAATGACGCTTGCGCGCATCGCCGGGCTTCATGCCGCGGGCGTAAGGCAAGCCGCGCGTGTAGGGATACTGTCCGGGCTCGCCGACCGCCGCGCGCATGTCGGCGGCGGGCAAATCCTGCGGCCCGTATTCCTGCTTGACCGGGATGCCCGAGAGCGTGCTCGGCTCGGCGACCGGGCCCGAGGACTGAGCCTTCGGCTCCGCGGTCTTCATCTCAGGCCCCGTCCTTGAGCCGGATCTTGACGAACTGGTGCTTGCCGATCTGGAGAACGAATGAGTCGGGAGAACGGACGAGCTCGTCGGTGCCCGTCTTGCGGCCGTCGATCTTGACGCCGCCTTGGGTGATCAGCCGCCGGGCCTCGTTGCGCGATTTGGTGCCGCCGCAGCGCAGGATCATCTCGCTCAAGGCCAGGCCCGTCGGAAGGTCCACGCTGCGTATGTCCTCCGTCGGCACAGTCTTCTTCGAGAAGGTGTCCTCGAAGAACTTTAAGGCGGCCTGGCCGGCCTGCTCCCCGTGGAAGCGCGCCGTCAGCAGCCGCGCGAGCTCCTTTTTGGCCTCCATCGGGTGCTTGGCCTTCACGGCGTTGAGGTCGACATCGGTGAGCAGCTCGTAATAGGAGATCATGAGTTCGTCGGAGAGCTTCATCACCTTGCCGAAGAGATCGTTGGGCGCGTCGTTGAAGGCGATCGCGTTGCCGTAGGACTTCGACATCTTCTTGTCGCCGTCGAGGCCCACGAGCAGCGGCATCGTCAGCGCCACCTGCTGTTCCTGGCCGGCGTCCTGCTGCATCTTGCGCCCGGTGAGCAGGTTGGTGATCTGGTCGTTGCCGCCGAGCTCGACGTCGGCCTTGACCGCGACGGAGTCGTAGCCCTGGAGGATCGGGTAGAGGATCTCGAGCAGCGTCAGCGGCGAATTCTCCTTCAAGCGCAGCTTGAAGTCCTCGCGCGCGAGCACTTGCTGCACGGTGTGGCGCTTGAGGGTCCCCAACAGCTGCTTCTCGACGAACGGCATGAGCCACTCGGAGTTGAAGCGCAGCTCGGTCTTGCCGGCGTCGAGCACCCTGAAGGCCTGCTCCTGGTAGGTCTTGGCGTTGGCGGCGATCTGGTCGGCCGACAAGGTCGGCCGCGTCGAGTCGCGGCCGGAGGGGTCGCCGACCTGAGCGGTGAAGTCGCCGATGATGAGGACGGCCGTGTGGCCGAGATCCTGGAAGGCGCGCAGCTTGGTCAGGACGACGCTATGCCCGAGATGGAGATCGGCGGAGGTCGGGTCGACGCCCAATTTTACCCGCAGATTGCGGCCGGACGACAGCTTCTTGGCCAGCTCTTCCTCGCTGACCAAGGCGGCGCAGCCCCGCTTGAGGAGGGCCAATTGGGCGGACAAATCCATAGCCATGGCGGAACGCGAATTCCGTGTGAAATCTTACCATTTTTGCCGCCCGCAGCCGTTAAAACAGGTCGTAAGGCTCGACGTTGACCTTGAGCTTGACCGTCGAGGGCAGCTCCACGCCGCGGCAGCGTTCCAAGGCCTCGGACAACCGCTCGTGGGGAGCCTTGAGCAGGGCGTGGTATCTGAACTTCTTCTGCGCCAGGCGCAGCACGGCCGGCGCCGGCCCCACCACCTCGCAGCCGAGCGGCGAAAGCAGCGGCCGCAGCGCCTCGCAGGCCTGCGCGGCGGCCTCGGCGACGTTCTCTTCCTTGGCGCCGAGCCAAATCAGGCGCACCAGAGCCCGGTAAGGAGGATAGCCGAGCTCGCGGCGGGCGGCCAGCTCCGTCTCGGCGAAGAGAGCGTAGTCGCCCTGCACGGTCCCCGAGATCGCCGCGTGGTCTGGATGCAGCGTCTGCAGGAGGACCTCTCCGGGCTTCTGGGCGCGTCCCGAGCGCCCGGAGACCTGGGCCAGCAGCTGCATCGTGCGCTCGGAGGAGCGAAAGTCCGGCATGTGGAGCATCGTGTCGGCGTCGACGACGCCGACGAGCGTCACGTCCGGGAAATGGAAGCTCTTGGCCACGAGCTTGGTGCCGACCAGGATGTCGGCCTCCCGGGCCAGGAAGCGCTGGTAGACCTTCCGCTCCTGCTGGCCGCCCTTGGAGGCGGTGTCGCGGTCCAGGCGCAGCACGCGCACGCCGGGCAGAGCCTTGCGCAGCTCGGAGACGACCTTCTGCGTGCCGATGCCGCTGGCGCGCACGGCCGGCTGCCGGCAGCGGGCGCAGTGGGCCGGCACGGGCCAGTGCCGCTCGCAGTGGTGGCAGCGCAGGACGAAGGAGCCGTCGGCTTCCTGGTGCTGGATCTTGGCGACCCCGCAGTCCTCGCAGCGGTCGACCCACCCGCATTTGCGGCACATCAGCAGCGTGGAAAAACCGCGCCGGTTGACGAGCAGGATCGACTGCTCGCGCTTGGCCAGGCGGTCCTTGACGCGGGCGAGCAGTTCGGCCGAAAGGACCTCGCCGAAAGGCGGCAGGGGCAGCAGCTCGACCTTCGGCCGCGCCACCGACGAGACGCGGTCCGCCAGGCGGATCACCTCCGCGCGCCCGTCCCGGCCCATCTCCCACGCCTCGAGCGACGGCGTGGCCGAGCCCATGACGCAAAGCGCCCCGGCGCGCTCGCAGCGGCGGATGGCCACGTCGCGCGCGTGGTAGAGCGGGGACTGGCCTTCCTGCTTGAAGGACTCGTCCTGCTCCTCGTCGAGCACGGCTAGACGCAGATCGGGGAGGGGAAGCAGCGCCGCGGAACGCGCGCCCACCACGACCTTCACGAGGCCTCTGCGCAGGCCCAGCCACGCCAGCCGCCGCTCGCGCTGGCCGAGCTGGCTGTGCCAGAGGACGACCGGGGCGCTCAAAGAGGCGGAGAACTCCTCGAAGAAAGGCTGGGTCAGCGCGATCTCGGGCAAGAGAAACAGCGCCTGTCCTCCGGAGGCGACCGCCTTGCGGATGAGCCGCAAATAGACCTCCGTCTTGCCCGACGCCGGCACGCCGTAGAGAAGCACGTTGGCGAAGCGCCGCGCCTCGAGCAGCTCTCCGAGCCTCCGGACGGCGGCGTCCTGTCCCGGCGTGAGCGTAAAGGCGGGCGAGGGCTGCGGCATGTTCGGCCGCCGAAACATCGCGGCCTCGACCGGCTCTTCGCCCGACTTGACGAAGGACGGCAGGGCCGCCCTGATGCACTCCCCTATGGGAGCGCTCAGCCGTTTCGAAAGCCAGCGCGCGAGCTCGAGAGTGGCCTCGTCGAGGATCGGCTGGCGCGGATCGAGGAGCTGCTCGATCGGCTTGAGCTTCATGGCGGGCTCCCCGTCGAAAAGGGACATCACGACCCCGGTCAGCCGGCGAGGGCCGAAGGCCACCCGCACCCGCGATCCGGCCTGCGCGCGCATCCCCGCCGGGACCTCGTAGTGATAGGTCTTGTGCAGGGGAACGGCGACGGCGACCTCGGCGATGCGCATGGACGGGAGAGAGGCTCCGGGCTACTTGTACGCGGTGAAGACGAAATGCGGCGGGATGTTGCGGATCTCGAACTGCGTGTCCACGTGCTTGAAGTGGTCCTTCAGTATCGGGATGAGGTGCGTCGTCACTTGATAGGCGATGAAGCGGCCGCCGGGACGCAGGAGCGCGGCCGTCTTGTCGAGCAGCTCGTGGCGGCCGGCGTGGCTAAGGAAGGCGAAGGGGATGCCCGAGATGATCACGTCGACTCCGCCGGCCTGGAGACCGTAATGACGCGCGATGCGATCGACCTCCCGCACGTCTCCGCGGTACGGATGGAGCCGGGAATCGGGCGTCAGCTCGCGCAGAGACTCGAAGAGCTTCTCGTTGAGCTCGATGGAGACGATCCGGCCGTCGGGCGCCAGCCGCTCCAAGATCTTGCGCGTCATCACGCCGCTGGCCGCCCCGTATTCGACGACGATCTTATTGTGCTTGAGGTCCATGGCCTTGAGCACGCGATCGACGAGATATTTGCTGCTGGGCGTCACCGAGGCTACGCCCTTGTCGTCGATGAACACCTTGAAATAGGAGAACAGCTTATCGTCGGCCGCCTTATTGTCCTTGAACACCTCCTCGACCTTGTGCAGGCTCTTCTTGAACTGGCTTTCGATGAACCGCCCCAGGTTTTTGAGGACGTCCTTGTCCTTGTCGCTATGCTTGGTCTTCATGACGCGCTTTCAAGCTCCTTTTTGAGATTTTTCATGTCGGTCCAGACGTCGCGCTTGAGCGACGGATCGCGCAGCAGCGCCGCCGGATGGAACGTCGGCAGGAGCTTGACGCTCGCGCCCCCGCCCGAAGGCTGATACTCGCGCCACTGGCCGCGCGAGCGCGTGATCGATTCGCCCGGCCCCATAAGCGCCCGCAGCGCCACCGCGCCCAAGGTCACGATGACCCTGGGGCCGATGAGGCCGATCTGCTCGTCGAGGTAGGGGCGGCAGGCGTCCATCTCCTCCGGCGTGGGGGGCCGATCGTTGGCGCGGGCCTCGGGATCGGACGGGTCCTTCATCGGATGGCATTTGACGACATTGGCGATGTAGACCGTGCGCCTCGACAGGCCGATCGACTCCAGGATGCGGTCGAGCAGCTGTCCGGATTTGCCCACGAACGGCTCGCCGCGGTGGTCCTCCTCGAAGCCGGGCCCCTCGCCGATGAACATCACGCGCGCTTGCGGCGATCCCACGCCGAACACGGCGTTGAGTCGCGTCGACCCAAGCGGGCACTGCCGGCAGGCCGCGACCTTGGCGGCCAGCGCCCCGAAGGGGTCGCAAGCCTCGGCGGCGGCGGGCTCGGCGGCGTGCCGCGCGCGCGGCGCCGCGAGGAAGTCGCTCTCGTGCGAGAGCTCAACGCGCCGGCGCAACTGGCGCGCGAGCTCAAGCAGCTCTTGCTTGGGCGAGGATTCGTTGGGCATGATCGAAAACGGCGCGAGCCAGGGATCGCTTGCTTTGACGGGGCAAGCGCACCGCCCTGCCGTCGCGCAGCACCAGCGTGGCGTCGATGCGCCCGGCGCCGAGCGAGGCCGGCCCGTTGGCGACGACGAGGTCGAGCCCCTTCTCCTTCAGCTTGCGGCGAGCCGAGGCCAGGCGGCCGCGCGTCTCCAACGCGAAGCCGGCGATCACCTGAGGCCGGCGGCGGCGCCCGCGTCTGGCCGCGACGGCTTTGATGATATCGGGGTTGGGGACCAGCGTCAAATGCAGGGGCCTCGAGGAGCGCTTGATCTTGTGGCCCGAGGCGCGAAGCAGACGCCAGTCGGAGACCGCCGCCGCGCCGACGACCACGTCGGCCGAGGCGCAGCGGCGCAGCGCTTCGCTCAGCATCTCGAGGGCGGTCGTCACGGGAACGACCCGGACGGCGCTTGAGAGCCTCGGCGGCCGGCCGACGGGTCCGCTGATCACGGTGGCGCGCGCGCCGCGCGCGCTGGCCTCCTGCGCCAGCGCCCAACCCATCCGCCCGCTCGAAGCGTTGGTGAGGAAGCGGATGGGGTCCAGGGGCTCGCGCGTCGGGCCGGAGGTGATCAGCACGCGCCGCCCGGTCCAAAAGCCCATGGGCGGCTCAGCGCGCGGCCGGCTTGGCCGCCAGGGCGCGCTTGACGATCTCGGCAGGCTCCAGCAGCCGGCCCCAGCCGACTTTGCCGCTGGCCAAATCCCCGCGCTCGGGGCCCCAGATCTCGTAGCCGAACTCCTTGACGCGCGCGACGTTGGCCTGGGTCGCGGGATGCTCCCACATTTCGCAATCCAGGGCGGGGCAAACGGCCACGGGGCCTTTGTAAGACAGGACCAAGGCATCCAGCAGGCCTTCGGCCCGGCCCGCGGCCAAGCGCGCCAGGAAGTCGGCGGTGGCGGGAGCGACGAGCAGCAGGTCCGCCCAGCCGGCGAGGCTGAGATGGGCCATCTCCCAAAGGGCGGGATCGTGCAGCTGCTCGGAGACCGGATTGCGGGAAAGCGCCGCCAGGGTCAGCGGCCCGAGGAACTTGGTCGCCGTCGGGGTCATGACGCAGCGGACCTCGCAGCCCGCCTTCACGAGACCGCGGACGATCTCCGCGGACTTATAGGCGGCAACGCCGCCGGTGACTCCCAGCACGACCCGCCGCGGGCGCGCGCGGGCCATGACCTACTTCTTCGACTTGTCGTCGAGGCCGGCCAAGGTCGGCGTCTCGGGCGGCAGCGCGGCGTTAGCCTTCTTGACGTCCTTCCAGTCGATCTCGCCTGAGAGCACCTCCTTGAGGGCGAGGTCGAGAATCTCGTTGGCCGTCAGGTGCCGGTGCTCCTCGCGCCGGCGCAGCACCTTGGCCCATAGGGCGGCGAGGGGGATGGCGGAGTACTTCCCGTTGGGGAAGTTGAGGATCATCTCGTCGAGCGACTTCGGCTCGGCGGCTTCTTCTTTGGGTTGGGCTTGCTTCTTCGTCATCGTTCCTCCGGGCGCTACGCGGCGTGCGGCGCGAGCTCCCTCAATTCCTGCCGGCTCGTTCTGAGCCGTTCCGCCGTTAAAATCGCCTCTACTTGGTCGACGGCGCGCTCCAGGTCGTCGTTGACGACCAGATAGTCGTAGTTCTTCGCCGCCGTCAACTCGCCGCGCGAATTGGCCAGGCGCTTGGCGACGCTCTCGGAAGAGTCGCGGCGCGCGGCCAGCCGTTCCTTGAGCGATTCCATCGACGGCGGGACCAGGAAGATCAGCACGGCGTCGGGGATCTTGCGGCGGATGGCCGCCGCGCCCTGGACGTCGATGGCCAGCAGCGTATCATGGCCCTCCTTGATCTGCTGGTCGATGAAATGGCGCGGCGTGCCGTAATACTCATCGTGCACGACGGCCCACTCCAGGAACTCGCCGCGCTGGATCTTGCGCTTGAAGTCCTCGCGGGTGAGGAAGAAGTAATGCTTCCCATGACGCTCGCCCGGCCGGGGGGAACGGGTCGTGCAGGAGACGGAGCAGCGCAAATCCTTGCGGCGCTGCAGGAGGCGGCGGCAGAGGGTGGATTTCCCGGTTCCGGACGGCGCTGAGATGATGACGAGCATCCCCTTCGGCATGGGTCCTGGGATTCTAACAAATGCGACGGCGCCGACACAAACGGGCGCGGCTTACAGCCCCATCCAGACGAAGGCGGCGCGCTTGACCGGGTCGATGGCGAACGTGAACACCGCGCTCAGCGCCAGGCAAAAACCCACCTGCCGCCACGGCAGCGCCGGGACGATGACCCCGCGGACGCCGAGGAGGCTGAACGCCGCGAGGCTTGCGACAGTCGCGATCAGCAGAGCCTTGCCGGGCCGGGATTGCCAGAAATAGCCGCGCTCGCGCACGATCAGCACGCGGAACTGGCTCGTGAAGACCAGCGTCAGAAGCAGGAAGGTCTGCAGGCGCGGCAGGTCCAGATGGAAGAAGCTTCCCGCGGCGACGACGGCGAACACGCCCTCGCCGATCAGAAGGACGCCGATGACCAGGGACGCCAGGGTGATGTTGCCGACCCGCCAGTAATTGGGCTGCGCCGTGTGCTCGACGTTGTCGGTCGCCAAGGACATCGTGACGAAGTCGTTGGCGAAGACGAGCAGCGACATGTCGAGCAGCGACAAGACCATCGAATGCAGCATGAAGAAGCCGGCGGTCAGCACCCCGACGACCTGGATCACCTTCGTCACTTTGTTGATCACCCACGTCAGCATGCGCTGGTAGGTCTGCCGGCTGCGGGTGATGGTCTCCACGATCACGCTGACGCCGGGCTCGGTCAGCACGACGCTCGCCGAAGCCTTGGCCACGTCCGCCGCGTTGCTGACCGCGATCCCCATCTCGGCCTGCTTCAAGGCCGGCGCGTCGTTGACCCCGTCGCCGGTCATCCCGACCATCAGCCCGCGGGATTGAAGCAGCCTGACGATGCGGAACTTGTCCTCGGGGTAGATCTCCGCGAATCCGTCGCTTTCCGCGGCGCGCCTGGCCTGCTCCGCCTCCGAAAGGCCTTCGAGCTCCTTGAAGCGCACGATCGAGGCGCCCAGGCCCACTTGGCGGGCGATCTCCCGGGCGATGGGCAGGCTGTCGCCCGTGAGCATCATCGGCTTGACCCCCAACTCCCGCATCCGGGAAATCATCGTCCGCGAATCGGGCCTCGGAGGGTCGGCGAGCGCGAGCAGCCCGACGAGTTGGGTCGCTGCGCCGTCAAGGGTCCTCGCGACGGCCAAGGCCCGGTAGCCCTGGGCCGCGAGCGCTTCGACGCGCCGGCGCGCCTGCGCGATGTCTTCATCGGAGGTTCCCGCGCAAAGCGGCAAGATCTCCGGGGCCGCTCCCTTCACCGCCCGGAGCTTCCCGGCGTCGCCGGCCACCAGCCCCTCGGTGCGCCGCTTCGCCGGGTCGAACGGCACGTATTCGATCTGCGTCCACCGCGACCGGTCGACCCCGGCCTTGTCGCAGTATTCCAGCACTGAGAGGTCGATGAGGTCCATCCCTTCGGCCCGCGAGGCCATCGCGGCCGTCGCGGCGACATCGCCCGGGGAAAACCCGGGAGCGGGAACCGCCTCGGCCACCGAGAGCTTGTTTTGGGTGATCGTGCCGGTCTTGTCCAGGCACAGCACGCTGATCGAGGCCGCGTCTTCGATGCAATCCAGGCGGGCCACCAGGATGCCCTCGTCCGAAAGCTGCATCGCCGTCGCCGACTGAACGATGGTCAAGACGGCCGGCAGCGCCACCGGCACCGCGGCCATGAGAAAGATGACAACGAAGGTCAGGATCAAGACCGGGCCGACGTGGATCGCCCATGCGTAGGAGGCCACGGCCAAAGACGCCGCCACGCCGACGAACATCATGTCCCGGACGACGGCCAACATCACCTCTTCTTGATGCGATTTCGGCTTGGCGACCTTGACCAGCTCCGCCGTGCGGCCGAAATAGGTGCGCGCGCCCGTGTTGACCACGACGCACCGCGTCTCGCCGCGCCTGACGACCGAACCCGAATACAAGACCTCGCCAGCACCGCGGTCGGCGGGAAGAGACTCTCCGGTGAGGGCCGACTCATCGACGGAAGCCTCGCCCGAGAGGATCTTGGCGTCGGCCGAGACCACGTCGCCGAGCTTGAAGGTCACGACGTCGCCCGGCACGAGCTGCGAGGCGTCGATCTGCGACCAAACCCCATCGCGCAAGGCTTTCGCCTTGACGGCCAGCCGCTTTCTGAGCAGATCCAGCGCCTTGTGGGAGCCGCGAGAGTGCGCGAACCCGATGCAGGCGTTGACCGTCAGCAGGGCGAAGATCATCTCCGCTTCCAAGCGATGGCCCAGGGCCATCGACAGGCCCATGGCCAGTTCCAACAGCCACGGCATCGGGCCCCAGTAGCGCGCCAAGAATTCGAGGATGGGGCTGCGCTTGGCCTCTTCTATCGCGTTGGGTCCGAAGGCGGCCAGCCGCTGGCGGGCCTGCGCTCCGGTCAGGCCTTCCGCGTGCGCGTCAAGGCGGCGAAGCGCCTCGTCGTGGGGCAGCTTCGAGTATTCGGAGGTCGTCGGGGCGGTCATGGAGCCAAGCATTATAGTTCGTTTCGAGCCCGCATCCAAGGAGGCGCCGGCTTAAGCCGGCGCCTCCCGGATGCCCCAGCCGCGGCCTAGCGGCCGTTCTGGGCCGTGCCCATCGCTTCCTGGTGCCGGGACGAACCCGCCTTGTTGAGTTCGCCCTGCAACCGGGCGTAAGACCCGCGGTCCAGATACCCGCCGTGCTCCTTGGCGAGCTTGCGCTCCTCGGTGCGCACGGCATCCAGCTTTCCGATCAGCTTCTCCGCCTGGCCGCCGGAGATGACGCCGTCGTCGACGTCGCTCATGATCTCGAGCCCCTGCGTTTGGATTCGCGAGACGACGGCGAAGCGCCGGGGATGAGCCATCTCGTAGCGCAGCAGCTGCTTGCGGGACGGGCCGACCAGAAGCACCTCCACGGACTGCCCCTTGCCCGCCCGGCCCTGGATGCGCACGCGGTCGCCCTTCTTGAGCTGGGAGAGCTTGACGGGCTTGCCCTCGGGTCCGGCGCTCACCTTGGCGTTGGCGGCGAGCTTGACCTCGCGCACCTGTCCCTTGTGATCGCGAACGAAGATCGACTTCATGTCCGACCCGATATGGTCGATCTCGCCCCAGACGTCCTCGAGCACGTCCGAGCGGCCCTTGGCCGCCGGCTTAGCCGCCGCGGCCGTCGAAGCCGCAGGAGCGGCCGAGGCCGGCTGGGCCGACTGCCCCGCCAAGGCCGTCATTGCCGTCGCGGTCACCATCGTCAACGCCAACACGGAAGCCTTCATTGTGGTTGCTTTCATTGATTCCTCCTCTTGGTCATCCTTCCTGCTGCGGCTGCTCCGACTCTCTCCAGCTCTCCTGCCACGGCTCGACGCCGGACTCGGCGGCTTTCTCGGCGCTTTCCTGGCAGCGCAGGCAATAGCGCGCGAACGGCAGCATCTTCAGCCTCTTCGGCTCAACCGCCTTGCGGCATCGCTCGCAGCGGCCGTAGAGACCCTTGTCCATCTTGCTCAGGGCCGCCTCGATCTGGCTGAGGATCCGCCGCTCGTTGTCGGAGAGCTCGAAAGCCAGCTCTATTTCCGCGGACCGGGCGGCCTGATCCGCGATGTCTCCCTCCGTCTGCTCCGGCTGCGGCTTCTGGCGCTCGATGACCCCTAGCAGGATCTCGCGCATTTCCAGAAGGCTCTGTCGCAGCACCTCGTGCCTGTCGGGACGCATGCCTTGCCTCGGCGGCTTGGCCGGGGCTCTTTTCGTGATGTTTCTCATATTCCCTCGCGTGAACGCGTAGCTGTTCGGCCGCGTTGCCGCCGGCACGAGGCCGGCGGAGACGCTCTACGCCTGCTGTGGTCCTGAGGGACTAAGCTGCGGGGGGATGCTCGATGAGGCGCGGGACCGCGGGGCCAGCGTAGGCCCCGGCTGCCGGGACGCGGGTTGGGAGGTCCGGAAGGGGGGACCAATCGGCGGCGACGACGACACGGTGATGCCGCCGGTGATGGTGCCTTCTGACCTGGCCGGCCGGAGAGTCGGGCGTGCCGCCGCGGTCGGCGCCGCCCGCCTGGGAGAAGCTCGCCTGGGCCCGCGCCGGCGCGCGCAGCGACAGGCTCCTCGCGAAGCTGCCCTGGAGCGCGGCCAGCAGCGCCGCGCACGCCGCCAAGCGCGCCGCTCGACTAGGAAGCCGCGCGCCGAGCATAGCTCACTTCGCCTCGCCCTTCTCCGCTTCCACGCCGACGCTCGTCAATCGCTCCACCTCCGAGCGCAGGTCCGCCACGTCGAAGGGCTTGGTGATGTATTCCAGGGCGCCGGCGCGCAGCGCCGCCTGAGCGCGTTCGATGTCGTCGGCGCTCGTCAGCATGACGACCGGCAGCGACGGATGCGCCGCCCGCAGGGCGTTCAGGGTCTCGAGCCCTCCGAGCACCGGCATGGCCACGTCCAGGATTACGAGATCGGGCTTGCTCTTGGCGGCCTCGAGCCCGTCGAGCCCGTTGGCGGCCTCGACGATCTCATAGGCGTCGCCGAGCACGAGCGCCACCGTATGCCTCAATTCGGCGTCGTCATCTATGACCAGGACCCTCGGGCGCTTCATGCGGCGGTGGAAGATTGCTCCGGAGCCGACTTCGTGATCACGTACAACGCGGGCAGGAAGTTCAAGGTGAAGAACGTCGCCGCGATCATGCCGCCGATGACGGCGCGCGCCAACGGCGCGTTGACGCCGGAAAGCGACGACGGGGTCAGCGCGATCACCGTCGAGATCGCCGTCATCAGAATCGGCCGCAGGCGCGTCATCCCGCCCTCGCGCATCGCGAGCTTGGCCGATACGCCCGCCTTCATGCGCTGGTTGGCGAAGTCGGTCAGGATGACGCTGTTGGAGACGATGATGCCGATGACCATGATGACGCCCATGAGGCTCTGGATGTTCACCGTCGTCCCGGTCAAAAACAGCATCCAGACGACGCCCAGAAAGCCCATGGGAACCGTCGCCAGGATGATGAGCGGGTCCTTGAACGACTTGAGCTGCGCCACGATCAGGAGGAAGATCAGGATCGGCGAAAGGATCATGCCCACGCCGAGATCGCTGAAAGAGGCGCGCATCGCGGCGATGGTGCCTCCCCACTGCAGATGGTAGCCTTCCGGCAGGTTCTCCTTGGCCATCACTTTCTCGATGTCGGAGGCCACCGAGCCGATGTCTCTTCCCGTCGCGTTGGCCATCACGTCGAAGGAGCGCTGGATCGCGTAGTGCGAGATCTCCACCGGCACCGTCTTCATAGACAGCTGCGCCACGTTTCGCAGGAGCGTCGGCACGCCGTCCATCTTAGAGACGGCCGGGTTGATGGGGATGTCGGCGATGGTCTGGCGGGAGGTGATGTCCATCTCCGGGTATTGGGCCCCGATGAAGTAGTTGTTGCCCGTCTTCGGGTCGTCCCAGAAGTTGGGGGCGAAGAGGACGCTGGAATTGAGCGCCGTGATCACGTTCTTCATCACGTCGTCGGCCGTCAAATTAAGGTACGCGGCCTTCGTGCGGCCGATCCTGATGTTCACGTCCGGATAATCCAGCTCCTGCTCGACGAAGGAGTCCGTCACGCCCGGGATGCGCTGGATCTTGGCCAGCAGGTCCTGGGCGATCTGGTGCCCCTTGTCCAGATCGGGCCCTACGACCCTCAGATCCAGAGGCGACAAGGCGCCGTAGTTAAGCGCCGAGGAGACCGGGTCGATCATCGAGTAGGTGAAGTGAGTGCCCGGATAGAGGCGATTGAGCGCCGGGCGCAGCACGTCGATCGCCTTGCGCGCGCTCACGCCCCCGTGCTCCGCCATCTCGATCTGCATCAGCGCGTCGTGCGGCCCCGAGTTCGGGCTGTAGGCCGCCGCCCAGCTCGGCAGCACGCCGATGTTCGACATCGCCGCCTTGACGCTGCCCTTGGGCAGAAGCGTGCGCACGCTGCCCGTGATGTCCTCCATGAGCTTGCTCGTCAGCTCGATGCGCGTGCCGGTCTCGGCGCGCACGCGCACCGCGAACATCCCGTGATCCGTCACCGGGAAGAACTCGTTGCCCAGGAATGGGTAGAGAGCGAGAGAGAAAAGCAGCGCGCCCACCGACAGGGCCACGACGACCTTTGGGTTATCCAGCGACCAGTCCAGCATCCGCTCGTAGCGCTGACGGAACTTCTCCCAATTGCGGTCGAAGGCCTGGACCAGCCGCGGCTTATGGCCGCCGACGTGATCGGCCCTGGACTTGAGCAGCCGGCTGGCCGCCAGCGGCACGATCGACATGGCCGTGAAATACGAGATCAGGATCGAGATGCAGACCGTCAGGGCCAGCGGGATGAACAGGTAGCGGCCCAGGCCGCGGAAGAAGATGACGGGCAGGAAAACGATGATCAGGGCCAGCGTGGAGACGAGCACCGGCAGGGCCACCTCGTCGGCGCCCGTTTCCGCCGATTCGCGCACGGACCGCCCATGCTCGAGATGCCGCTCGATGTTCTCCAGCACCACCACGGCGGTGTCGATCAAGGGTCCGGTCACCAAGGCCAGGCCGCCCAGCGTCATCAAGTTGAGCGACTGGCCCAAAAAGTAGAGCCCCACCATGCACCCGATGATCGACAGCGGGATGGCGAGGCTGGCGATAAACGTCGGCTTGAGGTCTCCCAGGAAGAAATAGATCGTCACCGCCGCCAGCAGGATGCCCGTCAGCAGCTCGCGGATCACGTCGTGGATGGCGTCGCCGATCTTCGTCGACTGGTCGAAAAGCAGGTGGATTTGGCTGCGCGGCGCGATCGACTCCAGGATCTGCGGCACCGCGCTCTTGATGTTGGCCACCACCGCCAGGGTGTTGGAGCCCATGCGCCGGAAGATCGGGATGAACGTCTGCTCCACCCCGTTGACCTGCACGACGTTGGTCTGGATCGCCGAGGCGTCCTGCGTGTGCCCCACGTCCTTGATGAA
>DAIDHI010000054.1 GCA_027452025.1 Elusimicrobiota bacterium | reverse complement strand
GGCGCCGGCGGCGCGGGGCTTGGGCGGCGCCGAGAACGCCTGGAGGGCGACCGCCGGCTCCAGGGCCAGCGCGGGCAGCCCGGGGACGGGAACGAGCGCCTCCGGCGCCGCCGGGGGCGCCGCGGGAACGCGCAGCTCCTGCGCCGCCGAGGGCAGCGCGAGGGCCAGCGCTAGGAGCGCTTGCCGGACAGCCACCGCTCGAAGGGCTGGCGCTGCTTCTCGGTGAAGTCGGCGTTGAGGCCGATGGTCTCCAGCGACTGCTGGAGGTAGCGCGTGCCCTGGGCGACCATATTGCCGTCCTGGCCGAAGAAGCCCTGGACGGCGCCGATCCATTCCCGGCCCTGCAGCCCTCCCAAGTAGCTGAGCAGGCGGGCCGCGTCGTGGTCGCCGAAGCGCTGGCGGATGTTCGGCCAGTTGGCCTTGAGGAACTCCCAGGCCACGGCCTGGCGCTGGGGGTCGGCGAAGACCGAGCCGTAGGGCCGCCAGCCGTCCTGCGCCCGGATGTCCTCGGACAGGGTCATCGCGAGGATCTTCCTGGCGTAGTCGGGTCCGGGGAACTGCGTCAGCGCTCCGATATAGCGGTCGCGCTGCTCGGGAGTGGTGGCCGCCTTCATGGCCTGGCGGTAGGCCTCGAAGAGCCCGGAGTCTCCGCCCTTGGCCGCCGCGACGAGGACGGCGCCGACGACGGAGGGGTCGACGGACTTCGGGTTCTTGAGGTAGCGCTCGGCGTATCGGCGCGCCTCGGCGATGAAGGCCTTGTCGGGGTCGAGCTGCGCCATCGCGCCGAGCACGGCGGCGCGGGAGGCCTTGAGCTGCTCGTTCTCGCCCTTGGCGGGCTTCCAGCCCAGGCGCTTGTAGTGCGGGGCAAGCATGGCGCGGGCGCGAGCCTCGAACTGCCGGCGCTCCTGGGCGCCTTCGGGCAGCAGATCGTCGATGCGGGTGAGATAGCCGGCGAGGTCTTCGACCATCATCTGCGACTGGTCGCCCGAGGACTTCTCGAGGGCGGAGAGGAAGCGGTCGACGGTGTCGCCGTTGTAGCGCACGACGGCCCACAGGTCGTTGAGCACCCCGGAGCGCTCGACGGGCGAGAGCTCGGCCTTCTTGGCCGCCATCACGGCGTCGAGGAGGCGCCCTTCGTAGGCGACGCGGTAAAAGCCCGTCGACCCTCCGTTGGCGTCGGCCCAGACCAGCTCCCCTTTGCCGGGCAGCTCGACGGTGTCCTGGCCCTTGGAGAAGACGACGCGCTGCTCGCGCGCCTTCTTCTCTCCGGAGAGGCGGTAGCGGATGACCAGCGGAATCGCCCAGGTCTGCGCGCTGTCGGAGGCGGCGCCGAAGCGCTTTTGGGAGAGGGACAGCGCGCGCGGGCCGGACTGCGCGACGGTCACCAGCGGATAGCCGGGCTGGGTCAGCCAGTCCTTGGCCATCGTGCTGACGGGCTGGCCGGAGGCCTTTTGAAGCGCGCCGAAGAGATCGGCGGCCGTGGAGTTGCCGTAGAGGTGCGCCCTCATGTGGGCGCGCATGCCGCGGCGGAAGGTGTTTTCGCCGAGGTAGCTCTCGATCATGCGCAGGACGGCGCCGCCCTTCTCATAGCTCAGCGGGTCGAACATCTGCTCGATCTCGGCGGAGGACTTGACGTCGGACTGCACGGCGCGGGTGTTCTTCAGGGCGTCGATGCCGAGCGCGGAGCGCTTGCCGCCCTCGAAGGATTCCCACATGCGCCATTTCGGCTGCCAGCGGTCGAGGAGCTTGTAGGCCAGCCAGGTCGCGAAGGCCTCGTTGAGCCACAGGTCGTTCCACCAGGCCATGGTGTCGAGGTTGCCGCGCCACTGGTGGACCCACTCGTGGAAGACGACCTCGCCCACGCGCTTATAGGCCTTGAGCGAGGACAGCTTCGGGTCGACGAGAACGGCGGAGTCGCGGTAGGTGATCGCGCCCCAGTTCTCCATGGCGCCGGCCTGGAAGTCGGGCACGGCGATCTGGTCCATCTTGGGCAGCGGGTACGGGATCGCGAAATACTCGTTGAGACGGTGAAGGGCCTGCTTGGCGGCCTTGAGGGCGAAGCCGGCCTGTCCGATCTGCTGGGGCAGCGTCCAGACGTTGATGACGACGCCGTCCTGCTTGCCGCTGATCTTCTTGAGGTTGGCGACGGCCAGGGCGAGCAAATAGGTGGACATCTTGGGCGTCGTCTTGAAGGTCACGATCTGCCGGTCGCCCTCGACGCGGCGCTTGCCGGCGGGCATGTTGGAGAGCACGACGTACTTGGCCGGGGCGATGGCGGTGACGTCGAAGGTGGCCTTCATGGCGGGCTCGTCGAACATCGGCATCGCCAGGCGGCCGTAGGTCGGCTCCATCTGCGTGAAGGCGTATTTCTCTTCCCGGCCGCCCACCTTGGCCGTGGACTGGTAGAGGCCCTGCATGGTCAAGTTGAGCGGCGCGCTGAAGGCGAACACGACGGTGGCCGAGCCTTTGGGCAGGGCCTGCGGCAGGACCAGCGTGAGGAGCTCGTTTTTCTCGTCGACCTGGAGCTTGAGGGGCTGGATCATGCGCCCGTTCTCGACGACGTAGGCCTTGGCGATCTTTAGCTCCTTGGCGTTGACCGTGATGCGGTCCACGGGCTTTTGAACCTCGACTTCGATGCGCGAGACGCCCTGGAAGCGGCCCCCGTCGGGATCGACGGTCAGGGTGACGTGGTAATGGCTGGGCACGACCTCTGCCGGCAGGCGGTCGGAGGAGCCCTGGACGGGCTCGAGGGCGGGGGCCGCGGGGGCGCTTTCGACGGCGGCGCCGCCGTCGTAGGACTGCTGGAGAGCGCGGGCGGTCTGGCCGCCCGTGCGCGCTGTCTTGAGGTCGTCGTTCATGTGGTCGAGGGCTCCTTGTGCGGTGGCGGGACGCGCCGCGGCGGGGACTGCGGCGGCGTGCACGGCGGCGGAAAGCGGCGCGGCTGGCGCGGCGTCCGGCGACGTGGCCGCGGCGGCGGCGGCGGCGGCGGCGGCGGCGGCCGGCGGCAGCGAGGGCAGATCGGGCGTCATCGGCGCGGCCTGCTCGGGCAGGGCGGGCGCGGCGAAGCTCGGCACGTCGATGGGGATGGGCGCGCTTTGCGAGCGCAGGGTGGCCCAGACGGGCTGGGCGGCGGCGAGCGAGAGCGCGGCGGCGAAGGCGGCGAGTTTGGTCCCCATAGCGACTCCAGTCTATAAAGGAGCGCGTCCGTCAGGCATGGGACGAAGGGCCCAGTTCCCGGGCGTCTTTGGGCCCTGCCGCGGCCCGGCTAGAGGGCGCCGAAGGACGCAGGCGCGGCGGGAAGCTTTTGGTAGAGGGGCAGATCGCCTTCTTGCGCGAGCTTGCGGTCGCGGTCCCAGTAGTCGGCCGAGCCTCCGGCCATCATGCGCAGGGGCAGCGTGCGCTCGACCGCCTTGATCGACGATTCGGTCAGGACGTAATCGTGGTCGGCCAGGTGTGCGACGAAGGCCTCGATGGGGGGCTTGATGGCGAGCTTGAGGCCGGTGGAGTTCAAGCCCGCCTTTTCGTAGGGCGCCCCCGCGACGATCGCGCCGGCCTTGAGGTAGCCGATGAGGGCCTTGAGGTTCGGCCCCGGGCGCGGCGGGCTGTGGCAGGAGGCCAAGGCCACGACCCAGGAGGGCGGCCAGCCGCGCAGGATCGCCTCGGAGATCGCCAGAATGTGGTGCAGGGGCGTGCCGGCCACCGCGGGCTCGGAGCGCGGCAGGGAGCCGTCGCCTTTCCAGTGGAGGGTGGCCGTCTTGGCGACGTCGTGCATGATCTCCACCGAGCGAAGCATGTCGGTGTCGAGGCGCAGGCCGTAGGTGGACCGATAGACGCCGGCCAGCGCGACGGCGGCGCGCGTGTTGAAGAGCTCGTGATCGAGGAGCCCGCCGGGATAAGAATGATGCCCGCCCCAGACGCTTCCAGGAGCCGCGACGAAGGCCATCGGGGGATCTTTGGGCAGCAGGGACGTGACGTCCGGGGCGAGGAGGCGCTCGCTCTTGAGCCGCGCGAGCAGGGCCCATTCGTCGAAGCGCCGACGCTCCAGGACGCGCAGCCGGGGGCGGTCGAGCAGGGAGAGGGCCTCGTCGCGCCGGTTCATGTCGCCGATCTTTCCCGCTTCGTCTTTCAAGGCGGCGAGCTGCCGCTGGACGCGCGGCAAGGACAGCGCCAGGTCCTCGGCGCGCTGGTCGGCGATCGGCCCGGCCCAGGCCGAGGCGGCGCAAAGCAGCAGAAACAGCGACAGGCGCGGCATCGCGTCCAGTGTACAAAAAGACGCCCCCGGAGGCAGCCTCCGGGGGCGTCGGCGCGGGGGGCTACTGTTGCTGCTGAGGCGGGGCGCTTGGCGAGCCGCTCGGCGGGGTCTCCTGCGAGGCGGGCGTCATCGTCTTCTTGCGCTTCTTCCAGTGCCGATGCCGCGGATGGATCGCGTCCTTGCACCCGTCGGAGAGGCTCTTGTGGTTCTTGTGCAGGCACTTGAGCAGGCCGGTGTCGAAGTCCTTGCCGGAGCATACGCCGCCGCTGGCGATCTCGGCGGAGCAGTCCTGCCGGACGCCGTTTTCCCAGGCGGTCTTGCGCTGAGCCTTGGTCTTGCGCTTGGTCTGGGCCGGGGCCGGGGTCTGGGTCTGACCCTGCTGCGCGGGGCTGTTCTGGTTGGAGCCGGCGTCGGAGCCTTGGGCCACGGCGGCCACGGCCAAGGCCATTGCGGCGAGCGCGAACAACGGGAGCGAAATGCGTTTCATGTCGATTCCTCCAATATAGTGCGGCGAGGTCAAATTCTACGAATACCGCCGCCAGGGGGGCCTGCCAGGATTTGGTGCCGGTTTTGCGACGGCGGTTTTACGCCGCCGGCGGAAAAGACAGCTCGAAAGCGGCTCCGGGCGAACGGCGGGCGAGGGTGAGCGCTCCGCCGTTGGCCTGGATGAGCCCGAGGCTCACGGACAGGCCCAGACCCGTTCCCTTGTCGCCCTTCGTCGTGAAGAAGGGCTCGAAGATGCGGGCGGCGAGGTCCTCGGGCACCCCAGGCCCGTCGTCCTCGACGCGGGCGACGACCGCTCCAGGGTCGGCGCGCACCGAGACGGCGATCGTGCCTTCCCGGCCCTCCAGCGCCTGCATGGCGTTGAGCAGAAGATTGAGGAACACCTGCTTCATCTGGTTGGCGTCGGCCAGCACGGGAGCGACGCCCGGCTGATAGCGCCGCGAAAGCTTCACGTTGCGGTGCCGCAGCTCGACGGCCATCAGCGACAACGTCTCCTCCAGGCAGCGCGCCAGATCGACGGGCTTGCGGGCCGGGGCGCTGGAGCGCGCGAACCCGAGAAGATCGGAGGCGACCAGCCGTATGCGCCGCACCTCGGCGTCCACTTTGAGGAGGTTCTTGAGGGCCTCCTCGGGAAGGCCCGGCGCGCGCAGCGCGATCTCCAGCAGGCCGAGCACGGCCATGAGCGGATTATTGATCTCATGGGCCACGGCGCCCGAGAGGCGCCCGAGGGCGGCCATCTTCTCGGCTTGCGCCAGCTGCTCGAAGAGCCGCCGCCGGCCTTCCTCGGCCTTCGATTTGCCGAAGAGCACGGCCACCTCGGAGCCGATCTCCTGGAGCTGGCCGAGGTCGCGCTGCGAAAACCCGCCGGGCTTGTTGACGAGCTCGAGCACGCCCGCCGCCCGACCGGCGTCGTGCAGGGGAAAGGCGAGGAGGCTGCGCGTGACGAAGCGGGTGGCGCGGTCGGCGTCCTTGTAAAAGAGGGGATCGTCGTAGGGATTGTTCGAGAGATAGGCGCGTCCGGTGCCGGCCGTCCACCCCGCGATCCCCTCGCCGGGCGCCAGGCGGATCTCGCCCGGGACCCCGTGGGCGTAGCGCGAGACGAGGGCCCCGGCCTCGTCTCGCTCGAAGATCGTCACGCGCTCGCAGCCGAAGAAGTCGACGAGGCGGCGGGCCACCGACGGCCAAAGCTTGGTCGCGTCCGGAAGAGCCAGGGCGTCGGCGCGCAGGTCCCGGGCCAGGGCGCTGGCGTCGTTTTCCACAGGCCTAGAGTAGGGCGCTTAGGCCCCGCGGTCAAGCACGGAGTTGTTTCATGCGATCGTTACAGATTCGCCGTGGCGCGGCGAGGCCGCGGCGGGGTAGGATGGGAGCCATGAAAAAGGCGCCTATGGTCTTGGCGGCGCTGCTCGGCCTCTCGGCCGCGGCGTGGGGACGCTCCCCGGTGAGCCTGGGACAGACCCCGGAGCAGGTCCGCGCGGAGCTGGGAAAGCCTCACCAGAAGATCGTCCAGATCACACAGCAGCAGGACCTGGAGATCTGGAGCTACCGTCGGTCTTACCGCATCTTCTGGATGGGCGACGACTGTCCCGACGACTACAGCTACGTGCCCCAGCCGATGTCCGGGGCGCCGCAGGAGACCGGGCCGCTGCGCTGCGACGAGAAAGCGCGGGTCATCTTCGTCGACGGCAAGGTCATAGGCTTTCTCGAGCGCGATTAGGGCTTGGCGGGAACGACGAGCCAGACGGTGTCCTTGGCGCCGAGAGGCTTGTCGTCCCTGTCGACGAGGGCGACGGAGATCTCGTGCGGCCCCGGGGGCAGGCCGTGGAACGCCAGCCGCGAGTTCCCGGTGGCCACCGGCGGGGCTTTGTCGAGCCGCACGTGGAGATGGTCGCCCTTGGCGGGGTCCGCCAAGGCCGCCCCGAACACCCTCACTTCGACCACCGCCTCGCCGCGCGCGGCGTTGAGCTCCGGCTCGATGAGCAGCGCCACCAGCGACGGGCCCGCGGCCTTCGCCGCCAGCGCGCTCATGAGCGCGGCGGCGGCCAAAAGCATCCTCACATTGGCAGTGTAGCTCCCGCGCCGGCCGGGATATGTCATCGCCGCCTCAAATCGCGGCGGCATTGGACCCAGGGCGGAGTCCTAGTGAATGTGGACGGGCCGCGTCAAAACTTCTACACTCTGCGCATGAAAAATAAAGTCCTGAGCGCCTTCTCGATCCTCGCTTTCGGCGGCCTGCTGGCCGCCTGCGGCGGTACGCCGAGCCAGCCCGCCGCGCCGGCCGCTCCCGCCGCGCCCGCGGCCTCCCAAGCCCCGGCGACGCCCGCGCCTTCGGCCGCCCTCCTCGATCCCGCGGCCGCCACGGCCGCCGCGCCGGCCGAATACAAGGTGCGCTTCACGACCACGAAGGGCGATTTCGTCATCGACGTCCACCGCGCCTGGGCGCCCAAGGGCGCCGATCGCTTCTACAACCTGGTCAAGCTCGGCTACTATGACGGCGACGCGTTCTTCCGCGTGATCGGCAACTTCATGGTGCAGTTCGGCATCAACGGCAATCCCGACGTCAACGCGAAGTGGCGCGAGGCGAACATTCCCGACGACCCGCAGGACGGCCAGTCCAACAAGAGGGGCTACGTGACCTTCGCCACCGCGGGGCCGAACACCCGCACGACCCAAGTCTTCATCAATTACGTCGACAACACCAACCTCGACTCGATGGGCTTCGTCCCCTTCGGCCAGGTCGTCGAGGGCATGAACGTCGTGGACTCGCTCTACGGCGGCTACGGCGAGGGCGCGCCCAACGGCCGAGGCCCGGATCAGAGCCTCGTCCAGTCCGAGGGCAACGCCTACCTGCGGCAAAGCTTCCCGAACCTGGACTACATCAAGACCGCGCGCGTCGAGTAGCGGCTACCAGCGCCGGGGAGCGTGCTGCACCGTCCGCACCGTGTCGCGGGCGATGAGCAGCTCCTCGTCGGTGGCGATGACGTAGGCCTTGAGCCGCGACTTGGGCGCGGAGATCTCTCCCTCGCGGCCGGCGGTCATCTGCGCGTTTTTGCGCGCGTCGAGCTTGAGCCCCATCCACTCCAGCCCGCGCGCGATGCGCGCGCGCACGTCGGGGCTGTTCTCGCCGATGCCGCCGGCGAAGGTGACGGCGTCGGCTCCGCCCATCTCGGCGAGATACGCGCCGACGTATTTGCGCGCGCGCGAGCAGAAGATCTCCACGGCCAGGCGCGCGCGCCGGTCCTGGTGCTCGCGCTCCTCGTCGAGCAGGTCGCGCATGTCGTGGGTCAGGCCCGAGAGGCCGAGCAGCCCAGACTGCTTGTTGAGCAGCACGTCGATCTCGGCCAGGCTCATCCCTTCCTTGTGGTGGATGAACTCGACGACGGAGGCGTCGACGTCTCCGCAGCGCGTGCCCATGACAAGGCCCTCGAGCGGCGTCAGGCCCATGGAGGTGTCCACGGAATCGCCGCCCTTGATCGCGCAGGCCGAGCAGCCGTTGCCGAGGTGCAGGCTCACGATATTGGTGCGCTCCCGCGACTTGCCCGTGAGCTTGCGGTAGCGGTAGGCGACGTAGCGGTGCGAGGTGCCGTGGAAGCCGTAACGGCGCAGCCGGTGGCGCCGGTAGAGCTGGTAGGGCAGGGCATAGAGGTAGGCGACGTCGGGCATGGTCGCGTGAAAGGCCGTGTCGAAAACGGCCGCCTGGGGAACGCCGGCGCCCAGCAGCTCGCGCGCGGTCAGGATTCCCTTGAGGTTGGCCGGATTGTGGAGCGGAGCCAGCTCGATGGTGTCCTCGATCTGCGATAGGACGGAATCGTCGATGAGGACGGACTTGGAGAACTTCTCGCCGCCGTGGACGACGCGGTGGCCGACGGCGTGGATGTCGGCCAGGGAGCGCACGCCCGCGATGCCGGCGTCTTCGGAGACGATCCAGCGCAGGACGTAGTCTAGGGCGGCGCGGTGGTCGCGCAAGGGCTCGGCGCGCTTGCCGCGCGCCTGGTCGCCAACGCTCAGGCTGATGAGGGCCTGGCTGCCGATGCGCTCGATATAGCCGCGCGCCAGGCGCTGGTCGGCGTCCTTCTCGATCTCGGAAAGGCCGGTGCGCACGATCTGGAAGCGCAGCGACGAGGAGCCGCAGTTGAGTACGAGGACGTTCATCGCTTCGTTGGCCATGGGCGCTATGATAGCGTTTTTGCCTGGGACCTCTGCCACCGCGCTCCTGGGCCCGACGGCCTACGCCGCCCGTCTCGCGCAGGCCTATAATCGGGCCTGTGAAACATTGGCGCGCCATCTTGGCCGCCGTCTTGTCGGCCGTCCTGCCGGCCGCCTCGGCCGCGCCCGCCTGGGCGCTGGAGCGCTCCGTCTCGCCCCTTGCAACGTCCCTGCCGCCGATCTCCGCGCGCGCCGCCGCGCTGCCCTCGCTGCCCGGCCTCGCGCCGCTCGTCCCCGTCGAAGGACTCGGGGCGCCGCGGGAATTCGAGCTCCCGGGGACGCCGCCGCCTGAAGCGGCGGCTCGGCGTTCGGCCCGGCCCCAAGCCGACGTCGGGCCGAACGACGCCCCGGTCGCTCGAATTCCCGCGGCGCCCAAAGCCGTGTCGGGGAAGGCGAATGCGGCTGCGGCGCGACGTGAAGCGGCGCGGCGTGAGCCCGAGGCCGCGCCGCTGACCGAGCGGACGCTCAATGCGCCCGCGTTCGCGACGCAGCCGCATTCGCCGTCCCCGGCCCGGGACTTGGACGCGCTCTTCGACGGGCGGGACGCGGGCGGCCGGCGCGCCTCGGCCGCCGTCAAGGTCGCGGCCTTCGGGGCGCTGGCCCCGGCTCTTTTGCTGGCGCCGCACCTGGGCGCGGCGGCGGCGGCGGCGACCTCCGTCAGCTATTGGTCGGCCAACATACTGCAGTTGGCGTTTCCCATGCCGGAGATCTACAAGGCGGCCCGGCGCGGCCAATGCCGCGGCTACCCCCTCAAGGACGCCGTCATCGGGGCCATAGGGACGGTGGCGCTGGGAGCGATCAACGGCCCGCTCCTGCACCAGACTTTCTGGGGCTTCATGCTGGTCTTCACGGCCGTGGGGATGGTCGCGCCTTACTACGTGGCCAGGGCGCTGCATGGCAGGGCCGCCCCCGAGGCGTCCGCCTCGGCGAGCCTCTCCTCGCCGCTTGCGCGGCTGTGGTCGCGGGTCATGACGGATCGCGCCTTGCGGCGCAGCGCCGTCGCGGGCCTCGCCGTCACCGCGGCCAGCGCCGCCCTCTACGCGGCGGCGGCGGCCGTCGTGCCGCACGCGCTCTCCTGGCTTTTCTCGACTCCCGTCTCGCGCGTCGCGGCCGACCTTTGGAGCGGCCGCCTCATGGTCGCGCTGGAGGTGCTCAAGACCGTCCTGTCCGTTTACATGTTCGTTCCGGTCAAGCACAAGGGCCAGAGCGAGCCGCAGAGTTTCGGGGCGGTGTTCGAGCTGCTCTTTTTCGTCTCCTGCCTCGGCTTCGTCGTTTGGGGCCTGCTCTGCGCCTGGGGCGACGCGGGCCCCATCCGCACCCAGGACCTCGTCCTCGTCGCGCGCAACGCCGTGCAGGCCCTGGCGGGCAGCTGGGCGCTCCGGCGCTCCGCCAGGCTTAAGCATCGCCGATAGGACGGCGAAGAGGTAGAATCGTCGTATGAACGGCATCGACAGCGTCTCCGCTCACTGGACGGCCCTTCAATTGCTGTCTTTCTTCGGGCCGCGCATCGGATTCTCGCTGCTTTGCGGCGCCATCGTCGGCCTGGAGCGCGAGCTCAAGAGCAAGCCGACCGGGCTCAAGACCAACATGCTCATCTGCTTGGGCTCGGCCCTGTTCACCGCCGTCTCCATTTTCCTGGCGACCGCCCTTGACGCGAAGGCCTCGACGGACGCGTCGCGGGTCGCGGCTCAGGTCGTGACGGGCGTCGGCTTCATCGGAGGCGGCGCCATCTTGGAATCCCGCGGCAGCGTGGTCGGCCTGACGACGGCCGCCACCATCTGGGTGGTCGCCGCCATCGGCATGATCGTGGGGATGGGAAATCCCTGGGTCGGCGTGGCCTGCTCCGTGGTGGTGGTCGCGATCCTCGGGCGGATGTACCGCCTGCAGGTCGTCTTGACCGATCCGGACGGCGATGCCCATTCCCGTATTCGAGGGCTTCTCGCCTCCAGCGAGCTGGACCCCCAGGAGATCGACGCCCAAGCCAACGGCGAGCTGACGACGCTGAAGGTCACCTACAAGGGCAACGTGACCAACAACAAGGAGTTCGTCCGAAGGTTGCGCGAGTTCTCCGGATTGCGCGACTTTCGGCAGGTCTGATGGACCTGGGCATCCGCGGCAAGAGGGCGGTCGTGCTCGGCGCAAGCCTCGGCCTCGGGCGCGCCTGCGCGGAGGCGCTGCTGGAAGAAGGGGTCCGGCTCGCCTTCTGCGCGCGCCGGGAGCCGGAGCTGCGAAAAGCCGAGAAGGAGCTCTCCGGGCTCGGCGACGTGTTCGCGCAGGCTTGCGACGCCACAAAGCCCGACGACATGGAGCGCTTCCTTGCCGCCGCGCGCGCCAGGCTCGGCGGCGTCGATATCCTGGTCAACAATTGCGGCGGGCCCAAGCCCGGCGGCTACGGAACGGCTTTTTCCGAGGCCGACTGGCGCGACGCTTTCGAGCGCTGCCTGATGCAGGTCGTGCGCTGGACCGGCGCCGTCTCCTCAGAGATGGCGCAGCGCGGCTGGGGACGCGTGGTGCACATCGTGTCGACGTCCGTCGCTCAGCCCATCGACAACCTGCTGCTGTCCAATTCGGTGCGTCCGGGCGTGCTGGGCTTCACCAAGACCGCGGCGCGCGCCCTTGCGTCGCGCAACGTCCTGATCAACTCCGTGCTTCCCGGGGGCGTCTTCACCGACCGCACTCGCGAGCAGGCCCGCGCCGCCAACGTGCCCGAGGAGGAGTTCGCGCGCAAGAAGGCCGCCGAGATCCCGATGGGCCGCCTCGGGCGGCCGCGCGAGGTCGGCGACTTAGTGGCCTTCCTGTGCTCCGAGCGCGCGTCTTACGTCACGGGCGCAGCCTTCCTCGTCGACGGCGGGCTCGTCCGCGGGCTGTAGCGCCCGTCATCGCATCGCGACGAGTCCGTCATGGCTTGCGGCGCGCCTCGCCGCTACAATCTGCGGAAACGGAGGTCGCCATGCCCATTCGCGCGCGCTACGACGATTCGCTCATCAAGGACGTCGCCGCCGGCATCGTCGGAGGACTGGCCGGCGCCTGGGTCATGACCCGGTTCGAGGGCCTGCTCCAAACGCTGGCCGAGGGCGAGCAGGACGTCCAGGAAGCGCGGCGGCAAAAGGAGCCGGGCGAGCCCGCCGCGCGCTACGTCTTCGGCGCCGTCCTCGGCGCGGTCTACGGGGCGCTCGGGGGCCGGCTGCCGGGAGTCGGACCGATGTCTTACGGCACGGGGCTGTGGCTGGCCGCCGACGAGACGGCGCTGCCCGTCCTGGGCCTGCCGGGCAAGCCCGCGGAGCATCCCGTCGCCGCCCACGCCAAGGCCCTGGCCTCTCACTGGATTTACGGCGCGGCTCTGGACCGGGCGGGCCGGCTGTGCCGGCGCCTCTTGGTGTAGCGCCCTCCTTCGATCCGAGCGCGCTCGCGTCGTTGTCGGCTTGCCGGGCCTTGCGTCCCGCCTAGCGCGGGGCGCCCTTGGAGCCGGGCACGACCATGTAGCGGCTGGCGCCCTGGGACCAGACCCTGAGCAGGATGTCATGGCCGCGCGCGCTTCGGGCCGCCGCCACCGCCTCTTGAGCGTTGTTGACGGGCGTATGGTTGACCTCCTGGATCACGTCCGCGACGCGCAAGCCGGCCATGTAGGCGTCGGAGCCGGGAAGGACGCTGGCCACCACCGCGCCGTGGAGGTCCTTGGGCGCGTCCAGCTGGACGCGCAAGTCGTCGGTGAGGTCCTGGAGCTCTACCCCGGAGAGAAATCCTCCTTGCCGCTCTTCTTGCGACGGGCCGCTTTTCTCCTCTTGGGGCAGCTCTGAAAGAGTCGCCGTCAGCGTCAGCTGCTTTCCGCCGCGCACGACGCCGAGGGCCACGCGCGTGCCGGGCGGCGTGGCCGCGACCTCGAGGCGCATGTGGCGGGAATTGGTCACGACCTTGCCTTGATAGCGGACGATGACGTCGCCGGACTTGAGGCCCGCCCGGCTGGCGCCGGTATGGGGCATGACTTGGCCCACCAACGCGCCCTGGGTGTTGCGCAGCCGGAATTGCCTGGCCAGCTCCGGCGTCACGTCCTGGATCGCCGCGCCGAGATAGCCGCGCACGACCTTGCCTTTTGTGATCAGGCTCACCATGATCGAGCGAGCGAGGTTGGAAGGCACGGCGAAGCCGATGCCCTGGTTGCCTCCCGTGCGGCTGAGGATGGCCGTGTTGATGCCGATGAGCCGGCCTTGGGCGTCGACCAGAGGGCCACCCGAGTTGCCGGGATTGATCGCGGCGTCGGTCTGGATGAAGTCCTCGTAATCCTCGATGCCGATGCCCCGGCCGACGGCGCTGATGATGCCCATGGTCACGGTCTGCCCGAGGCCGAAGGGATTGCCGATCGCCAGGCAAACGTCGCCGATCGAGGCCTTGGAGCTGTCGGCGAAGGTCACGGTCGGCAGGGGCCTTTTCGCCGCGACCTTGAGCACGGCGATGTCGGTCTTGGGGTCGACGCCGATGATCTTGGCCGGGAAATCGGCGGCGTGGTCGGCCAGCGTGACCGTCACTTGCGCGGCGTCTTCTACGACGTGATAGTTCGTCAGGACATAGCCGTCCGGCGAGACGATGACGCCGGAGCCGAGCGCGGGAGGCAGCGGCATCGGCTCCAGGCCCGGCCCGAAGAAGTGGCGGAAAAGGGGGTCCTCGAGCTGCGGCTGCTCGCGGCCGGGATGGCGCTGCTTTTGGCGGGTGGTGACGCTCACGACGGCCGGGCCCACGGCCTGCACGATCGAGGAGAAGCTCGACGGCATGGGGCTTTGGCGGTCCGGGGGCGTCTGGTTGACGGAGATCGCGGGCAGGGTGCGGGCCGAAGCTGAGCCGGCGAGCAGGAGGGCCAGGAGTAGGCGTGACATGCGCCTATTCTAGCGGCGCGGCGGGCCGAGCGCAACGCCGCCGCCGTGACGGCGGCGTTGCGGCGGTATTTACGCCCGGGACCCGAAGGTCCGCTTCAAGAAGCGATAGCCGTGGGCCGCGCCCCAGAAAACGAGGAGGGCCGGCAGCAGGGCGGGCACGGCGAGCACGAAGAACGCCATCATCGCCGCGGCCAGAATCGTCGCCAGCCGCGCCTGAGCCTGCGTCATCTTGCCTTCCCGCAGCGCCCGGCGGGCGGCGCGGAGGGCGTAGATCGCCCAGCCGGTTCCGCCGACGGCCCAGACCGGCGTCGGGATCAACGCGGACATCCCGGCGAGCAGGAGAGCGGAGAAAAGCACCGCGGTCAGCGGCTTGACCTTGAGAGGAACGAGCAGGCCGGCGGCGCGCTGCGCGCGCTGCTCTTTGAGCTTGTGCCAGGCGACGACGGAGGAGACCAGCGCGGCGGGGATGAGCGCCGCGGCCATGACGGAGCCGAGGCCGCCGAAGGCGATGGTCAGGAAAGAGGCGCCGAAGAGCAGGCCGTTGTAGATGCCGTGAGCCGACATCGAGGCCGTCACGCCCTCCTTCTGATAGACGCGCGCCAGGATCATGGCGCCGAGGAAGCGGCCGAAGAACAGGACGGGATCGGAGGTCTCGTGGACGGCGGTGAAGATCAGCGCGCTGATCGCGGCGGTGACCCAGGGCATACGCAGTAGAGGCAGTCGGCGCAGCACGCCGTGCACGCCCACGCGGAAGATCATTTCCTCGGCGATGGGCGCCATGACCGAGCCGATCACGAGAAGAGCGGTGGCGGCCATCAGTGTGGGATGGCCCATCGAGATGGCGTGGTAGTTGGAATGGAAATGATAGCCGGCCATCTGAGCGATGGTGGACGGGATGCCGACGCTCAGGAGCATGCCGACGGCGCCGACGAGGCCGACGCGCAGGCTGCGCAGGAGGCTGGCGCGGGGGGCGGGGGGGACGCCGCGGCCGGAGCCGTCTTGGCCGGCGGAGGCGGGCTGGAGAGCCGCCGACTCAGGCGCGAGGCGACCCTCGACCGGCCCCGCGTTCTCGGCGGCCGAGCGCGAGTTGTCGAAGAGGCTGTTCCAGCGCTGGCCGTCCGGCCGAGGCGTCTTCTCCGCGGACGCGGCCGCTTGGAGCGGCCGCTCGGCCGCCGGCGCGCCGGTTTGATCATGGCGCGCCGTCTCACGCCGCGGCGAAGACGCCTCGGCCGGCCCAACGGCGTCGGGCAGAGCCTCGGCTGAGGCGTGCGGCTGGGCGAGCTCGGCGGCGGCGTCGACCGCCGTCGGGATCGCGGCCGCGGGCGTCTCGGGCGCCTGCAGCGACGAGGGAAGAGCGAGCAGCTCGGCGCCGGGCGGCAGCATTGCGGCCGGCGACAGCGGCAGCGCGGCGGCCGACAGCGGGCGGACGGGCGAGGAGCCCGGAGCCTCGAAGGATTGGGCCGCGGCCGGCGTGAGCGCGGTGAAAGCGGCGAGAGAGAAAGAGAGGAAAGCGGCGAAAATCTTCTTCAACATAGAGACTATTTTATCGCTTGGGCGCCGCCGCGGCCCGAGGCGAAAGGACTAGCGGCGGGCGGGCAAAAGGCCTAGGGCGGACTTCCCCCGTCGGCTACTTCTGGCAGACGGGGCAGTAGAGGCTCGTGCGGCCGGCGATGGGCCGGCGGGTGGCGCGGAGGGCATGGCCGCGGGGGCAAATCTCGCGCCCGTAGACGGCGACACGCTCCTGGAAGGAGCCTGCCCGGCCGAGGGGATCGAGATAGGCGGAATCCTCGAGCGTGCTTCCTCCGAGGGAGACGGCCAGGCCCAGGACGGCCTTGATCGACGCGCACAGACGCCGGCTTTCCTCGCGAGAGAGGCTCGAGCCCCGCCGGCCGGGACGAACTCCGGCCGCGTACAGGGCCTCGGTCGCGTAGATGTTGCCAAGACCGGCGACGACGGCCTGGTCCATCAGCAGGGCCTTGACCGGCGCGCGCCTGGGATGGACGGCGCGGTAAAGGGCGTCGGCCGTGAAATCGGGGCCCAGAGGCTCGGGGCCGAACTCGGGCAGGTCGCAGCCCACGCGCCCGAAGCGGCGGGCGTCGTGGAAGCTGACCGTGCGGCCCTCGACGGAGAGCTGAAAGCGCGTGTGAGGGCCGCGCTCGCCAAAGACGATGCGGCCGGACATGCCGAGGTGGAGGACCAGGTGCCTGCCGCCCGACAGCCGGAAGATGAGATACTTGCCCCGGCGATCGACGCCCTCCACCGCCCTGCCGACCAGCCCGCCCAGGGCCTTCTTCGGCGGCTTGCGGTAGAAGGTGGGCTTGGGGACGTCCAAGGCCGTGATCTTGAGGCCCTTGAGCCGCTCCTCGAGCGTCCGGCGCACGGTCTCGACTTCGGGAAGCTCGGGCATCCCTGGAAGTCTAGCTCTTTCGAGTCGGCTCGCCCCCGGTCGCGGCCTCGGCGCGCGCCTGCGACAGCGTCGCGGCGTCGATCTCCTTGGCCAGCGTCCAGAGCCAGTCGAAGTGCGCCTGGAAGAAGGAGACGGGCAAGCCCGTCCAGAACTGGACGTTCTCGAAGTTGTGGTGCAGGGCGTTCTCGCTGATGTTGAGGGAGTCGCCCCCCTTGACCAAGCCGTCTTCCATGCGCCCGTCGAAGATCATGACCTTCTCGTGCATCTTGGAGAAGTCGGTAGGCCGCTGGTGATGCAAGACGACGTCCGGGCCCTGAAGGCTCTTGACCTGCATGCCGGCGTCCATGAGCGGGGTCAGAAGGGGCAGGGCGTGCGTCAATTGGTCCGCGCTGGCGATCAGGCGTACGGCAAGCCCTTGCTGGAGCAGGGATTCGATCTGCTGGCGCATGGCGGGCGTGGGGTATGGCGCGAACATGAGGATGTCGAGCGTCTGCTGGACCAGGCTCTCCGCCTTGACCAGCCAGCCTTCCGTGCCGCCGTCGGGGGAGAAGGAGACCTTGGGGAAGCGAACGCCGTGGAAGACGACGTCGGAAGAGGAGGGAGGCTGCGGGATGGGGTCGCTGGGATCCAGGACCGGATCCTCGGGTTGGAGGTCTTCCGAGAAGGGCCGCGCGCGGCGCACGAGCCAAGCGTGATAGGCGTTGAAATACGCGAGGCGATCGGCGTCGCGGTTGAACACCACGTTCTCCCAGTGATTGTTCTGCGAGGCTTTCGAGTAATTGAAGGAGCCGCCCTGTAGCAGCTCGCCGGAGTCGCCCGAGAAGAGCGTGAACTTGTTGTGGTTGATGCCGATGTCGGTGAGGCCCTTGAGGATGTAGAGCTCGATGTTCGAGTTCATGTTGTCGAGCACGTACTGCATGGCCTGGGTGCGCTGTTTGTAGCGGTCGCCGTGGTCGCCCTGTTCCATGCGGTTGGGAAACCAGTTGCTGTAGTCGCCGACGATGACCTGCTTGAAGCCCTGCCGGCTCTTCTCGACGATCGACTGGGCGATGTCCATGTCGACGAAATTGTATTGGGACTGGCGGATCGCGGGACCGACCTCGTGGGCTTGGGTCCAGAGAGAGGCGATATTGTCTCCGAGCGTGGGCATGGCGATCGAGGGAAGGGAGACGTGCCCGTAGTCGACCGTCGGCCGCTGCTGCGAGGGGCCGGAGGGCGACGAAGACCCCTCGTTGGGCGCGGGGGCCGGGCGCTGGGGCCGGCGCGGACGCTTGCGCCAAGCCTCGCCGGCTTGGCGCAGCAACGCGTCCAGTTTCGCCGCGTTCCGGGTGCTTGCTCCCAGAGGCGTCAGTTGCGCCCGCCGGGCGCGCGCCACGGCGGCGTCGAGCGCCGGGTCCCGGCCTTGCCGGCGGGAGACGGCGCGGGCGATCTTGACGAGGCGGGCCGAGACGCCGGCCGGCAGGTCGGTGGCGCGAAGCTTGGCCGCGGCGGCCGCGGGGTCCTGCGCCGCCATGACGAGGACGAGCTTGCGCGCCGCCGTCGGGGACTTGGAAAAGGCCGCGCCGAGGCTCGACAGCGAGGAGGCCAGGTCGGCGGGCCGCTCGAGCGCAAAGGAGCCGGCCAACTGCGCCACCTGGGCGGCGAAGGCCGGGCCGAAGGCGGTTCGGGCCTGCGCGGAAGGCGCGGCGACGTCCTGCGCCGCCGAGGGAAGGACAATCGTGAGGGCCAGGACCAGCAACGCCGCGCTTTTGGGCATGATGTAAAGGATACGCGCGATCGCGCCGGCGCGGGAGGGCCGAAAGGGCCCCGCCGGCCGTCCCGGAGGGCCTAGGCCAGATCCTTGAAAAGGATCACGCCGCAGCAGCCGGAGTCGTCGAGGAGACCGCCTTGGAAGCCGTGGGCCAGATAAAGCCGGAGGGCGTCTTCGTAGCGCCGTGAGCTCTCCAGCCAGACCCGACGCAGTCCGCGTCGACGGGCCCACGAGAGCAGGCCGCGCAGCATGGCGCGGCCGAGGCCCCGGCCGCGGGCCCGCGGCAGCAGATACATGCGCTGCAGCCGGGCCTGCCGCCCGGGCAAGCGCCGAAGTCCGGCGCAGCCGACGATGCGGCCGCCGGCCTCGGCGACGACGAACCTTATATAGGAACGCGGGACGTCCTCGAGGTCGCCCAGGCCGGGACGGTGGGCGCTGAGGAGCCGGTATTCGCGCAGCACCCGATAGACGACGCCGCGCACGGCGGCCGCGTCTTGCCTACGAAACCTCCGGACGCGGAAGCGGCTCAGTTCTTGGCCTGCTTGTTGTTGATCCGTTGGATGATCGAGTCGAAGGTGTCGATCGGGTAGGCGCCGCGGATAGGCACGCCGTTGAGCAGAAAGCCCGGCGTGCCGCTGAATCCGAGCTTCTCGGCCTCGGCGACGTCGGCGGCGATCTTGTCGGCCACGACCTTGCTCTGGGCGTCTTTTTGCGCCTTCGCCACGTTGAGGCCCAGGTCCTTGACCGTCTGCTTGAAGAAATCGAGGCCGAGCTTGTCCTGGTTTTCGAACATCTTGTCGTGGAACTGCCAGGCTTTCTGCGGAGACTGCAGCGCCACGGCCTCGAACCACTGCGCCGCGGGCATCGCCTCCGGGTGCATCGGCAGCGGCTTGTCCTTGAAGATAAAGCGCAGCTGGTCGCCGTATTTCTTGCGCAGCTCCTCGACGGTCAGGAAGGCGCGGCCGCAGTAGGGGCATTGGAAGTCGGAATACTCGACGAGGGTGTATTTGGCGTTCTCCTTGCCGCGGATGTGCGTCTTGGCGTCGATCTTGGCCTGGATCGGATGGACCAGGGCGTCGGCGATCTCCTTGTCCTGCGCCGCCTGCTCCTGCTTGGCCTGCTCCTCGCGTTCCTCTTGGACCGCTTGGTTGAGGATCTCCATGAGCTCCTTGTGGTGGCTGCGCAGGACGTCGAGGACGAGGTCCGGGTTGTCTTCGAGGGTCTTCTGCAGCTGCTCCTTCGAGACGGCGGCCGCGGCGGGCGCGGCCAGAGAGGCGGCCAAGACGGCGATCAAGGACAGGCGCGTGGCGCTCATGAATTTCTCCTTGGAAGTTCCTTAAGAATATCATTTTCGACCTGCTCGGGCGCCAGGGGGCCGAGGTAGGACTGCACGAGCCGCCCGTCGGGGGCGATCAGGAAGCTGGCCGGCAGGCCGTAGATCTGGTAGGCGGAAGCCGTCTTGGCGTCGCAGAGCAAGACGGGGTAATCCACCTCCGTGCGCGCGAGAAAAGGCATCAGGGCCCGGCGGCCGTCCTCGTCGACGGACGGCGCGAGCAGGACGAAGTCGCGGCCCTTCATGCCGGCGGCGATCTTGTTGAGGTCCGGCAGCTCCTCTCGGCAGGCGGGGCACCAGGTGGCCCAGAAGTTGAGCAGGACCACCTTGCCGCGGTAATGGGCCAGGGAATACGTCTTGCCGGCCAGGTCGGCCAGCTCGAAGCCGGGGGCCGGAGCGCCGATGGCCAGCGCCGGCGTCGCCGGCGCCTCGCCGCCCTCGTGGACCTTCCACGAGACGGCGGCAAGGGCGATGGCAAGCGCGGCGACGGCGAGAGAGGCCAGGTATTTTTTCATCGCTCTAAAAATTGAATGAGAGGCCCCCGCTTTCGCGAGGGCCTCTCAGGGTTGACTAGCAACCGCAGGGGGTCTTCGGTCCCATGGTCTTTATCCTCCTATTGTTTTGATGCTGCTCCAGCACAGAGCGCGCCACGCGTCCGACGCGGCGGAAAATCGAAGGGTCGCGGCGGGCGCGCGCCAAGAGGATCGCGCCCTCGTAGAGGGAGACGATCGCCTCGGCCGCGGCCTGCGGCTGGAGCGTCGGCCCGAACAGCCCGGCTTTTTGCGCTCTCTTGAGGCAGTCGGCCATGCCGTCGGCCCAGTCCTTGAAAAATCGGCTCACGCGCAAGCGGAAGTGCTCGTTGACATCGGCCATTTCGGAGGCCATGTTGGCGACGAAGCAGCCGGCCTTGCAGCCGTTGCCTCCGTAGAAGCGGCCGGCCTCCTCGAACATCCGGTCCACGGCCTTGACCGGATCGCCCTGCTCGCAGAGGGGCTGCACGCGCCCTTGGCGGTAGAGGTCCGACTTCCAGTCGAGGACGGCCAGGACCAGCTCTTCCTTGGACCCGAAATGATGGAAAAGGTTCGCCTTCGTCGTCTTGCAGGCCCGCGCGATGTCGTCCATCGACGTGGCGTGATAGCCGCGCAGGTGGATGAGGTGCTCGGCCTGCTCGAGGATCGCCGGTCTGACTTCCGGATCGGGCTTGCGTCCCATATTGATTGACCTACCGGTCAGTAAGTAAATAATACCAGGGCGTCTGCGGACTGTCAAGGTCCGCAGACTCTGTTTTTCGGAGATGTTCCAGACGGCCAAGCCCGTTTCGGGGCGAGGCCCGTCCGGCCCGGTTAAGGAGCGGCCGCTTGGCGGATCAGCGCGGGGAGGTTGTTCAGCATGCCGAGCGCCGGCTGCAGCGCCGTCCAGATCAGGCCGCCGACGAGGGCGACGATCGCGAAGCTCGCGGCGATTTTTGAGCCGGTCACGATCAGCCCGAGCCGGTGCTGCTGGGCGTCGCGATGGGACTTGGCCAAGATGCGGCAGATCGGGGCCATGCGGCCGGCCTTCTCGGCGTTCTCCAGCGCGCGCCGGTCGTCGAGGCCGAGCATGGGGGCCAGGCTCGCGGCGAAGCCGCTTCCGGAGAGGGCCTGGGACGCCGCCTTCGTCAGTCGGCGCCGGAGGATCGGATCGTCGTCGAAAAGCTGGCCGAGCACGTCGAAGGCTTGCGTCGCCGGCAGCCCCGACTCCAGAAGAAGAGCGGTCGTCGTCAGCAGCAGGTCCTGGCGCGAGTGCTCGCTCGCGAAGCGCAAGCCGGGCAGCCAGTGCGCGGCGGCGGCGGCCAATCTCCGGCCCGCGGCGCAGCCGGCGAAGGCGACCAGGAGCAGGAGGGCGCTTGCGCCGTAGACCAGCGCCTCCTGCCAATTCCGGGCCAGGGCGTCTGCCAGCGCCATCAGGCGCGCCAGGCTCGCCGGGGGCGGCAGGCCGGCGTCTTCGAGCGGCTCGAGCAGCAGCGGCAGGCCCTTGACCACGAAAAGAGCGAGGAGCGCGACGGCCAGGGCGACGACGAAGAGCGGATAGAGGAGAGCCCGCTTCATGCGCCGCCGGAAATCGATGCGCGCCTCCAGGCAATCCGCGAACCGCTCGAGGAACTCGTCGAGCTTGCCGGCCTCTTCCCCGGCGCGCACCAGCGCGATGAAGACGGGCGGGAATGCCCCCTCGGCGGCCAGGGACTCGTGCAAGGGGCGTCCGACTGAGATCCCCTCGGCGGCCGTCTTGGCCGCCTCGGCCGTGACGTCGCCGCCCCGAGACAGCGTCTCCAGGGAGTCGCCGATGGCCACGCCGCTGCCGATCGCGGCGGAGAAGTTGCGGCAGAAGTAGAGCAGTTTTTCGTCCGAGACCATTCAGCCCTAGAGTTTAGGGCGCGCGGCGGGAAAAAGAAAGCCCTTAAAAGCTTTCGCTGAACGCCACTTCCCCCGTAACGCCGACTTGGTAGGCCGAGACGCGGCGCTCGAAGAAGTTGGCCAGCTCTTGGACGTCCTGCAGCTCCATGAAGCTGAAGGGATTCTTCGAGCCGTAGACGGGGGCGATGCCGAGCGCCGCGAGGCGCTGGTCGGCCACGAACTGCAGATACTGGCGCATGCCGTCGCAGGACAGGCCGGCCACGCCCGAGGACAGCACGTCCTCGGCGAAGGACATCTCGCACTCGACGGCTTCCTTGACCATGGCCGTCACGTCGGCCTTGAGCCGGGCGTCGAAGAAGCCGGGCTCCTCCTCGCGCACGGTCTTGATGACCTCGTAGGCGAACTGGATGTGCATGCTTTCGTCGCGGAAGACCCAGTTCGTGCCGCCGGCCAGGCCGTTGAGCAGGCCCTTGGAGCGCAGGAAGTAGACGTAGGCGAAGGCGGCGAAGAAGAAAAGGCCCTCGATGCAGCTGGCAAAGCAAATCAGGTTGAGCAGGAACTGCCTGCGCTGCGCCAGGGTCTCGATCTTGTCGAGCTTGTAGATGGAATCGATCCACTGGAAGCAAAAATCCGCCTTCCTCTTGATCGAAGGGATGTTCTCGACGGCGGCGAAGGCGGCGGCGCGCTCTTTCGGGTCGGGCATGTAGGTGTCGAGGAGGGTGAGGTAGAACTCCACGTGCTGCGCCTCCTCGAAGAGCTGGCGCGAAAGGTAGAGGCGCGCTTCGGGCGCGTTGATGTGGCGATACAGGTTCAAGACCAGGTTGTTGGAGACGATGGTGTCTCCGGTGGCGAAGAAGGCCACCAGACGGTTGATCAGATGCCTTTCCGAAGGCGTAAGCCGCGAGCTGAGATCTCCCAGGTCGTGCTGAAAATCGACTTCCTCGACCGTCCAGGTGTTCTTGATGGCGGCCTTGTAGAGGTCGAAGAACTGCGGATACTTCATCGGCCGCAGCGTCAGATTGAGGCCGGCATCGAGGATCATTGGCAAGCCTCGCAGCTGCCCGGATTCTCCAGGGAGCAGGCCACGGCCTGCTCGGGCGTGGCGGCCGCCGCGGCCGCGGACACCGTCGCCTTGGCGATGCGCGTGGCCGGGCGCGAGCGCAGGTAATACGTGGTCTTGAGGCCCCGCTTCCAGGCGTACATGTACATGGAGGAGAGCTTGCCGATCGTCGGACTCTCCATGAAAAGATTGAGGGACTGGCTCTGGTCGATGAAGGCGCCGCGCTCGGCCGCCATGTCGATGAGCGAGCGCATGGGGATTTCCCAGACCGTGCGGAAGCGCAGACGCACGTCCTCGGGCAGTCCGGGAAGATCCTGGACGGAGCCTTCGGCGAGCTTAATGCGCGCGCGCGTCTCCTCGTTCCACAAGCCCAGGGCCTTGAGCTCCGAAACGAGGTAGCGGTTGACCTGAAGGAACTCGCCCGAGAGGGTCTCGCGCTTGAAGAGGTTGGAGACCTGCGGCTCGATCGATTCGTAGGAGCCGACGATGGAGGCGATGGTCGCCGTGGGCGCGATGGCGATGAGCAGGGAGTTGCGCAGGCCGTGGGCCTTGATCCGCGCCTTCAGCTCCTCCCAGCGCGCCGGCTCGGAGGGCCGCACGCCCCATAAGTCGAACTGGAGCTCTCCCTTGGCCGCCCGCGTTTCGGAGAACGCCGGGTGCTGCCCGCGCTCGACGGCGAGCTGGCACGAGGCCGAAAGGGCGTTGTAATAAATCTCTTCCTGGATCTTGCGCGACAACTCCCGGGCCGGCTGCGAATCGAAAGGGAGACCGAGCAGGAACAGGGCGTCCTGCAGGCCCATGACGCCCAGGCCGACCGGGCGCATGCGCTTGTTGGAGGCCTCGGCCTGGAGCGTGGGATAGAAGTTGATGTCGACGACGCGGTCGAGGAACTTGACCGCCGCGCGCACGTTGGCGGCGAGCTTCTCGAAGTCGAAGGCCGCGCCCTCGACGTATTTGGCGAGGTTGATCGAGCCCAGGTTGCAGACGGCGGTCTCGGCGCTCGAGGTCACTTCCAGGATCTCCGTGCACAAGTTCGAGGAGTGGATGACCTGGCCCGGCGCGGCGGTCTGGTTGGACTTGGCGTTGCAGGAATCCTTGAAGTTCATCCAGCCGTTTCCCGTCTCGGCCAGCGACTTCATCATGCGGGCGTAGAGCTCGCGCGCCTTGACCTGGCGGACGAAGAGCTTCTTTTGCTCCGCCTCGAGGTAGGCGGCCTCGAAGGCGGCTCCGTAGAGGTCGCAGAAGTGCGGCACGACCTTCGGGTCGAAAAGGGACCAAAGGCCGTCCTCTTCCACCCGGCGCATGAAGAGGTCGGGCAGCCAGTTCGAGGTGTGCAGATTGTGGGTGCGCCGCGCCGGGTCTCCGGTGTTGTCGCGCAGATCGAGGAAGTCCTCGATGTCGGCGTGCCAACTCTCCAGGTAGACGCAGCACGCGCCCTTGCGCTTGCCGCCCTGGTTGACGGCGGCCACCGAGGAGTCGAGGGTCTTGAGCCAGGGCACGATGCCGTTGGAGTGGCCGTTGGTCGAGCGGATCAAGGACCCGCGGGAGCGCACGCGGTGATAGGCCACGCCGATGCCGCCGGAGAACTTCGAAAGCAGGGCGATGTCGGTGTAGCGCTTGTAGATCGCCTCCAGGTCGTCCTGGGGAGAGTCGAGGAGGTAGCAGGACGACATCTGCGGGTGCGTGGTGCCGGAGTTGAAGAGGGTCGGCGTGCTCGGCATGTACTCGAAGGAGGAGATCAAGTTGTAGAGCTCGATCGCCTCGGAGACGGTCTCGGAGAGGCCCACGGCCACGCGCAGGAAGAAATACTGCGGCGTCTCGATGACGCGGCGGGACTGGGGGTCCTTGAGCAGGTAGCGGTCGTAGACGGTGCGCAGGCCGAAGTATTCGAAAAGGTCGCCGCGCTCGCGCACGACGGCGTTGTTGAGCTTGCGGGAGTTGGCGGCCGCGAACGTCGCCACGCGCTCGCTCAGGAGGCCGGCGCGGTAGCCGGCGGCGATGGACTGAGAGAAGGACTGGATGTCTTGATTTCCCACTTCCTTGGCGATGTAGGTGGAAAGCAGGCGGGCGGCGAGCTTGGAGTACTCGGGCTCCTCGGCGATGAGGAGAGCGGCGGTCTGGATGGAAAGGTTGTCGAGCTCCTTGGTGGTGGCGCCGTCGTAGAGGCCTCCGATGGTCTTGGTGGCGACCTTGAGGACGTCCACGCTCGGCAGGCCCTCGCCGCAGTGGGCGACGGCGCGCACGATCTTATTGACGTCAACGGGCTCAAGCTGGCCGTTGCGCTTGCGCACCTGCATGGTGCTCGCGGGGCTGGCGGCTTTGGAAGCGTCGAGCGTCGTGATGGGTGTCATGCGTGATCCCTCCGCAATGACAGCCATGATACGCTCGCGTCAAATCGTTGTCAACGAATTCGAGGTCCCAGCCCCATATAGGACCTTAACGGTGTCTTTTATCGTTTAGATAGCTTATTTTATTTTGGGGTGACGCCAATGCCGGAGGCGACGCGGGAGAGGTCGTAAACGCCGCCCCGGCCCATGCGGACGCCGCGCATCGGGTCGCGGGAAAACCAGAGCGGGGTGTCGAGGTCGATGAAAGAGAAGCCTCCCAATCCCGCCGCGAAGTGGGCCGCGCAGGTCATCGCCAGCGAGGACTCGATGTTGCCTCCCATCATCAGGCCCAGGCCGGCCGAGCGCGCGATGGCCGCGATGTCCCAGGCCTCGAGTACCCCGCACTTCATGAGCTTGATGTTGACGACCTGCGCGCAGCGCTTGCGGGCCATGCGCAGGGCGTCCTCGCGGCTGGAGACCGACTCGTCCGCGGCCACGGCGACCGCCCCGTCGCGGGCGACCTTCGCCAGGCCCTCCCAGTCGTCCTTGGGCACGGGCTGCTCGAAGAGCGCCGGCCGGATGCCTTCCCGGCGCAGGCGCCGCAGCAAGGCGCAAGCCTGCGCGGCGCCGTAGCCCTGGTTGGCGTCGAGGATCAGCCGCAGCCCGCGGGCGGCGCAGGCCACGGCGCGCACGCGGTCTGCGTCGTCTTCCACGTCCCGCCCGACCTTGATCTTGATCGTGCGGATGCCCATCGCCGCGATGCGCCGGGCGGCCAGGCGCGCCTCGTCGGCAGGCAGGATCGTGACCGTGACGTCGCTGGCGACGCTGGTCTGCGCGCCGCCGAAGAGCAGGCGCAAAGGCATGCGGCGACGGCGCGTCCAGGCGTCGAGGAGGGCCATCGAGACGGCGGCGCGCGCCGCTCCCCGGCTTGGCCCCAGACGGGCGTCGAGCTCCGACAGCAGAGGCCGCCAGCGGGAGGCGTCCCGTCCGACGATGAAGGGCCGCAGTCCGCGCAGGGCGCCAAGCGTGGCCTGCTGGGTGTCGTCGTTGTAGGCGGCCAGGGGCGCGCCCTCGCCGAAGCCCCGCGCGCCGCACGCCAGGCGGACCTCCACGAGGACGTTGCGCACGGAGGTTTCGGCGCCGGAGGCGATCTCGAAGGCCTGGCGCATGGGGGACTCGAGAGCGCGGACGTCGAACGACGCGACGGCGTCGCCGCGGGTCATTTCGAGCGCGAGAGCGTCAGGCAGCGGTTGGAAAAGGAGAACCCGTGGACGGCCGAGCCGCGGTCGACCGGGATCACCTCCAGGGCGTGCGCGTCGTCGTTGGGGTTGTCGGCGACGTCATAGAGGCGGGGCACGTCCACGAGCACGTAGCTGCGCCCCTTCTTGTCGAACTTCACGTCGGGCCCGGCGTTGAGAGAGTGAAGCCACAGCTGGTCCTGCCGCAGGAAGAATTTTGCGCTAGGCCTCGCGCCCGGGCCGAGAAGCGCGAGCGCCTGGGCCCCGCGGTAGTAGACCCGCACCAGGCTTTCGCGGTCGGGATTGGGCGCGTCGAGCGCGGGGCCGTCCGGGCCGACGTACCAGGCGCCTTGCCGGTCGACCTCGCCGTCGCGGTCCGAAAAGATGAGCCGGTCGCGGGGGTCCGAGGCCTTCTTGACGCGGCCGCCGGCCGAAAGCGAGATCTCGGGCGTGGAGGCGCCGCAGTCGAGCAGGGGCGCGTCGCGCACGACTGCGGGCCCCTCCGGGGCGCGCTCATCGGGCAGGCCGCCGATCGCCTGCCGGATCTGCGCCTCGAGCTCCGCGTAGCGATCCTCACCCAGGTGCTCGTAGACCAGGCGCCCCTCGCCGTCGATGAGGTAGAAGGCCGGCCAGCCCGCGTTGGCATAGGCACGCCAAAGGCGCCGGTCGTCGTCCATGACGACGGGAAACTGGACGCCGTAGGCGCGCAGGGCGCGCTGGAGGGCCGCGGGATCGCGCTGAAACGTGAATGTGGGCGTGTGGACTCCGATCACCATCAATCCCTTGAGCGACCAGGCCCGATCCCAGGCGTTGAGGGCCTTGAGGGCGCGCATGGAATTGACGTTGGCGGTATTGATGAACGCGACCAGCACGACGCGCCGTTCCTTGAGGGCCGCCAGGCTCATGGGCACGGAGTTGAGCCAGATGTCGCGCGCGGGGAACTCCGGGGCCGGCGGCGTCAGGGCGCGGAAGGCCCGGGCGGGGCCGGCGGCCGACGCGGCGATTATAAAGGAAAGAAACAGGGCTCGGTTCATGAGGCCGGCTGGGGCCTTCCGCGGCGCAGCATGATCTCGACGAGCGTGGACAGCATCTCGGCGTGGTCGCGCGAGGAAGCCTTCTCGTAGATCGAGATGAGGTTGCGCATCATGCGGATGACGATCTCCCGGGAGGCGCAGCGCGAGAGGAACTCCGGGCGGAACTCGTAGCCGCTGCGCGTGAGCATCCGCCGCACCTCCGAGACGTCCATGAGCCGCCCGCGGTTGAAGCAGTCGATGAAGCAGGGGTGCGCGCCGGCCTGATAGCCGAGCAGAAAATGTCCGGGAGTGGCGACACCGTGGACGGGCAGCGCCAGGCGGCGCGCCAGGATAAGATAGAGCACCGAGAGGCTGACGGGGATTCCGCGCCGCGTGTCGATGACGCGGTTGAGGTAGCTGTTGTCCGGGTCGTAATAGTTCGCCTGGTTGCCGGCAAATCCCATGGCCTGGAACAGATGGGAATTCAAACGCTGGAACGCCATCGCGGGATCGGCGTCCGAAGGCAGATCCTCTTGGACGCGCGCCGCGACGCGGTCGAGCCAGCCGCAGTAGAGCGAGACGTCCACGCCGGGATAGCCGAAGCGCGACAGCAGAAAAGCCCCTGTCTCGAGGTCCGGCTCGGGCCTGGCGGCGAGAACGGCGAACTCCGTCTTCAGGCCCTGGAAGCGGAGTTCCCGGGACATCGCGTCGGCTCGCGCGGCGAGGTCCGCGCCGCCGCGGGCGCGCAACTCCTCGAGAAAGGGCAGCATCGGCTCGCCGATGCTCAAGATCTCGCGGCGCACGAGGGCGAAGCTGCCCGGGTCGTCGTCGTCCAGCAGCCGCACGAGGCTGCGCAGTTCGTTTTCGCTCGGGGTAGGCGCGCCCATGGAAGCGCCCCCATTTTAGCCCCGGGGGCCCGGCCTTTCAAGCCCCAACGCCCGGAGAATGTGATTAAATGACCCGAAGATGAATGGCCTCCGGCCGTCGGAGCTCCTGGAGACCCTGCGCGCCGCGCACGGCTCGGCCGAGCGCGGCGCGGCCGTCCTGGCCACGTTCGTTTCTCTCGACGGCTCCGTCTACGCCCGTGCCGGCGCCATGGCGGTCTTCACGCCGGGCTCCTCGGGTTCCGGCGCGATCGGCTTCCAGGAGACCGCCGAGCCGCTGCGCGGCTTCTTGGATGAGACGGCGCGCTGCGGCACGCCGAGACTCTGCCGCATGACCCTGGCCGACGACGACCCCCTGCTCGGTTTCGGCCTGGGCGCGCCGGGAGTCGTCGAGCTGTTGCTGGAGCCGTTGACCGACGAGCTGCGCGCCGGCCTGCGCCCGATCGGCGCCGCCGTCTCGGAGGGCAGGCCCGTGGTCTGCGCCTTGAGCCTGGAGGGCGAGCGCGCCGGCGAGCGGCGCCTGCTCGACTTGTCCGATCCTCAGGCGCGGGAATGCTACGAGCAGGGCAGCCCGGAACTGCTGGAGCAGGCGGCGCGCGGCCGCGTCGAGCGCACGTTGCTCTGCCCGATCCGGCCGGCCGGGCGGGTTCTGGTCTTCGGCTCGGGGCCCGTGACCGAGGCGCTGGCTCGGCAGGCTCGCGGCCTGGGCTTGGCCGTCTTTGCCGCCGATCCCCGGCCGGGACGCTTGCGGCGAGGCTTCCCCTCCGGCGCGTCCCTCATCGAGGGCGGCTGGGAGCAGGCGCGCGCGGCCTTGCGGCCCGACGAGGACACGGCCGTCGTCATCGCCATGCGCAGCTACGCCCTCGACTTGGAGACGCTGCAGGGCGCGCTCCAAAGTCCGTCGCACTACGTCGCCGTGGTAGGCCCGGCGGCGCGCTGCGAGCGCATGCGCCGGGAGCTCGAGACGCTGGGCGTGCGCCCGCGCCCGGGGACCCTGTTTGCGCCCGCGGGGCTGGACATCGGCGCGGAGACGCCCGAGGAGACGGCCGTGGCCGTCATCGCCGAGATACTCGCCTGGCGCGCGGGGCGGCGAGGCGGGCGCGCCAGCGCCAGGGCGCGTTCGGCCGCCGCGCCGGGGCCGGAGCGGGCCGGCGTGCCGGGGCTGATCCTCGCGGCCGGCCGCGGGCGGCGCTTCGCCTCCGGCCACAAGCTCTCCGCGCCCCTGGGCGGCGTCCCCGTCCTGCGCCATGCCGTGGAAAACGCCCTGCGCTCGCGGCTGGATCCGGTCATCGTCGTCCTCGGCTGCGAGGCCGACGCCGCCCTCAGGGCCCTGCGAGGGCTCGACGACCCGCGGCTGCGCGTCGTCTTCAATCCTCGGTGGGAAGGCGGCAAGGCGTCGTCGATCGAGTGCGGCCTGCGCGAGGCCCCGGCCGGCGCGGCGGGCGTGGTTTCCCTGCTCGGCGACATGCCGCGCGTGCCGCCGTGGCTCATCGACCGCGTGATCTCGGAGTTCGAGCTCTCCCGCCGGCTGGTCTTTCCCGTCTATCCCGGACCGGAGGGCTCGGCCAAGGGCTACCCGACGGCTTTCCCGCGCTCGCTCTTCGGGGAGATCCGTTCGCTCACGGGCGACGACACGGTCATGGACGCCGTGCGCAAGCACTGGGCCCAGGCCGTGAAGATCCCGCTCGAGGACGCCTCGACGCAGGCCGACGTGGACACTCCCGAGGACCTGGAGCTGCTGCTGGGCGACGCCCAGGCTCCCGGCGACTAGGCCAGCGGCCGGCTATCAGCCGGCCGAAGGGAGCTCGGACTCCGCCGCCAGCCGTTCGCTGCCGTCGCGCAGGTCCTTGAGCTTGACCTTGCCCGCGGCGGCCTCGTCCGGGCCGATGACGACGGCGTAGCGGGAGCGCTTGGCGTCGGCGTATTTGAACTGGCGGCCGAGGCTGCCGGCGCCGGGATAGACGTCGACGGAGGCGCCGGAGGCGCGCAGCTTGGCGGCCAGGGCCAAGGACCTGGGGCGCAGCTCCTCCGAGAAGACGGTCAGGCAATACATCGGTCCCGCCGGAGGATTGGCCTTCTGCGCCTCCTCGAGCAGGAGCATCAGGCGCTCGAAGCCGATGGAGCCGCCGCAGGCCGGGGTCTTGGGGCCGCCGAACTTCTCGGTCAGGCGGTCGTAGCGGCCGCCGCCGCCGAGAGACCCCGAGAGCTTGGGCGAGCGAAACTCGAAAACCGGGCCGGTGTAGTAGTCGAAGCCGCGCATGAGGGCGGGGTTGACGCGCATGTGCTCATAGCCGACGGCCGAGCGGATCGCGAGAAGGCGCTCGTGGCGGACCGGGTCGACCTCGGCGTAGCCGTTGGAAGACTCGCCCATGAGGGTCGCGGCCACCGCCTGGGCGGCGGACGCGCCGACGGCGGCCTCCACCTCGGCGGCCACTTGCTCGCGCGGCAGCTTGTCGAGCTTGTCGAGGCTGACGCAGACGGCGGTCCGCTGGCTTTCGGGCACTCCCGCTTTCTCGAGCGCCGCGTAGACCAAGCCGCGGTCGTTGAGGTGGACCTCGACGTCGTCGAGGCCGAACGCCTTGAAGACGGCCAAAATCGCCGAGATGACGTCGATCTCCGCCCCGACGTCCTCGGAGCCGACCACGTCGACGTCGCATTGGAAGAACTCGCGGTAGCGGCCCTTCTGCGCTCGCTCGGCGCGCCAGACCGGGCCGATGTGGAAGGCCTTGAAGGGCCGCGGCAGCTGGCTGCCGTATTTGCTGTAGTAGCGCGCCAGCGGAAGCGTCAAGTCGAAGCGCAGGCCCAGGTCGGCCGGGTCCTCTTTCTTGGCGAGCGCTGCCTCGAGCTTCTCGCCGCGCTTCATGATCTTGAAGATCAGCTTCTCGTTTTCGCCGCCGCCCTTGCCCATGAGCACGGCCAGGTCCTCGACGGCGGAAGTGGCGATCTGCTGGAAGCCGAAGCCCCGGTAGATCTTCGAGATCGACTCCACGGCCCGGGCGCGGGCCGCGCAGGCCTCGGGCAGGAAGTCCCGGAAGCCCGACGGAGGCGTCGTGGGAATCTGTGGCACGGCGGTATTCTACTCGATTTGATAAACTCTGCCCAACATGAAGCGCGCGCTGCCGCTCCTGCTCGTCCTCTGCGCCCCCGCGGCGGCGGCGCGGCCGCGCCTGCTGCTGCTCGGCGACTCTTTGACGGCTCAGTATTTCGGCCGCCGCCTCGACGCGCGGCTTCGCGCCGGCTACACGGGCTACGACGTGGAGACCCACGGCTACTGCGGCTCCCAGCCGGCGTGGTTTCTGCCCGCCAAGACTCTGCCGCCGGCCCTGCGCCATTACAGCGGCATGTCGACTTGGTGCGGTTTCTACGACAGCCTGCCCGGCCGGCCGCCGGAGGAAGGCTCCACGCGCCCGGCTCCGATCATCGACGACCTCGGCCCCGCCGGCCCCGGCGGCGTCGCCGTCATCGCCCTGGGCACCAACCTGATCGCGAGCTCGACCGGGACCGAGCACGTCGGCTTCTGGGGGATGGACCTCGTGACCCAGTTGGCCGAGCGGGCCCAAAAGCTCGGCTGGCGCTGCATCTGGGTCGGGCCGCCCAAGGTTCTCGGCGCGGACTGGAAGGGCTTTCCGGGCGCCTCGCGGCTGTCGGCGCGCCTGGCCAAGGCCGTCGGCCGGGCCGCCCGAGGCTGCGCCTTCGTCGACAGCGTGCCGCTGACCCGCGGGCTTGTGGACGCCCGGCGAGGCGACGGCATTCATTATCTGCAGCCCGCCGGCGAGCTGTGGGCGGACCGCGTCTACAAGAGGCTGCGGCCGCTCATCCCGCCGCGCTGACCCATGCTGTCGGTCGAGTACGGGCCCTTCCATCCCGCGCTCGAGCGGGCCTTCCTCGCCCGGCTCGGTGAGCTTTCGCGACTGCCCGGACGCGGGCCGATCGCCGTCGTCGCGCCTTCCCGCCGCTTGGCCGACCGCCTAGAGCGCTTGGCGGCGGTCGAAGGCGGCTTGACGCTCCTGGACGTCCACTTTCATACGTTCTACAGCCTGGCGCTGTCCATCGTCGACGAGGACGGCTGGCCCGACGCCGAGCTCATCGGGGATCCGGTCTTCCACGACAAGGTCGTCGACTCGCTGCTGGACGCGCATCCCGCGCTTTCTTCCCGGTTCGGCGCCGGCCGCCGGCCCAAGGCCCTGGCCGCCGCCTTGCGCGCGAGCGTGCGCGACCTCATCGACGCCGGCGTCGAGCCCGCCGCCGTCGGCGAGCATTTCGGCGCCGAGCTGCTCAAGGACGACTCCGAGCGGCTGAGGCTGTCCGCGCTGCTCGCCCTTCAGCGCGCCTACGAGGAAAGGCTTTCCGAGCTCAAGGTCCTCTCGCCGTCGGGCCTGACGAGCCTGGCCGCGGCGCGTGCGGGCGGCTCGCGGCTTCTGGGGCGCCTGGAAGCCGCGCTCTACTACGGCTTCTACGACCTGACGGGCCTGCAGCTCGCCTTCTTCCAGGCCGTGGCCGCGCGCTGCGACACGACGCTGTATTTTCCGCATCGCAAGGGCCATCCGGCCTTCGCCTTCTCGGGCGCGTTCTTCGAGCAGAATCTGGGGGGCGCCCGGGCGCGAGAGCTGCCCGCCGACGTCTCCGGCTTGGCGGCCGGCGCGGCGCTCGACCGGCTCTTTTCGCCCGGGCCGGCGCTCAAGGCGGAAGCGACGCCGGCGCGGCTGACTCTGCTCAGCGCCTCGGGCGCGCGCGACGAGGCCTGGGCCTGCGCCAAGGAGATCCTGCGGCTCATCGAGGAGGAGGGCGCGGCGTTCGAGGATATCGGAGTCGTCGCCAGGACGCTCGAGCCCTACCGGGGCGCCATCGAGGAGGTGTTCGCGGAAAACGGCATCCCGGCGAGCATCGGCGCGGGCCGGCCGCTGCTGCGCCATCCGCTGGCGAAGCTCTCGTTCAACTTCCTGTCGCTGAGGCGCCGGGATTTCCCGGCCGCCGACGTGCTGGCCCTCCTCGCCTCGCCCTACTTCCAGGCGCCCGGGCTGACGCCGCGGCGGGCCAAGCGTTGGAAGCGCCTCATCGCCCGGCTGGGCATCAAGGCCGGCTGGCTGCAATGGCGAAAGCTCGAAGGGTGCCTGGCCGATGCGCAGGACGGCGAGGAGGCGCGCGCCTTGTGGGCGACGCTCTGCGGCTGGCGCGAGGAGTTGGGCGCGGCGCCCGGCTCCTGGACGCGGGCCTGCGAGGCCGCCGGGGCGCTTCTCGCGCGGCATTTCGCGCTCCCCCGCGACGCCTCGGCCGAGGAGGAATCGGCGCAAGACGAGCTGCGCCGGGCGCTCGAGTCGCTGGCCGCGCTCGACCGGCTGGGCCGTCCGGCCGGCGCGGGCGACTTCCTCGACGCCTTGGAGGAGAAGTGGCGCCGCGCCCAGCTCGAGCCGCCGGGCGGCGGCCGCGGCGTGCGCGTGCTGGGCGTCATGGACGCGCGCGGCGAGCGCTTCGCGCACCTCTTTATGGTCGGCCTCAAGGAGAAGAGCTTTCCGCGGCAGGTCCAGGAAGACCCGCTGCTGCGCGACGAAGCCCGAGCGGCCCTGCGGCATCCGGCCGGCTATTGGATCGCCCCTAAGGCAGCCGGCTACGACGAGGAGCGCCTGCTGTTCTATCTCATGGCGGCGTCGGCGACGCAGCGGCTCTTCTGCGTTTATCCGCGCTCGGACGAGGCCGGCAAGGCCGAGGTGCCCTCGCTTTATCTGCGGGAGTTGTGCCGGGCGGCGGGGCTGGACTTGGACGCGGCCGCGGAGCGCGTTTGGCGCCAGCCGGCGGAGAAGCTCGCCCGCTGCGATTGGCGGCGGCTCTCGCCCAAGGAAGCCTCGCTGCGGCTGGCTCTGGAGGGGGGCTCGCCGGCGCCCTACCTGCGCGCCGCCGGGCGTCCGGATGGGCCGCTTTCGTCCGCTCTGGAGCGCCTGCCGCGCCTGTGCGCCTTCGGCGCCGCGGGGCCCCACGACGGCCTGGTCGGCCCGCAGCCCGGCTGGCTGCGCGAGGCGCGCGAGAAGGGGCTTTCGCCGAGCGCTCTCGACGAGCTCGCCCAATGCCCCTTCGAGTTTTTCGCCGACCGTCTTCTGGGCCTCGGGCGCGAGGAGGCGCCGGCCGAAAAGGGGGAGCTCGCGGCCTGGGCCCGCGGCCGGCTCTATCACGAGGCGCTGGAGCGATTTTACCGCGACCTCTCCCCGGCCTCCTTCGCGGGCGAGGAGCCCTTCGAGCCGGCGCTGGAGCGCGCTCTGGAAGGCTGCTTCCAAAAGGCCGGCTGGAAGGAACTGGGCGTCTATCCGGTGTTGTGGCAAGCCGAGCGCGAGGCCATGGCGGAGGCCTTGCGCGCCTTCGCGGCCTGGGATCTGGCGCGCCAGCGAGCCGACGGGCTGCGCCCGAGGTTTTTCGAGCTGGAAGTCGAGGGCCCCGCTCCGGCCGGCGGGCTGCGGCTGCGCGGGCGCATCGATCGCCTCGATGCCGACGAGGCGGGGACCCGCTTCCGGGTGGTCGACTATAAAACGCGCTGGGGCCTCCCGGGGCGCCTGGCGGCGCTGGTCGGAAAGGGCGCCCTGCACCAGCTGCCGGTCTACTCCGAGCTCGCCCAGCAGAAGCTCGGGGCCGCGGCGCGCTGCGAGGGCGCCGACATCCTCGTCCTCAACGACGGCGGGCCGCGCGGCTTGCGCTACGAGCCCGAGGAGTGGACCGCGCAGCGAGGCCCCTTCTTCGACGGCGTGGCGGCGATGGTCGAGAGCGCCGGCCGCGGAGTCTTTCCGATTCGGCCCGACGACGGAGACTTCGGCTACTGCCGGCGCTGCGACTTCAAGACGCTCTGCCGCAAGAGCCACGGCCCCTCGCGCCAGCGCGCGGCGACGGCGGTGTCAGACGTTGACTTGTTGACTTCCCGCCCGGAAGTCAACAAGTCAACGTCTGACACCGGGAGGGGGCTCCCTTGACAGACCAGAAGCAGAGAGACCAGGCGAGGCTGTCCCTCGACCGCAACGTCGTCGTCGAGGCCGGGGCGGGGACGGGCAAGACTTCCCTGCTCATCGACCGCATCCTGTTCCTCCTGCTCGGCCGCCCGCTGCCCATCGAGAGCGTGGTCGCCTTGACCTTCACGGAGAAAGCGGCGGGGGAGATCAAGCTGCGCCTGGCCGACGCGCTCTCCGAAGTGGCGGCCGCGCTGTCGGGCGGCCGGGCCACGGAGCGCGCCGAGCGCGCGCTCAAGGATCTGCGCGGCGCCATGGGGCGCCGCGACGAGGACATCCTGGCCTGCGCCCGCCGCTCGCTCGAGCGCCTGGACCGCGCGCAGGTCGCCACCATCCACTCCTTCGCCGCTCAGCTGCTGCGCCTCTATCCGGTCGAGGCCGGAGTGGACCCGGGATTTTCCGTCGACGAGGGGGACGCTTTCGAGGACCTCTTCGCCTCCGAGTGGGCCGCCTGGCTCGACGTCGAGCTCGGCGAGGAGGCGCCGCGCGGGCAGGACTGGCGCGCCGCGCTGCGGCTGGTCCCCCTGGGCGACCTGGAGGCTCTGGCGCGGGCGCTGTGCGGCGAGAGCGCGGAGCTTTCCCGCGCCGGCCGGCCCGACGCCGGGACCGCCGACTGGCTGGAGGCTTTGGCCGGGCGCGTGGAGAGCGCCGGGCGCGGGCAGCCCAAGCCCAAGGGCAACTCGAAGATACTTTCGTCGCTCCAGGCCGTCTCCGGACGGTTGCGCGCGTTGGCCGCCGCCGCGCGCGCAGGCGCGCTGCCGCGGCCCAAGAGCCTGGAGACCCAGGAGTTGCGCGCCTCGTCCTGGCCGAAGGATTGGGACGGCGAGCGCAAGCGCGACTACGAGCAGGCGGTCAAGGTCGCCAATGCCGCCGCGCCCGAGTCCGAGGCGCTGACGCGCCTGGCCTGCGCCCTGGTGCGTCCCTTCGCCGAGGACTTCCGGCGCGGCTACGCCCGCCGGGGACTGGTCTCTTTCGACGGCTTGCTGCGCCGCGCGCGCGACCTCGTGCAAGGTCACCCGCAGGTGCGCGAGCGCCTGAAGGCCCGGTTCGCCGCGCTGCTCATCGACGAGTTCCAGGACACCGATCCTTTGCAGGGCGAGCTGCTGCTGTATCTGGCCGAGGCGCCGGGGCGCAGCGCGGGCCGCTGGCAGGACGTTCACCTCGGCCCCGGCCGGCTCTTCGTCGTCGGCGATCCCAAGCAGTCGATCTATCGCTTTCGGGGCGCCGACATCGCCGCCTACCAGCGCTTCACCAAGGCGATCCTGGCCCAGCCCGGGGCCGTGGAGTGCGCGTTGACGACGAACTTCCGCAGCCCCGTGGAACTGCTCTCCCCGGTCAACGCCGTCTTCGACGTCCTCATGCGGGAGGAGAGCGGCTTGCAGGCCCCTTACCGGGCCCTGCAGAGCGCTCGGGCCGCGGGCGCGCAGACGCTGGTCGACCTCGTGAGCTTCGAGGGGCCGCAGGGCAAGGCCCTCTCGGCCGAGGCCTGCCAGAGAGCCGAGTCCGATTGGATCTCGCGCTGGATCCTCGACAACTGCGGCCCCGGAAAGCCCAGGCGCTACAAGGACGTG
>DAIDHI010000053.1 GCA_027452025.1 Elusimicrobiota bacterium | reverse complement strand
CCGCGCCTTCGTCGAGGCCGTGCGCAGCGGAGCCTTGGAGCGCTCCGGCCCGGAGTTCTCGGCCGGCGTCGTCGAGACCTTGGAGGCGGCGGCCAAGTCCATGAAGCAGGGCGGCCGCCCGGTGAAGCTGTCGTGAGCGCGAAGGTCCCGTTCGTCGATTTGAAGGCGCAATACCGCTCCATCGAGCCGGAGATCAAGGCCGCTCTGGGCGCCGTCCTCGAGAAGGGCGACTACATCCTGGGCTCGGCGGTGGAGGCCTTCGAGAAGGACTTCGCGGCGTTTTGCCGCTCGCGCCACGCCGTGTCGGTCGACAACGGCTTAAACGCCCTTCGCCTGGCCCTGGCGGCGCTGAATGTGGGCCCCGGCGACGAGGTCATCGTGCCGGCCAGCACCTACATCGCCACGGCTTTGGCCGTGAGCTCCCTGGGCGCCAAGCCCGTCCTGGTCGACTGCGACGCGGGCACGTTCAACATCGACGCGAAGGCCGCGGAGAGGGCGCTTTCCAAGCGCACGAAGGCCGTCATCCCCGTCCACCTGGCCGGCCAGCCCGCCGACATGGATGCGATCATGGCGCTCGCCAAGGACGCCGATATTCCCGTCGTCGAGGACGCCGCGCAGGCCCACGGCGCGGCTTACCGCGGAAAACCGGCGGGCTCGATCGGGCGGCTCGGCTGCTTCAGCTTCTATCCGGGCAAGAACCTCGGCGCCTACGGCGACGGCGGCTGCGTGGTCACCGACGACGACGCCCTGGCCGAGCGGCTGCGCAGCCTGCGCAACTACGGCCAGAAGGTGAAATACGAGCACGTGGAGAAGGGCTTGAACGCGCGCCTCGACACCCTCCAGGCCGCGGTCTTGAGCGTCAAGCTCAAGCGCCTGGCCCGGTGGAACGAGGAGCGCGCGCGCCACGCGGCGCGCTACCGGGAGCTTTTGGCCGGCATCCCGGGTCTCGACTTCCAGGCCCCGCAGGCCGGCGCCGCGCACGTCTACCACCTCTTTTACGTCGAGACCGACCGCCGCGACGAGCTGCGGGCCCATCTCAAGGCGGCGGGCGTCGATACGGGCATCCATTATCCCAAGCCCGTCCACCTGCAGCCGGCCTACGCCGATTTGGGACTGGCGCCCGGCGCCCTGCCCAACGCCGAGCGCCACGCGCGGCGCACGCTGTCGCTGCCGATGTTCGCCGAGCTGTCGCAGCGCCAGCTCGATTGCGTGGTCGGCGCCCTGAAGGACTTCTTCGCCGCCAAGCCCGCCGCATGAGGACCGTCGTCGTCACCGGCGGCGCCGGCTTCGTCGGCTCGAACCTGGCGTTGTTTTTGAAGCGCGACGAGCCCGCCTCGCGGGTGGTGTGCTTCGACAACCTCAGGCGCAAGGGCTCCGAGCTCAACTTGCCCAGGCTCAAGGCCGCGGGCGTGGAGTTCGTCCACGGCGACATCCGCTTCGCCGGGGACCTCGACGCCCTGCCCGCTTACGACCTGCTGCTCGAATGCTCGGCCGAGCCGTCCGTGCAGGCGGGCTACGGCGGCTCGCCGTCCTACGCCGTGCAGACCAACCTCGCCGGCACGCTGCACTGCCTGGAAAGCGCGCGCCGCAGCCGCGCCGACATCGTTTTCTTGTCGACCAGCCGCGTCTA
>DAIDHI010000052.1 GCA_027452025.1 Elusimicrobiota bacterium | reverse complement strand
CCAGGTGCCCGCCGATGAATCCCGTCGCGCCCGTGACGAGCGCCCGTTTCGGCGTCGCCATCACAGCCCGCGGGCGCGCAGGTCGTGCACTTGGACCAGCCCCACGGCCCGGCGGCGCTTGCCGACGACGGGCAGGACGTTGAACGGATTCCGGCGGTTCTCCATGAGCTCGATGGCCCTCATCGCCGGCTCGTCCGCGCGCACCGTCGTCGGGCGCGGGTTCATGACGTCTTTGATCTTGAGGGAGAGCAGGTTGCCCCCGCGCGCGATCGCCTCGCGGATGTCGTAGTCGGTCACCAGTCCCACGAGGCGCCCGGACTTGTCCACGATCGACGCCGCGCCGGCCTGCAGGCGCGTGATCGTCAAGAGCATCTGGCTGACCGTCTCGCCGACGAAGACGGTCGGGTTGGCCTCGCCGGACCTCATGAGGTCGCCCACCTTGAGCGTCAGCCGCTTGCCGAGGCGCCCGGCGGGATGATTGCGGGCGAAATGATCGGCGCCGAAGTTGCGCACCTTCATGAGCGCGATCGCAAGCGCGTCTCCCACGGCCAGCGCGGCGGTGGTGCTGGAGGTCGGCGCGAGGTTGAGCGGGCAGGCCTCCTCCGTGATCGGGGTGATCAGGACGATGTCGGCGGCGCGGGCCAGCGTCGACTTCGGGTTGGCCGTGATGGCCACGATCTTGGCGCCGAGGCCGCGCAGGTGGGGCAAAAGCGCCGAGAGCTCGTCGGATTCGCCCGACTTGCCGATGGCCACGATCAGGTCCTGCTTTTGCACGAAGCCCATGCCGCCGTGCAGGGCTTCCGTCGGATCCAGGAAGGCGGCCGGGGTGCCGGTCGAGGAGAACGTGGCGGCGATCTTCTGCGCGACGAGGCCGGACTTGCCGACGCCGGTCAGAATCACCTTGCCCTTGCAGCGGGCCAGCTGCGAGACGGCGCGGGTATAAGACCCGTCGACGCTGTCGCGCACGCGCCGCAGGGCTTGCGCCTCCACGTCCAGGACGCGGCGGATCTCGCGGGCGACGCCGGAGAGGCCGTTCTTCGCCATATTGTGTGGAAAATTTTAACATTTTAGTACAATCAAAGCCCATGGACATCGCCGCAGAGGTCCTTTACCCCGCCGTCGACGACTTGGCCCCGCGCCTGAGCGCGGGCAAGCTCGAAAAGTCGCTTGACGCCGCGCTCTATCCGGGCGGCGTCGACTCGATCAACCTCGTGACCTTCATCGCGCTCGTCGAGGAGCGGCTCGAGGAAAAGACGGGGCGGCCGGTGCGCCTCGTCACGGAGAAGGCCATGGCGCGCAAGAGCAGCCCCTTCCGCACGCTCGGCACGCTCGCCGATTACATCGCGCAGGTGCTAGGCCGTGAGCGCTGACGCGCCGGTCACGCTGATCACGGGCGCCAGCCGCGGCATCGGCCGGGCCTTGGCCGCCCATTACGCCGCCCAAGGCCACGCCGTCGTCGGCTGCAGCCGCGGCAAGATCGATTGGAAGCTCGAGGGCTTCACGCACGTCCAAGCCGACGTCTGCGACGAAAAGCAGGTCCTGGCGCTGTTCTCGCGCATCGGCAAGGAGCACGGCCGCCTCGACCACCTCGTCAACAACGCCGGCGTCGCCGCCATGAACCACTTCACGCTCACGCCCATGGAGACGGTGCGCCGCGTCCTCGACGTCAACGTCGCCGGGACGTTCCTCTTCTGCCGCGAGGCCGCGCGCCTGATGCAAAAGCGCGGCTTCGGCCGAATCGTCAACATGGGCACGGTGGCCGTCGCGCTCAAGCTCGAGGGGGAAGCGATCTACGCCGCCTCCAAGGCCGCCGTCCTGAGCCTGACCCAGGTTCTCGCCAAGGAGATCGCGCCCTTCGGCGTGACCGTCAACGCCGTCTGCCCGACGCCGATAGAGACCGACCTCATCAAGAACGTCCCCAAGGAGAAGCTCGACAAGCTCCTCGAGCGCCAGGCGATCCGGCGCTACGGCACCTTCGCGGACGTGGCCAACGCCGTCGACTTTTTCCTCAAGCCCGAAAGCGCCTTCGTGACGGGCCAGGCGCTCTTCCTCGGCGGGGTCTAGCGGTGTTCGCCGACTTCCTGTTCCAGGTCTTCGCCGCGCGCGCGACCGAGGAGGCGATGGTCTGGCGCGGTCACGCCGCCTCCTACGCCGACCTGCTCGACGCCGTGCGCGGCGCGGCCAAGGCGCTGGAGGAGGTGCCCCGCGGCGCCGTCGTCTCGCTCGAGGCGGATTTTTCGCCCAACGCCGTGGCCGCCCTGCTCGCCTTGATCGAGCGCGGCTGCGTCGTCGTGCCGCTGACCGAGTCCGTCAATCAGAAGAAGGCCGAGTTCCGGCGCGTCGCCGAGGTCGAGACGATCGTGACCGTCGGCGACGACGACGCGCTCTCGGCCTCCTCGACCGGCGTCCGCGCCTCTCACGAGCTCCTCGCCGGGCTCAAGGCGCTGCGCCACCCCGGGCTGATCCTGTTTTCCTCCGGCTCGACGGGCAAGAGCAAGGCCGCCGTGCACGACTTCGTGCCGCTGCTTTCGAAGTTCAAGACGCCCCGGTCGGCCAAGAGGATGATCAGCTTCCTCCTTTTCGACCATATCGGCGGCGTCAACACGCTCTTCTACGCCCTGTCCAACGGCGGCTGCGTGGTCACCCTCGAGGGCCGGGGTCCGGAGGAGGTGGCCCTGGCGATCGAGCGCCACCGCGTGCAGGTGCTGCCCACGTCTCCGACCTTCCTCAACCTCGTGCTGCTCAGCGGCGCCTTTTCGCGCCACGACGTCTCCTCGCTCGAGCTCGTCACTTACGGCACCGAGCCCATGCCGGAGGCCACCCTCAAGCGCTTCCACGAGTCTTTCCCGTCCGTGCAGCTGCTGCAGACCTACGGCCTCTCCGAGGTCGGCATCCTGCGCTCCAAGTCGCGCGCCTCGGACTCCTTGTGGGTCAAGGTCGGCGGCGAGGGCTTCGAGACGCGCGTGCGCGGGGGACTCTTGGAGATCAAGGCGCGCTCGGCGATGCTCGGCTACTTGAACGCCCCCAGCCCCTACACCGAGGACGGCTGGTTCAAGACCGGCGACCGCGTGGAGGTCGACGGCGAGTGGCTCAAGATCCTGGGCCGCGACTCGGAGATGATCAACGTGGGCGGCCAGAAGGTCTACCCGGCCGAGGTCGAGGGCGTGCTGCAGTCGATGGAGGGCGTCGCCGAGGCCCTGGTCGTCGGCGAGCCTCATCCCCTGACGGGCCAGCTGGTCAAGGCCACCGTGGCTCTTTCCAGCGACGAGGCCGCCGCGGACTTCCGCCGGCGCATGTGGGATTTTTGCCGCGGGAGGCTCGAGCCCTTCAAGATCCCGCAGAAGGTCGTCGTCTCGCGCGGCGCCCTGCACTCCGAGCGCTTCAAAAAGCTGCGCGCCCAGGCGTAAGCCGGGAACTTTTCCCGCCCCGCGGCGTATACCTCATATGGACTGGGATTGGGAGGAGGCCGCCGGCCGGGCGGCCACCGAGCTGCGCCGGACCCGCGAGGAGCGGGGCATCTCGCAGCGCCAGCTCGCCGACGAGGCCGGCGTCAATCCGGCGCTGGTCAGCCGCGTCGAGCGCGGACGCGACGCGCGCATCTCGACATGGGCCAGGCTGTTCTTTGCCCTCGGCTACGAGCTTCGCTTCGACCTCAACGAGCTGGCCGAGGAAATGCCGGACCTGCTCCTCGAGGAGCGCGATCGGCGCGAGGAACGCGTCATCGAGGGGCTCTGCACGGGAAAGCGCCGCTTTTTCCGATAGCCGGGTCTGCCGGGCGGCGCGAGCCTGCCCGCGGCCTGTTGCCTTTGCGACAAGGGCCGCGGCAGAGGCCAAGGATGTCGTAAAGGCAACAGGCCGAGGGAGAACGCGCGCGGGCCGGCCGCCGGCCGTGGACCGCCGGGCGCCCTTCAGCGCGGCCGCGCGCGCAGCGCGGCGTCGACGCGGGCGGCGACCTTCTTCATGGCCGCGCGGCTTTCCGGCGGATAGCGCTTGCCGAAGCGCTTGGTCCAGGGGTGATAAGGGCCGAACTCGGGGCTAAAAAAGCGGTCCAGGCGCGAAAACACGGCGGCGGGGCTTCCCGCCGCGCAGCTGACGTCGGGCACGTCCCGCCGCACCACGCTGCCCGCCGCCACGAAGCTCCCCAGGCCGACGGTCACGCCGGGCATGAGCATGGCCGCCGTGGCGATGACGGCCATGTCCTCGACCGTCGCGCCGCGGGTGACGAAGGAGGGGGGGAAGGGGTCGTTGGTGAACATCACGCGGGGCGCGATGTAGACGAAGTCGCCCAGGCGCGTGCCCTGGGCCAGGTGCACTTGGGAGTGCAGGCGCACCCAGTCGCCGACGGAAAGCTCGCCTTCGAGATCGCAGCGCGAGCCCGCGTGAAAGCCCCGCCCGACGCGGCAGTTCTCGCGCGCCAGCACGTAATGGCCCGTCGCCAGGCCGTCTGCGAAAGTCGAGCCCTGGTAGAAGACGCAGTGGCTGCGGATATGGGAATCGCGCCCGATGCGCAGCGGGCCCTTCGCGGCGGCGGCGGGCACGCCGATCTCGCAATGGCCGTCGATGACCGTGCCGTCGCCGATGACGACGCCGTCGAAGACGACGGTGCCCGGTCCGATGCGGACGTTCTTGCCGAGTTTGGCTTTGCGGGACACGATGGGAGTCATTCTGTTTGTGAGAGTAACGTTTTTTTGTATTCTTCGTAAAGATGACTCGAAACGGCGCCGCCGTGCGCGTCTGCGTCGTCGGCTGCGGCCGCTGGGGCCCCAACCACATCCGCAACTTCGGCTCCCTGCCGGGCTGCCGGGTGGTTTCCTGCGTCGAGCTCGACCAAGCCCGGCGCGAGCGCGTCGGCCAGCTTTTCCCGGGCATCAAGGTCCACGCCAAGCTCGACGAGGGCCTGCAGGGCTGCGACGCCGTCGTGATCTCCACGCCCACTTCCACGCATCACGCCCTGGTCAAGCTGGCGCTGTCCAAGGGCAAGCACGCGCTCTGCGAAAAGCCCTTGTGCGAGAACGCCCGCCAGGCCCGGGAGCTGGCCGCGCTGGCCGAGCGCAAGGGGCTCGTGCTCATGACCGGGCACGTCTTTCTCTTCAACGGCGGCGTCCTCAAGCTCAAGGAGATCATCGGCGCCGGAGAGCTCGGAGAGCTGCGCTACCTGTCCGCCGTGCGCACCAACCTCGGCCCCATCCGCAGCGACGTCAACGCGGCCTACGACCTGGCCGCCCACGATGTCTCGGTCTTCAACTGGCTGCTCGACGCCAAGCCCAAGGCCGTCTCCGCGACGGGGGCGTCCTTCCTTCGCTCCGGCATCGAGGACGTCTCCTTCATCGCCTTGACCTACCCCGGCGGCGTCTACGCCAACATCCACTCCAGCTGGCTCAACCCCAAGAAGGTGCGCCAGACCATCGTCGTCGGCAGCCGCAAGATGGTGGCCTGGGACGACATGGAGCTGAGCACGCCCGTGGCGATCTACGACAAGGGCGCGGGCTTCGACAAGCCGGCGACGGAATACGGCGAATTCTTGCGGCTTTCGATGTGGGACGGCGAGGTGCGCCTGCCCAAAGTCGACCTCGAGGAGCCGCTCAAGGCCCAGGACCGCGCCTTCGTCGAGGCCGTGCGCAGCGGAGCCTTGGAGCGCTCCGGCCCGGAGTTCTCGGCCGGCGTCGTCGAGACCTTGGAGGCGGCGGCCAAGTCCATGAAGCAGGGCGGCCGCCCGGTGAAGCTGTCGTGAGCGCG
>DAIDHI010000051.1 GCA_027452025.1 Elusimicrobiota bacterium | reverse complement strand
CGGCCTTGTCGCGGGCGCCGGGCCGCCCGGCGCCCGGCGCCGTCTTGGCCTCCTTCTGGACGCGCTCGCGGCCGGGCGTCTCGGCGCAAGACGGCGCCAGCGCTACGGTGGCCGATCGGCTGGCGCAGATCGTGAGCGCGGCGCAAGCCTCGCCGTCGGCCCGCGGAGTGTTCGCGCGCGCCAACGCGCTGGCCAAGAGCCGCGGGCCGCGCAAAGTCGTCTTCGGCCGCCTCGGCAAGGACCTCGGCCGCCTGGACTACGTGGCCGACACGCTGACGCTGGACCGCCGCTTCCTCGCCGGAGACACGCGCGGCGCCGCCGTCACGCTGGCCCACGAGCTGCTCCACGTGCTCCAGCACGCCAGCGGGGTGCCCGCCGAGGCGCTGGAGATGGAGCTCGAGGCCCACGCGCTGAGCCTGCGCATGTACGCCGAGCTGGGCGTGCCCGAGCGCGCCCGGGACGGCTTCTCGCGCGAGGCCCTCAGGCGGCTGCGCCGCGGGCCCGAGCATTTCGTCGCCTGGATGAGAGAGCAGATGCCGGGCAAGCTCTATCTCGAAGGCGGCAATTTCGCGGAGCTGGCCGACGGCCAGGAAGACGAGCTGGAGCGGCAGGAAGACCGGATCGCCGGCCTCAAGGACCCGGTCAGGATCGCGCGCGCCAAGAAGGTGGCCGACTGGACGCGGCGCGACATCGGGCTCCTGCGCTCTCCGGCGGGCCGGCGGCGCTACGCCGCGTTTTCCAGGCGCGTGCGCGCGCTGCTCGTCCGCCTCTCCGAGACCCTTTAGGCGCTCACCGCGCCGCCGCCAGCGACTGCACGGGCATGTGGTACTTCGACCACACGTCGAAGCCGCCCTCGAGCTCCATGCAGGAGTAGCCGTCCTTTGCGAACTCCACGGCCGCCTCCGGCGCCAGGTGGCACTGCTGCGTGTAGCAATAGAGCACGTTGACCTTGTCCTTCTTCAGGCCCTCGCGGCCCCCCCACCGGTCCTGCGGCAGGCTGACCGCTCCGGGGATGTGCCCCTTTTGGTAGTCCTCCTCGCGGCGCACGTCGACGATGTTGATGTCCTCGCGGTCGTCGATCCAGTGCTTGAGCTCGGCGGGCCCCAGCGTGTAGGCCATCTTGTCCTTGAAGTACTCGTAACCCTTCCTCGGGTCGCTCAACTGAGGCTTCATATGATTCTCACCTCCTCTCTTTAGTTTAGCTCGCCCGAGCGAGAGAAGGATCAGCTGGTCCAGTCGATGGGCGTCAGGCCGGCTTTCTCGAGCAGGTCGTTGGCCTTCTCGAAGCAGCCGCAGCCGCGGAAGCCCTGATAGGGAAACGACGGGTGGGCGGCCTCGATGACGAAGTGGGAGGGGTTGGCGATCAGGGGTTTCTTCTCGCGGGCATGGCGTCCCCAGAGCAGGAAGGCGATCGGGGCGGGACAGGCGTCGAGCAGGCGCAAAGCCGCGTCGGTGAAGGTCTCCCAGCCCAGGCCCTTGTGGGCGTGGCTAAGGCCTGCGCGCGTGGTGAGGCAGACGTTGAGCAGGAGAACTCCCTGCTCCTGCCAGCCGCGCAGGCTGTTTTGCCGCGCGCACCGGCCGAAGCAGCGCTCCACCTCCTGGAAGATGTTGCGCAGCGAGTTCGGCGTCTTGGCCCCGTCGGCCACCGCGAAGGCGCGCCCCACGGCGTTGCCGGGCGTGGGATACGGGTCCTGGCCGAGGATGACGGCCTTGACCTCGGGAAGCGGCAGGGCGAAGGCGCTGAAGACCCTGTCGAGCGCGGGCGCGACCGCGCCGCGCGCGAACTCGGGCTCGAGGCTCGCCCAGAGCCGCTGAAAATAGGGCTTTTCGGTCTCCGCGATCAAGCCCGGCCAGGAGCCATCGACGACGGCCAGCGCCCGCTGCAGGGACTGCAACAACGGCCTACCGCTTGCGGCGGTGGAAGAGCTTGCCGATCAGATGGAAGACCTTGGGCAGGACGAAGGCGCCCAGCAGCAGGCCCGCGGCCGCGCCCGCCGCCGCGGCGCCCCACGGGCCGCCGAGCAGGCCCCAGGCCGCCGCGTGCGTCAGGGCCATGTAGGCGCCGCCGCCGGCCAGGCCCAGGCCGAGAAAGGTCTTGGCGTGGCGCTTGAGAAAGCCCGGGCGCCGGTAGACCCGTGCGCCCTCGACGCCCGGGACGTCGGCGCCATAAGAGCCGCGGGGCGAAGAGGGAGCCAACTGCGAGCCGGAGTCCTCGCCGACGGAGCCGCCGGCGTCAACGGAGCCGGGATCGGGCATAGGCTGCCCGAAGCAGCTGCCGTCTGCGCAGTCCTGTGCCTGCCGTTTCGCGGAGGTGTACGCCCGCGCGGAGGCGCAGAGCGTCAAGGCAGCGGCCAGAAGCAGGATCTTCTTCATGGCCCTATTTTAGCCCCTCCGGGCGCCCGGCTCCTGGGTCTTCGGGGGCCCTCCGAGGGCGGCCAATGGGCCCCCGCGCGCTTAGGACCGCGCCCGCGGCCCGTCCATGGCCAGGGCGAAGCGCGCCAGGATCTGCGCGCGGCGCGCCTGCCGGCGGCCTCCTCGGCCGATGGTGGAGCGCAGCAGGGCCCGGCACGCCGCCAAGGCCACCTCGTCCGCGTCGATGGAATGCTTTCGCGTCATCCGTCTTCCTCCCGTCTCGTCGTCGTCCGAAAAGGAGCGGCCCGCCAACCGCGCGGGCCGCCCATCCGTCACAAGCATGCGCTTATGAAGGCGGCCCCTCCTCGGGCGCCTGGATCAGCCACGTCTGACTCTCGCGATTCATCACGTGGGCTCCCGGCCGGGCACCAGTCCCGGCCGACATGAGGATAGCCGGATTGCGCGTTTCGTCAAGACCCAGAAAGGTCCCGCCGCGACGGCGATATGAGGCGGATATGACTGGCCGGCGACGACCGCCGGGACTATCCTATCCTCGGGAGGCGGCGATGCCAGGAGACAAAGCGAAGGCCGTGAGGCTGTTGGGCGAGGGTCCGCTCATCGAGCTGATCTTGCACCAACTCGGCGAGGGCGTCGTCGTCTGCGACGCGGCCGGGCGCTTCCTTTTCTGGAACCAGGCCGCCGAGCGCATATTGGGCAAGGGGATGACTCAGGCCCTTCCCGCCGACTGGCCGTCCGAGTACGGGCTCTTCGAGCCGCAGACCAAGAAGCCCTTTCCGGCCGACCGCATCCCCTTGACCCGCGCTCTGCGCGGCGAGGCCACCGACGAAGTGGAGTTGTTCGTGCGCAATCCCAAGATCCCGGAAGGCGCCTTCATCAAGGTGACGGGCCGCCCCATCCGGAGCCTCTCCGGCCGGCTTTTGGGAGGCGTCGTGGTCTTTCGCGACGCCACGGCCGAGCGCAAGGCCCAGGAGTCGCTGGTGCGGCTGGCGTCGATCGTCACCTCCTCGGCCGACGGCATCCTGGCCTTGTCGCCCGACGGCCGGGTGGCCGAGTGCAACCGCGCCGCCGCCGTGATGTTCGGGCGCCCTGAGCGCGAGCTTGCCGGCGCCGCGGTGTCGCAGCTGGCCGCGCCCTGCGACCGCAACGAGCTCGCGCGGCTGCTCTCGGCGGCGGCCGCCGGCAAGCCCGCCGTGGCCCACGTGCTGGAGTTCGAGCGCGGGCGCAAGGGGCGCTTCCACGGCTCGGTGACTCTCGCTCCCATGCTCCACGCGGGGCGAGCCATCGGAATCTCCATGATCGTGCGCGACATCACCGAGCGCAAGCGCCTGGAGGCGATGCGCGAGGACTTGATCGCCGTGGCCAGCCGCGAGCTGCGCGGGCCGGCGACGGCGGCCCAGATGTCCTTGGAGGTGGCGCTCAACGACCTGGCCGCGGGCAAGGACCCCAAGGCCGCCGTCGAGCCGCTGTCCTCGGCGCTGCGCAACTGCGAGCGGCTGACCCGGCTGCTTTCCGAGTGCCTGGACGTCGAGCGCCTGCGCGAAGGCCGCTCGGCGCTCCTCAAGACGGCCCCCTGCGATCTCGTCGCGCTGCTGCGCGAGGCGATCCAACTCAACTGGCCCATGGCCCTGCGCTCGGGCGTGACGCTGGCCGAGGAGGGTCTCTTCGGCGAGGCGCTGGCCGTCGCCGACCGCCCGCGCCTGCTGCAGGCGGTTTCCCACCTCGTGGCCAACGCCGCCAAGTTTTCGCCGCCCGGAGAGACGGTGACCGTCAGTCTCGAGCGGCACCCGGGAAGCCTGCGCATCTCCATCGCCGATCATGGCCCGGGGATCCCGCAGGCTTTCCGGTCCAGGATCTTCCAGCGCTTCTCGCGCGCCCGCGCGCCCGAGACGGAGAAAAACGAGGGCGCGGGCCTGGGCCTGTCCATCGCCCGGGAGATCGTGGAGCGCATCGGCGGCTCCATCGCCTTCGAGTCGGCGCCCGGCCGGGGCGCGCGCTTCACCATCGACCTGCCGGAGCCCGATTAGGGCAGCGAGGCGTAGCTTGCGCCGAGCTTATCGCGCAGTTCGCGCACGTCGTAGGCCGGGCGGGGAGCAACCTTGACCACCCTGACCCCGGCACCGCGCAGAGCGCCTTCCAGCAGCGCGTCCGCCTCGGCCTTGGGTTCGGCAAGGATGACGGCGAACACGGGGGCGAAGGTCTTGCGGTCGCAAAGCAGGAAGTCCACCGAACGTCGCGACAGCTCCCCTTGCGCCTTCCAGCGCTCCCAGGCCCGCAGGCCGGGCTTGAGCGGCGCGACGTCGCAGAGCCGCACCTTCGGGAACAACCGATAGGAGTCGCCCATGGCCTCGTCAAGCACCCGAAAGAGCGCGGCCTCCGGCGGCGAGAGAACCCCGGCCTTGCGGCAGAGGCCGGCAGCCTCGCGCTCGGAGATCGCGATCCTGCGGAAGCGAAAGACGAACAAGCCCGCGGCGGCCAGCAGGACGACGAGCAACGCCAAGCCGAGGACGGCGGCCAGCAAGACGGCGACGGCGGCGTGCTCGAGCATCTAGTAGCGGAACCACTCCTGGCCTTCGCCGGAGGCGTGCGTGCAGTCGATGAAGACGTCGCCGTCGCACGGCGCGCCGGCGGCGACGACCAGGCCCCAGCCGCCGGTGTCTTTGAGCGCCGTGCCGAGGATCCTCTGGCCGTCGGCCTTCGAGCCGGAGCAGGCCTCGGCGCCGTAGACGGTGACCGCCGCCGTGCGCGGGTGGACCTGGCCCAGCAGCAGCGGCGGCGTCTGCGGCAGATATTTGGGCGAAAGCGCCGCCAGGTCCTTGGGGAAAGCCCCGTTATTGTCGCCCTCGTAGAGCTTCTCGGCCACGCGCAGCTGCGACAAGGACGCCCGCGCCGCCGCCTCCTGGGCCAGCGACTGCATGGAGGCGAATCTCGGGATGGCGAGGGCGGCGACCAGGCCGACGATCGCGGCCAAGGGGATGAGCAGCCCCGCGAAGACGATCGCGGCCTTGCGGCCCTTCGAGACGGGCGCGTCGACGACGACGCAGGTGCCGCCGATGTAGTCCTGCAAGGCGCGCCGCCGGTCGGTGAAGACGGCCATGACGTAGCCAAAGCCCAGCGTGAAGGCCGAGGCGAGGTAGCCGAGCCAGCGCAGGAACAGCGAGCCGTAGGTCAGGTCCGCGCCGTCGCGGCGCACGATGGCGAGCCCCGCGGCCTTCTTGCCGAGAGTCTGGCCGTGGTGGGCCATGGGCCACCAGGTGAAATAGCCGGCGGCGAGGACGACGTTGACGAGCAGCCGCAGCAGCTGCGGCAAGCCCACGAGCGCGAGCAGAGCCCCGGCGAGGGCCGAGGCCGCGCTGACGAGGAAGTTGTCGAGGACGAGGGCTCCGCCGCGCAGCCAGAAGCCGGGTGCCTCGGCGGCGACGGCGGGGGGAGCTTCGAGGGTCTGTTCCATGGGCGTAAGTATGATGGACGGACGCCCGGTTGTCCAGGGGAAACTGACCCCCCCAACGGAAACGGGCGGCCCCCGTGGGGGGCCGCCCGTGGCGCGACGCCTGCGGCATCGCGCTCGATGCAGTCGAGAGACTAGCTCAGGTTCTGCAGCTGCGCCTCGACCTCGTGGTAGTCGCGCTCCTTGGTGATGTCGGCCTCGACCTTCACCCAGGCGACGTTGCCGGCCTTGTCGATGATGATGGTCGCGCGCTGGCTGATGTTGGCGGCGGGCAGCAACAGCCCGTAGGCCTTCGTCACCTTGCGGTGCATGTCGGAAAGCAGCCGATGCTTGAGGCCCATCTTCTCCTGCCAGGCCTTGTGCGACCAGGTGGAGTCGATGGAGACGGCGGCGACCTCCGCGTATTTGGAAAAGCGCGAAAGGTCCTGGGTAAAGCAGGCGTTTTCCTTGGTGCAGGTCGGCGACCAGTCCAGCGGATAGAAGAACAAGACGACGGGCTTCTTGCCCTTGTAGTCGGCGAGCTTGAAGTCCTTCTTGTCTTGGTCCGGCAGCGTGAAGTCCGGCGCGGGAGTCCCGACGGCGACGGGAGTCGTCTCGGAAGCGGGGTTGGCGGCAGTCACGGTCATGGTTGGATCCCTCCTATTTCGTTACGGTCAATTTGATCTCGAGCGGCTTGCGGCCGCCCAGCACGCTCACGCGCGCGGCGGTCTTGCGGGCGATCTCCCGGAAGGCCTTGGCCGGCGCGGAGTCCGGCGAAGAGACGACGACGGGCTTGCCGTGCTCGCCGGTCTCGCAGACCAGCGGATCGAGCGGCACCGAGCCCAGCAGCGGGATGTCGTATTTCTCGGACAGGACCTTGGCCCCGCCGCGCGAGAAGATCTCGCTTTCCTTGCGGCAGTGCGGGCACACGAAGGCGCCCATGTTCTCGACGACGCCGAGCATGGGGACCTTGAGCTTATTGAACATCGAGGCCGCCTTGCGCACGTCGGAGAGCGCGATCGACTGGGGCGTCGTCACGATGACGGCGCCGGCCAGCGGCACGCTCTGGCACATGGTCAGCTGGACGTCGCCGGTGCCGGGCGGCAGGTCGACGACGAGGTAGTCGAGCTCGCCCCACTTGACGTCCTTAAGGAACTGGGTGATCGCGCCGTGGAGCATGGGCCCGCGCCAGATGACGGGAGCGTCGGGGTCCATGAGGAAGCCCATCGACATCAGCTTGACGCCGTAGTTGGACGGCGGATCGATCTGATTATCCTCGCCGACGACGGGCTCGAAGTCCTCCAGGCCCAGCATCTGCGGCTGGTTGGGGCCGTAGATGTCGGCGTCCATGAGTCCCACCTTGGCCCCGTCCAAGGCCAGCGACACGGCGATGTTGCAGGCGGCCGTGGACTTGCCCACGCCTCCCTTGCCGCTGCCCACCGCCACGATGTTCTTGATGCCGGGCGGCAGCACGTTTTCCAGGCGCGCGTCCTTCTTGACGCTGGCCTTCATGGCGATGACGACGTCGGTGACGCCGGCAACGAGCTTCTTGACGGCCTCCTTGGCCTCCAGTTCCATCATGCCCTTGAGCGGGCAGGCCGGGGTGGTCAGGACGTAGTCGAAGCTGACGCGGCCTCCGTCGATGGCGACGTTCTGGATCATGCCGAGGGAGACGATGTCTTTGTGGAGCTCGGGCTCCTGGCAGGTGGACAAAGCTTTGAGGACTTGTTCTTGGGTGATCATGGGTTTTTCGGGGGATGCGGCTCCTCATGATAGCAAAACCGCCGGGGTCCGCGCCCGCGGCCGCCCGGGCGGACTTGACCTTTATGTGACGAAAGAGGCTCAATGAGGGCATGAAGACCGCGGGCATCGTCTTGGGCGTCATCGCCGGCTTTTTCCTCCTCGTCGGGCTTTGGTTCATGGGCACCTACAACGGCTTCGTCAGCAGAAGGGAAGCCGTCAACACGGCCTGGGCGCAGGTCCAGAACGTCTATCAGCGCCGCCTCGACCTCGTCCCCAACCTCGTCGCCACGGTCAAGGGCGCGGCGCATTTCGAAAAGTCCACGCTCACGGCCGTCGTCGAGGCCCGCGCCAAGGCGAGCCAGATGACGATCGACAAGAGCGTTCTCGAGGACCCGAACGCGTTCCAGAAGTTCCAAGCCGTGCAAGGCCAGCTTTCCTCGGCCTTGAGCCGCCTCATGGTCACCGTGGAGCGCTACCCGCAGTTGACCGCCACGGCCAACTTCCGCGACCTGCAGGTGCAGCTCGAAGGCACGGAGAACCGCATCGCCGTCGAGCGACGCAACTTCAACGAGGCCGCGCAGGCCTACAACACGGCCATCCAGCGCATGCCCGGCGCCCTGGTCGCCAACATGTCGGGCTTCCGCCCGCGGCCCTACTTCGAGGCGCAGACGCAGGCTCAGCAGGCCCCCGCCGTCAAGTTCTGACGTGAGGCGACTGGCGGCGCTCGTCGTCCTCTGCGCCTGGCCGACGCTCGCCTTCGCGGGCAAGGCCTTCCCGCCCTCGCCGCGCGGCTACGTCTACAACGAGGGAGTGGTCGGCGATCAGGAGGCCGCGCGCCTCTCCCAAGAGCTGTCCGACTTCGAGCAGGCCACGGGACACCAGTTCGTCGTCGCCCTGTTCCGAAGCCTCGACGGCGAGGACGTCGACGACTACACCAACCGGCTCTTCGGCGCCTGGAAGGTCGGAGACGCCAAGCGCAACGACGGAGTCCTCTTCGCCGTCTATAAGGACGACCATCGCTGGCGCGTCGAGGTCGGCTACGGCCTGGAGCCCGTCCTCACCGATCTGCAGGCCGCCCGCATCGTCGAAGACGGCGCCCTGCCCCGTTTCAAGCAAGGCGACTTCGACGGCGGCGTCGACGCCGCCGTGGCCGGCCTTTTGTCGGTGCTCACCGGCGCGGCGCCCGCGCCGCGGACCGGAGGCGGCGCTTCCCACAACTGGCTCGTGATCCTGTTCGTTTTGGTCCTCATCGCCTTCCAATTTTTCCAGGGCGGCGGCTTCCTTCCCCTTTTGATCGGCTCGGGCTACGGGGGCTTCGGCGGCGGGGGCTTTGGCGGCGGCGGGGGCTTCATGGGCGGCGGCGGCATGTCGGGCGGCGGAGGGGCCAGCGGCGGCTGGTGACATGCGCGTCCATCCCCCCGCCTGGACGCGCGCCCTGCGGCGCTTCTTCCGGCCGTTTCTGAGCCGCGCCGAGCGCCGCCGCCTGGCCGCCGCCATCCTCGAGGCCGAGAAGACGACGACGGCCAAGATCCACGTGGCCGTGGTGGCGCGCCTCGGCGGCCAAGACCCCCTGGCCGTCGCGCGCGCGCGCTTTGCCCGCCACCGGCTCAAGCACGCCGTCTTGATCCTCGTCTCCCACCTCGACCACCGCTTCGCCCTCTACGGCGACGAGTCCGTCCACTCCAAGGCCGGCCAGGCCGCCTGGGACGCGGCCGCGGCCGCCCTGGGCGAGGACCTCAAGGCCAGGCGCTACGCCGAGGGTCTGGAAGGCTGCGTACGGCGCCTCGGCGCCGAGCTGTCGCGGCATTTTCCCAAAGCCTAGAGCCGGTTGACCTCCGGCGGGTCTTTGCTTCTGGCGTTTTCCATTTCTCCGTCGCATGTTTTTGCACCGGGCGGTGCAAAAACCTGCGACGAGAAAATAAAAATCCGGCAGGAAACATGCGGCCCCCGGAGTCATGGGGATAACACCGGCGGCCTGGGCCCCACGGGCCGCTCCGTCTAGGCCTTTTTCCGCGCCGAATCCGGGCCGCCCGGGCCTTCGCCTGGAAGACAAAGCGCTGTAGGATAGGGCCTCATGCCGCTTTCCTTTAAACGCGCCCTCGGCGCCGCCTTGTGCGCCCTCGTGACCCTGGCCGCGCCGGGGCCCGGCGCCTGGGCCGCCGCCGCGCGCGCCTTCGAGGCTCCGGCGCTGCCCGAACTTCCCGCAGCCGTCGCGCCCATCGCCCCCTCCGCCTTGGCGCCGCAAACGCCGGACGCGGAGGCCGCGGCGGCGCTGCCCGCCGCCGCTCTCGCCCCCGCCCGGGCCGCCTCGGCCGAGCCCGCGCTGGCCGGCCTG
>DAIDHI010000050.1 GCA_027452025.1 Elusimicrobiota bacterium | reverse complement strand
AGCTACTTCAGCTACCAGGCCCGCCGCATGGCCGCGCGCATCTGGCGCCTGCTCGATTGGCTGGGACTGACGCCGCGCCGCTCGCCCGCCGCCGCGGCCGCGACGCCTTGAGCGCTCTGGCCTGGGCCTTCGGCGGACTGCTCCTGGGCGGCTTGAGGAATCCTTGGCTGGCCGCCGCGGCGGCTGCCGCGCTGTGGGCCTGGACGTTTCTGCGCGGGGGCGCTTGCCGGCAGACGCTGCTGGCCTGGGCTCCGTTTCTCGCCTGGCTGCTTTTGTCGACGCTCCTGTCCGACCAGCCTTGGATGAGCGCCGCGGCCGACGCGCGCTGGGCCTCTCTCGCGCTCTTCGCCGCCTTGATCTGCGCCCGGCGGGACCTGGCGCGGCCTTGGTTCTGGCTGCTTTTGGCTTGCGCCTCGGCCGTCGGCGTCGCCGCACTTTGGACCGGGGCGCCGCCGCGCGGCCACTGGCTCGAGACGATGACGGGGCTTGTGCCGCCCTATTACAACTACACGACCTTCGTGCTCGAGGCGGGGACCGCCGCCGGCGCGGCCGCGCTGCTGTCTCGCTGCGGGCCGCCGCCGCGCGCGCGCCGGGCGGTCTGGGCGGCGCTTGCGCTTTTCGCGGTTTGCCTGATCCTGGCGCGCGGCCGCGGCGCCTGGATCGCAGCGGCCGTCGGCGTAGTTTTCGCGGCCTGGCGGGCCGGACGGCTGAAGGCGCGCCGGGCCGCCTGGGGGGCGGCGGCCGCCGCGGTCCTGGCCGCGGCGCTGGCGCTTTCCGGCGCCGGGGCCTGGATGCTCAAGCTCGACCATGCGGCGGCGTTCAAGCGTCTTGATATCTGGAGAGCTTCTCTCGAAGCCGCCGTCGACCGGCCCGTCTTCGGCTGGGGGCCGGGCAACTTCGAGGAAGGCTTCAGGCGCCACAACTTTCCCTCGGGGATGGGCTTCTTCAATTACCAGTTCTCGACGCCCCTGGCCCACAGCGAGCCGCTCAACGCCGCGGCCGAAACCGGCGTCGTGGGGCTCGGGCTGCTCCTGTGGGCGCTGCTGAGCCCGCTGCGGCTGGAAGCTCCGGGCGAGTGGGAGCGCGAGGCGGCGCTTTGCGCCGCCGTCGCCATGGGCGCCCACATGATGGTCGATGATTTTTTGCAGATCCCCGCGCTGGCGATGCTGTTTGTGTCGGCGCTGGCCTTGGGCGCCGGGCCGGAGCGGCGCGAGACGGCCGGCTGGCCCCTGCCCGCCCTGGTCGCGGGCCTGGCCGTGGCGCTGCTTGGCCCCGTGCCGGGCGCAGTCGCCGTCCGCCTGGACCGCGCGGCGGCGGACGCCGGCGACGCGGGCCGCCGCCTCGACCTCTTGCGCGGGGAGGAGTCCATCTTCCCGGCGCAGCCCTCCCTGCGCGAGGCCGCCGCGCGGGCCTGCCTGGCGCTTTCGCCGCCGGACGCGGGCTGCGCCGAGCGTGAACTGCTGCGCGCCCGCTTCCTCGACCCGACGGACGCGATCTATCCGGAGCTCTTGGCGCAGCTGTCGGCCTCGGGGGGGCGTTGGGACCGCGCCGAAGAGCGCGCCCGCGCGGCGCTGGCTCTAGAGCCCAATTATCTCGACGCGCGCCTGCTCTTGGCGCGGGCGCTCGAAATGCAGGGGCGCGCGGGACAAGCGCGGGAACAGCTCGAGCAGTGGCGCCGCCGGCGCGACGCGCTTGCCGGCGCGTCGCGCGCAACCGGTTATGAGCGGACGCTGGCGCGCGCGGACGCGACTTTTAACCCTTAAAGCCTGGCACCGCGGCCGCGGATTTGCTAGACTGGTCTCTCGTTTACCAGGAGCCAGACATGGGAAGACACAGACGCATAGAGCTTGCCGGGGCCTGCTATTACCTCGAGCTGCGCGGCAACAACGGGCAGGATCTTTTCCTCTCCAGCCAGGACCGGCGTCAGTTCTTGTCCTTGCTCAAGCAGGCCAAGGAGCGCCATGGGTTGTCGGTCTACGCCTACTGCCTCACCGCCAACCAGGTTTTGCTGCTGCTGGAGACCTCCAAGCCCAACCTTTCCACCGTCATGCAGGGCTTCAACACGGCCTACACCAAGTATTTCAACGCCCAGCACGACGGGCGCGGGCACCTTTTCGAAGGCCGCTACCGTGCCCTCGTCGTGGAGAAAGAGCGCTATCTGTCCGCCATGACGCGCTACATCCACCTCTATCCGGCGCGGGCCGGCATCAAGGAGAGCCCTTGGCGCTATCCGTGGTCGAGCGGCGCGGCCTATGTCCAGTCCGACCAGAAAGAGACGATCGTCGACAGCGAACGCGTGCTCTCGCTCTTCGCCAAGACCCGCCTCAAGCAGTCCGTGCGCTACCTCCAGTTCCTCAAGGACCGCATGCGCTCTCTTTCGGAATTGGTCATCCCGGTCAACCGCGGGCTGGCCATCGCAAGCGACGAGTTCGTCGCCAAGCTCCTGGAGCAGGCGAAGTCGCCCGTCGCGCCCGAACGCGGGTCGATCGCCCAGGCCCGGCGCATCCTCGCCGAAATCGCCGAGCGCCACGGCGTCGACGAGGACCGCCTCGTCGGCCCCCTGCAGTGGCGAGAGATCTCCGGAGCGCGCCACCAGGCCATCCACCGCATTTGGAAGGAGGCTCGGCTGGGCGTCACGGAGCTCGGACGCCTGTTCAATCGCACGCCGGGCTCGATCAGCCAGGTCATCAAAGCCCGCGAGCAGGAGCGCTCAACCTCTAAAGCCTGACACCTCCGGCGAAAGATTAGGTCCAAGGGCCCAGAAAAAACTGGGCCCTTTATGAGTCCGAAAAGTCGCCGTTCGGCTCTACACAATTTTTGGTTTGGGAGCTATCCTAGGCCCGTGCTATTAGAGAAAGCCTGGGACCGAACCCGCAGGGCGTTGGCCGCGCTCCTGGCTGCCGCCTTGCTGCTGTCGTCGGCGGACGGCCGGGCGTTCGCCGCGGAGCGCGACGCCGCCGAGCCCGTCTCCGGCCAAACCCTCCAGTTGCCCGTTTCGGGCGTTTCGGCGGTCCCGGCCGCTGCGTCGCCGGCCCTGCCGGTCCTGCCCGATTCCGTCATTTCCGACGCCCAGGCGACCGTTTCCGCGGCGGCGGCCCAGGCGGTTGGCGCCGTTCCCGCGGCGCTGGCGGCCGCCGCAGCCTCCGCGGCGCCCGCGGCCGCGGCGGTTTCCGCGGCGGGTTCGTCCTCCGTCTCGAAGAGCGCTTCCGTCCCCGAGACGTCGGCGGCGAAGGGCCTGCGCTCCGCGCGGGCAGGCTCCGCGGCCCCCGCCCACCAGCGCTCGGACGAGGCGTCATGGCAGCAAGCCTCGCAGCTCTTCGATAACGCGCGCGGCCGGTCGGCCGGCGCGGCGTCCGCCCCGGAACTTTCCGCTTCGGCGTCGCCCGTCCCGGCGCTGGCGAGGCCCCCGCGCGCGACTTCGGCCCGGGTCGCCGCGGCGGTCGCGGCGCCGATCGCGGCCGCGGCCATCAGTCACTCGGCCCGGGCCGCCGCCTCGACGGTTTACCACTCCGCGCTGCGCGCCGCGCTCGGCTCGGCCGCGGCGGCGGGCGCCGCGTCCCTGCCGTGGTACGCTACGGCGGGCAACTTCATCGGCAACGGCCTGGCGTTCTATTTCGCCCTGCCGCAGATCTACCAGACGATGCGCGACGGCAACGCCCAGGCGACGCCGTGGCGCCGGGCGCTGCTGCTCATCGGCGCCTCCGTTCTTCTGGGCGGCGTCAATGCCGTCATCGCCCATTCCATGTTTTGGGGCGTGCAGAACCTTTTCGGAGCGCTCTCGATGGCGGCCGTTTTCCCGCTGGCCAAGCTCCTCCGCGGCCGGAAGGTCTCCGCCGCCAAGGCCAAGTGGCTGACCGCGGCGATCACGGCCGGCGTAGGAGCGGTGAGCGTGCTGGCTTTCCTGGCCGCGGCGCACGTGGTGCCGCCGCTCTTGGCCGCCCTCTTGCCTTCGTTTTTGAGCGCGACACAGCTGACCGTCGGCATCCAGGCCGTGACCTCGGTCTTTTTCCTGAGCCTTTTCGTGCCCGATATCAAGTCGCTTTTGAGCGGCAAGGTGCCCGAGAGCTTCACTCCCAGCTTTTCGATGAGCTTCTTCCTCTCGTCGGTGGCCTTCATGGCATGGATGAAGGGGGAGCTCGCGCTCGTCGCGCCGCATTCCTCGGCTTGGCTGCGCTGGGAGATCTATTTCTGGGTCAACGCAGCCTATGCGATCGTCTCTTTTATCAGCTACATCGCCGCCAAGCGCGAGGCTCGCGCGCTGGCGCGCGGCCGCAGGCCCGGCCAAGGCGACGGAGAGCCTCCCGCGGGGGCCGATGGACGACGCTAAGGCGACGGGGATCTGGGCCAAGGGCCTGGCGACGCTCGTCTGCGCCGCCCTGATCCTGGCGTCTCCGGGCGCCGGCTGCTACCAGGCGCTGGCCGCCGAGCAGCGCGACAACGTTCCCCAGCCGATCGCGGCCAACGACATCAATCTGGCTCCCGCCTCGCCCGAGCTCCCCGCCGCCCAGGCTCCCGAGGCCGCCTTGCCCGAGCTGCCTCAGTCGGCCTTGCCGGCGTCCGCCGCCCAGCCTTCGGCCGTCCAGGCGGCCGCGGCGCCGGCGGCCGCGGCGGAGTCCGCCGCCGCGCAGGGCGCCCCGGCGCAGCCCAAAGCCGCGCCGAAGACCGCTCTACAGAAGGCCCGGACGCTCGTTCCGTCGGCCGCCGCTGCCCGGCAGTCGGGCGAGCAGCGGCAGGCCCGGGAGCGAAGACAGTGGGACAACGGCGCGGCCGCCGGCGACGCCGCCGATTCCGCCGCCTGGGCCCAGGCGGCGCCGGCCGAGCCGGCTGCGGCGCTTTCCGCGCCGGAGGCCTCCGCCGAGAGCGAGGCCGCGCAGCCGCCGGCTCCGGCTCGAGCGCCAGCGGGCTCCCAGCGCGCGCTCGGCGGGATCGCCCTCATGGCGGGCGCCGCGCTCGTCGGCTGGGTGCTGGCCGCCCACGGCGTGCTCGGGCCGTGGCTCGCGCACAACGCTTTCCTCGGCGCCACGATCGGCTCGGCCGTCGGCCAGCTCGCCGATATCGTGCTGCCCCAGCCCAAGACCGTCCCCGGCCCCGGCGGCAAGCTCCTGACCGCGCCCACGCGCCTTCAGAAGCTCGGCACGCTGATCCTGACTTACGGCGCCACGGCCTTGGGTTTCGGCTTGGCCGTTCATGGCTCCCTCGGCGCGCTTCTGGCGCGACACGCCGTCGCCGGCCTGGGGTTGGGCTCCGTCCTGGGATCCGGATTGGCCAAGAAGCTGATCCCGCAGCCCAAGGAGGCGTCGCAGGTCGAAGAGGCCAGGAAAGAGCCTTCCCTCTCGGAGACTGAGAGCGCCGCGAAAGTCGACGAGAAGGAGCCTTCGATCTCGGAGACGGAAAGCGCCGCCAAGCCCGCTGAGAAGGAGCCGACGATCTCCGAAACGCGGAGCGCCGCCGCGCCCGATCGCAATGAGCCCTGGATCTCCGCCGCCCAGCCTGCCGCGAAAGCCGAGCCGAAGCCGCCGCAAGCGCCCGCCCGCCGCCGCAAGGTCCGCCTCAAGCCGGCCGACGCGCGGGATCTCAAGCCCGCCGATTTGCTCAACGCCAAGCAGCAGGCCCAGGAGCGCGCCCGCAGGCTCGCTCCTGACGCGCGGCTGGTGAGCGCGGCGATCAATCTCGACGACGCGCGCGCGCACTGGATCTTCGTCTTCTATTCGGCCACGAAGAAGCGCCAGATCACGGTCTACGAGCGCCGCGTCGCCGTCAAGCGCTGGCCCAAGGGGCGGTCGAAGTCCGTGCTCTGGAACCCGCGCCTGGCCGCCGGCGCTCGCCTGGAGGAGGCTTACGCGCAGGTCAAGGCGCGCAAAAAGCGCTTTTCGGCGTCGCGCGTCGAGATCCGCGCGGCGCGCAAGGGCGGCCCGCTTTTCGTCTTCATCGACGCGGCCGGACGCGAGGAGAAGATCCTGGCCTCGGCGTTGGACGAGGCCGCCGCTCCGGCGGCGTCCCCGGCGGCCGAGCCCGAGCCGACGGCTTCCGGACCGTCGCCGCAGGCCGCGCCGGCGACTCCGGCCGAGCCGCCGGCTCCCGCCCCGGCGGCTGGACCGCCGTCCGACCGCGCGCCTCCGCAGGCGCCCGCCTCCGACCAGGCGTCCGACGCCAAGACGCCCAAGCCGAGTCCTCAAGTCTACGAGGACTTTTTCGGTTTCCGGACGGTCGTCGGCGTGCGGCACGATTCCCAGCTCAAAGCCCTGGCGCTCAACTCCTCCGCCGCGCAGATCATCGACCAGATCTCTCGCCAGTTCGCCATCCCGCGCGAGAAAGTCGTCGCGCTGGCCGCCGCCAGCGGCCTAAAGGAAGACGGCTCGCCCGTCGACTGGCTCACCGTCTACCGCCGGCTCCAGAGGGACAACCGCGAGCAGTTCAAGCGGCTCGACCACGAGAAATACGAGGGCTTCCGCCACCTCGCCAACCGCCATTACGCGCCCGGCATGGCCGGGTGGCTCGCCCGGGCGGCGGAGGTGCACAAGCACGTCGTCGGCGTCTTCGTGCGCTTTCCTTTCCACCTCTTCGACATGTTCGTCCTGGGCTATTTCCGGCAGAACATCGCCTTCGAGCTGTCGCACAAGACCGAGGATTTCCTGGGCGACAACGCCGAGCATTGGCTGAAAATCGAGCTTCAGGCGCATGCCAAGCGCGGCAACGGCCGGCTGGACGTCTTGTTCGCCTCCCCCTGGGGCCAGTTCCTGGAGCCGATCCTGGATTGCACGCTCGTGCCGCTGCTCCAGTTCTTGCAGCGGCGCGTGACCCTGGCGCTGGCCAGCGCCGTCGTGATGGGGCTTCTGAGCGCGGCGGCGCCCTCGGTGGGGTTTTTGTCGATTTCGCTGACGGCCGTCCCGTATCTGGGCACGGCGCTCGTCTGGATCGTCCACGGGCTGCCGATGGCGACGGCGCAGGTGCCCGTCATCGGCTCGTTCCTCGCTCCCGTCGTGGGGGCCGCCACCACGGCGCTTTTGCGCGGCATGGTCGTCGGGCCGCTGCTCAACACGCTGCTCTTGTCGGCGTTTCTGACCGTCCCGGGCGCGGTCAAGGTCGAGCAGATGCGCCTGCAGGACGAGCAGCTGCGCCTCAAGGACGGGGACCGCCTGCCGCCCGTCTCGATGCCGCGTGCGCTGGTTTCGCTCTTGGCCTCGCCGCGGCAGTGGCCGAGGCTCGCCTGGCAGGTCGGCAAGACGTTCCTCGGCATGGCCACCGTGGGCGCGGAGATCTCCGGCATTCTGACCTACGCTGCCCAGGGAGACGCGCTGCTGGCCGGCGCCTACCACGGCGCGACCGGCCGCGATACCCTCGCCGGCCATCACATCGCGCCGCTGCATTCGATGGCCTCGGCGATCGAAGGCCAAAAGGGCCAGAGCATCGTGCCCTTCGGCGGGGCGATCACCTGGGGCAATCTGCTCATCTACAAGGCTCAAAATCTCCTGGGCTTCAACATCTCCGACCACGTCATGTGGGAGGTCAACGCCAAGACCCGCGGCGTCTCCGCCCTGCGCGTCTGGCAGATGGCGGTGGCGCGTCCGCTCAAGGGTCCGGCGCCGAAGGGGCCGCCGAAGATCGGCCCGGACGGCAAGCCGCTGCCCGCCGATCCCGCCTACCGCTTCGACGGCGACCTGGGCCAAAAGAGCGCCGCCGACATCGCCGCGCGCCTGAAATATCTGGAGAAATACACCGGGGACATCGCGACCGAGCTCAAGGACGGACGCGCGCGCGAGGCGCAGATGCAAAAGCAGCTCGACGCCCTCGCCGCGCAGGAGCGGGGCCTGCGCGCCCAGAGCGTCAAGATCACGCCGCAGATGCTCGCTCAGTTCGAGCAGGACAAGAAGAAGCTGGAAGCGGCGCGCGCTCAGTCCTACGCGAACTCCAAGCTAGCCGAGATTCATGACCTCAAGGCGAATAAGGACGAGCTGCCCAAGGACAGGCTCAAGCGGCTGGAGCACCTAAAGCAGCTTCTCGACCAATATCAAAAGAGCCTGCCCGCGACGGGCGACACGAAGGCCGGCTATTCCGATTCCCTGGCCGTGCGCGAGGCCGCGCTCAAGGCCCTGGCCGCGGCGCTCGGCGGCGCGGGCGGGGGAGACGGCGGGGGCCGGCTTCCCAGCTCCCCGGCCGCGGGCGCGGCGTTGACCGAGGACCAGAAGGCGAAGGTTCAGCAGGTCCAGGAGCTCATTTCCAAGATCGACCGTCTGCGCACGCAGGCGCAAGGCGAGATGGCCATGCGCGACGCCACCGGCGAGATGCTGGCCGTCGTCAACCGCGCGCGCAACGAGGCGCTCAACGAGCGGCGCAGCGGCAAGGAGATGCTCGCCTTCCACCAGAACTTCGCCCAGTTGTCCACCGTGATGGACCTCTCGCTCTCTCTCAACGAGATCAACGCCGCGGAGAAGGCCATCAACGGCATGCAGACCGTGCTCAACAACAAAGAGCAGGCGATCAACCAGGCCCTCCAGCAGAACCAGCAGAACAACCAGCAGGCCCAGCAGAGCCAGCAGCAGATCCAGCAGTGGCAGAACCAGAACCAGCAGGCGGTCGACGGCGACAAGGCCACGCAGTCCACGCTCGCCGGCAACCTGACCCAAGTGAGCCAGGCGGTCACGGGCTTCCAGAATTATCAGGCGCAGACCCAGGCCCTCATTTCGCAGATCAACGCCCAGGACAAGGGCCAAAGCAAGGACGCTCTCACGGAATATCAAAGGCGGCTTTCGTTGATGCAGCAGTGGGCGTCCCAGGGCGGGCCGCCCTCGACCGACGGGGTGCCGAGCCCGGCGACCCTGGCGTCGCTCAAGACCGAGGTCAACAACGCCCTCGCCACGGCCCAGTCGGGCCTGGCGAAGATCCAAAGCGGACAGATCCCGCCGGAGTACTTCGGCGCCCTGCTCGTCGTGCCCGGCGGCGCGCCGGGCACCAGCGCCAGCTTGCCCGACAATCCCAATCCCCAGCAGGTCCTGCAGTACCTCTCCCAAGTGCGCTCCTCTTGGCAGCCCGAGCTGGCCCAGTATCAGGGCTATTTGAATACGGTCGACAACATCATCAACACCAAGACGATCACCGACGCCTTCGGCGACACGATCTCGCTGTCGCAGATGCAGCAGCAGGACACCCAGTCCCAGGCCGCGGCCAAGCAATATCTCTCCCAGCTCGACCAACTCGCGACGGTCGTCAATCAAGAGGCTCACGCCAACCTGCCGATGCTCTCCGGCCTGTCTCTGACCCAGCTCGAGAGCGAACTGCCCAACTACGGCACGGCCCTCCAGTCGGTCAAGGTGCCCAGCGACGGCTCGACGGCCGCGTGGCAGGCCTCGATGGACCTGCTTGAGCTTGGCCAACTCGTGCCCTACGCCGCCCGAGACACCATCCAGTGGGCCTACTCCGACGCCATCGTCACCCAGTTCGACCAGGCCTTGGCCACGACGCTGCCGCAGGCTCAGCAGGGCCTGACCCAGCTCGTCGGCATGGTCAACTCCATCCTGTCCGACAACCAGCAGGACGTCAATTTCGTCAACGGCGGCCAGTTCAACCCGCAGACCTTCGGGGCGCTCGAGGCCCGCAAGGTGGCCCTGCTGCAGTCCACCATCATCCCGTCGCTCCAGGGCGCTCAGGGGCTGCTGACGGCCCTGGCCCAATACGAGAGCACTTCCAACTCCAACTACGACCCGAACAGCAAGAGCGGAGGCTACGGCCAGCTCTACAACTCGGACATCCAGCTTTGGAACTCCCTGCAAACGGCGTATAACCAGACGATCCCATGGGACCTGGAGACCTTCGGCGGCACCTACGGCGACGCGGCGGCCAGCCACGCCGCGGTCGCGGCCTTCCGAACGAAGTTCAACAACTATCTCAACGGCTATACGGACGCCAGCGGCAACAGCTTCATCGGCATCAGCAACTACATCACCGAGGTCAAGGAGCGCACCGACCCCAATTTCAGCGGCACCGAGGAGAGCGTCCCGAAAATGTTCCAGGTGCCCTACCTCCAGGACTCGAACTATCCCGGCGGCGGCCCCTTCAGCCTGCCCCAAAAGATCAAGCTGTATCAGACGGAGATGGGACAGCGCGCGCAGCAGATCAACGCCGAAGACGCGCAGATCGACCAGATCCTCGATAAGATCAAGACGGTCTCGGGCGGGAAATACGATCTGAGCGCCTACAAGCTGCCGGTGGGGATCGCCGCCGATCAAAACGGCGTCAACACGGTCACCGACGTCACCAACAGCTTGGTCCAGAGCCTGGCCAACCAGCTGACCACGATCGGCAACGCCAACTCCCAGGGCGCGACGACGCTGCCGCTTCCGGGCGGCGGCACGACGGTGCCCACCGGCAACCAAGGGGCGCTTTCGATCTCGGCGGCGCAGCAGGTGGCGCTCTTGTGCAAGGATGCCGCGGACCGGCTCGTTCCCACGAGCACGGCGCAGCCCGCCGGCGCCCCGGCCACCTTCGCCATGGCCCGCTTCCTCTACGCCAACGGCGTGATCCAAGGCGTGCAGAAGCAGCTGGCGCCGGGCGGAGAGCTCGACCAAGCCAAGGTGTTCCTGCCCCAGGCCCAGGCGGCGCTCGAGCAGGCCATCGCGGCCACGAGCCAGGCCGACGCCTACATCAACTCCAACGGCGGCAGCCTTACCGCGCAGCAGATTTACTCCGGCCAGATCCAGGAGTTCCAGAACCTCGGCGCCTTCCTCAACCAGGCGGCCGCGTTCTTCAACGTCGTCATCGGCGCCGACTCGAGCGCCTCGGGCACGATCAGCCAGGTCGGGACCTACTACAACGGCTTGGGCACCATCTACAGCGGCGGCGTCACGGCCAGCCAAGCCGACCTGACGGCGATTTCGAAGATGCAGCAGGCGCTGCAGGGCGAGATGACGACCCTCGCGGCGGACCGCTCGAAAGTCTCGTCCTGGATGGGCCAGCTCGACGATCCGCACGACAGCGCCCTGCGCCGCGTCAGCGACAGCATCGACGCCCTCCAGGAAAAGACGCGCGCCGTGCTCGTCCAGAACATCAAGTGGCACGAGCTCACCGACCAGCTCAAGCGCTCCAACGACATCCTGGGCGCCGATTTGCGCCGCCTGGAGGACCAGCAGGAAAAGCTCAAGGCCGCGCTTTCCGATCCGTCGACGCGCGCCCTGCTCGACCCCGCGCTGCAGGCCAAGGTGGATTCCCTTCACCTCGGCCGGGGCATGTGGGCGATCGACGAGAAGGGCCAGGCTCAGGCGCTGGTCGTGCGCAAGTCCAAATACGGCTCCTTCGTCGATTCGATTCTCAAGGCCTTCGCGCCCCAGATGTCCGGCCAGGATCTGGGACTGCTGCGCCAGGACCTGCTGCGCAACCCATCGAGCCTCTCCCAGCTGATCCCGGCCGCGCAGGTCGTCGACTTCGGCGACAACGCCGACGGCTTCTACATGGTTTACCAGAGCCAGTTCGGCGTGCCCAACGGCCTCAACACCGGCAGCTGGGTGACCATGGGCAACGTGGCCAAGATCTTCGGCAGCAACGTGAGCGTCACGGGCTACCAGTTCGCCAGCCCTCCCGAGTCGCAGGCCGCCGACGGCGCCTCAAACGCCCCCTGGGGCGACAAGGGCGTCGAGGTGCAGGTCGAGACGCTGAAGGGCAAGCACTACGTCAATTACCTCGACATCGACATGCACCGCTTCGGTCTCGACATCCCGACCGATCCGAGCCTGGCCAGCCAGGTCCGCGCCAGCCGCATCATGCTCTTCGACGACTATGCGATGATGGCGATGAACGGCAAGCTGTATTTGGGCGTGACCGGCTTTGGCGACGCCGCCGACAGCCAGCCGGGAGACAATCCTTACTACTACGGGGGCAACGTCAAGGGCTCCATCCAGCTGACTCCCGTCATGAGCCTGACCGGACAGCAAGAGGAGCTCTTCGCCAAGGACCCGCGCTCGTTCCTCGAGACGGTGAACCTCGACTTCACGGGCTTCGACCCGAGCCTGAATCAGACCTTCGCCATCGCGGCCAAGGGCGACTCTAAAAACTATTCGCGCACGCAGCTGGGCCCCAGCATCAATGTCGCGCGCCTGCTCCATTCGCAGAGTCCCTTCACCTTGGACCTCTACTTCGCCAATACCAGCGGCACCGACGACATCTCCCAGCGCTCGGCCGGCGTCTCGGTGCTCAAGGGCTTCACGCTGCGCGACTCCAGCGGCAAGACCTTGGCCGAGATCAGCGACCAGGCTTCCGCCGAGAAGGGCCAGAAATACAACAGCTACGTCGACCAACTCTCCGTGAACCTGCCCGGCCCCGGCATAGAATTCACCGGCGACGGCCAGATCCTGGGAGGCCAAAAGGCGTACTACGGGCAGGTCTCCAAGAAGCTCAGCGACCACTCCGACTTGGCGCTCGGCTACGGCAAGCAATACGTGGGCGAGAACAACCGCCTGTCGGTGATGATCAACAGCAACTTCACGCTCGGCCAGCTGTGGGAGGCCGTCGTCAACAACGCCGGGCGGGATCTGTCCGGCGGAGACCAGCTCAAGCCTTTCAAGACCGAGATGGACGCCTTCTACGCCCAGGCCCAGAAGAGCGGCGGACCGGACGCGGCCAACGTGGCGGAGTTGCGCAAGGTCTTCGAGCAGGACGTGGCGGGCAAGCTCCTGACCCAGCAGATCGGCTCGCTTTCGCGAGACATCGCCGACTTGCGCCGCGCCGGGGCGCTGATGGACAACATGCGCACCCAGGGGACGATCGGCTTCGTCAGCCGCGGCGTCTCCACCGACCAGGCCGCGGAGGCCGTGGGCGGAGGCTTTGCCGCCGGCACGGAGACCGACCTGACGCTGACCAAGACGCAGAAGGCCGTCATCGATGCCAAGGCCGCCCGGCTCTACCGCGACGGGCTAAAGCTGCAAGACCGCCTCATCGCCTTGACGCAGCAATGGCAGCAGGACGTCGCCGATATCGCCCAGGCGGAGTGGGACGCCAAGGTGGCCCGGGCCATGAGAGACAGCGCCCCCAGCGAGGCCGTGCGCGAGCAGGCGCAGGTCCAGCTCGACCAGGCGGTCGACCGGCTCGACCAGGCCCGGCTGCGCTACAACACCCTGACCGGCCGCGACGCCCAGGCCCAGACGCCCTTCGACAACCTCGACGCCTCGGATCTGGACGCGCTGCTGACCCAGATCCGAGCCGTCGTCCAGGCGCCCGACCGCATGGACGCCATCCTGCATTCTCTGGACTTCGATAAGATGCGCGATCAACTCGGGCCCAATCCCACGAACCTCGCCGACGACTTGAAGTTCGTCGACCAGTTCTCGATCGGGCTCGGCGCGCAGATGCAGGACCTGATGGCCAACCAGATCTTCGGCGTCGGCGGCTCCGTGCGGCTGCCCTTCTACGATCCGAGCTCGAAGGCGCGCGACAAGTCCTACGTGTGCGACAAGAAGGCGGTGCTCGAGGAGATAGAGCAGGCCTACTCGGACCAGCGTCTGCGCGCCGACACCGAGGCGCTGCAGGCGCGCCAGTGGCAAGAGAGCGCCCAGCGCCTGCGCCCCGGCCTCGACGAGGCCCGCGAGGACCTCAGCGAGGCGATTCGCGAGTATCGCAACGGCCTCACGGGCCCCGAGCAGATGCGCCGGGCCTACGACGACTGGCTCTGGTACGCGCGCAACGAGATGGAAGCCCGGATGAAGGGAGTCACGGCCGCTTCCGCGGCCGGCATCGATCGGGGCTTCGAGAAGAGCACGCTCAAGCTCGACGGCTCGCCGATGACGATCTCCTCCTTCGAAGGCGCGTTGCGGCAGGCGGAGGGGCGCTGGCACGGCCTGCACGAGCTCGGCCAGCGCGAAGAGGCCGCGCGGCAGATGATGCTGGCCGACAACCATCGCATCCAGAAGTTCTGGGTCGACTTGCAGGTGGGCATGAACCTCACCGCCACGGGCGTGGGCTGGCTGCCTCACGTCAATTACACCGGCATCCCGATCATGCCCGTGCCCGGGCTGGAGTTCAAGCCCGCCGAGCTCCAGGCCCTGCAGCACAGGGAAGACAAGGCCGACGCGGCTTATTATCGGGCGCTGGGCGACAAGGTCCGATCCGATCTCGCCGTCGAGTTCTACGAGAACTTGGCCGCCTATCAGGCCGAAGCCAAGGCGGTGCAGGTCTTCGACGACAACGTGCTTCCGCAGCTCGACGGCCGGCAGCGCGACGCGGCGATGCTCCAGCGCAACGGCCACGTCTTGGCCCGCGACCAGGCGCTGGCCACGCTCAATTATCTTCTCGGCCGCCCCGAGGGCGCGCCGCTGCAAGTCGACGTCAGCCAAGACCAGGCTCGCCGGGACCTGGCGGGGCTTTTGGCGCAGTCGCAGCCCGCCCAGGCCGAGAAAGAGGTCCTCGCGGCCCGCGTCGAGGCCGCCGAGGCGCACGAGCAGATCGTCGACAAGGGCCTGAAGGTGACGCAGGCGTCGGTCGAGCCGCTGTCCTTGGCCGGCCGGACCTTGGGCCGGCTGATCAAGGCTCTCTCCGACGAGGACGCCGGCGATCCGGATCAGGTCGCCGCCGCCCGCGTGCGCACGCTGACCGAGCAGAGAGCTTACGACACCTACGAGGCCGACCGGGCCTCCCAGGCGGCGACTTTGCAAGCGCGCCTGTCGCTGGTGGACCATCAGATCGAGCGGCTGTCCAATCGCGAAGATCCGGAAAGCCAGGCGCAGCTCCTGGCGCTGCAGGGCCAGCGGCGTTCTCTCCAAGGCGGGCTCTTCGCGCTGGGCGTCTTGGACGCCTCGGCGGCTTCCGGCGCCGAACCCGCCTACAGCCGCGTCCCGAGCTCGTTCCAGGAGCTCGAGAACCGGCTGGCGGGGGGCGAGGAAAGGATGGAATCGCGGCCGCCCGAGGCGCTGCCGCGGCCGACCGAGCCCGGCGTCGAGACTCGCCCGGCGACTCTCTACCTGCGCGACTACTACGCGCGCCAGGAGCTCGATCGCGTGCCGATTCGCAAGAATTACGTCGAGGGGTGGCTGGAGCTGCGCCTCAAGAGCGCGCGCACCCCGCCCCAGGTCCTGCTGGCGCTCTCCAAGCTCGAGCGCGACAAGGCCGACCGGCTCTACCGCGACGACCAGGCGGGCGCGGCGGCGCGCGCCGGCATCCTCGCCGAGGACTTCGCGGCCAACGTGCAGCTGAAGCGTTGGGCCGAGTATCAGATCCAGCATCCGGACGGTTCGCACCGCAACCTGGCGGAGTTCCTCCGGCGCGTCAATGAGCGCCTGGACCAGGACCGGGCGCAGATCGTGGCCGTCTTGAACCTCGATCCCAATACCAAGGCGCAGGCGCTGGAAAGCCTCGTTGCCCGCGACCCCGGCGGGCCCAGGCCGCTGCAGACCGACGGCGAGCAGGTCATCGCCGGCCTGCGCGCTCTCGGCGCCCAGCACATCCGCGCCACGGTGCTCGACGAGCTGCCGCGGGGCGGCGAGGACGACCTCATGAGCCAGATCAAGGCCGACAACCTGGCCGAGCGCATGAGCTACAAGGGCTTCACTCCCGTGGCCGCCTTCGGCCTGTTCCGCGGCCAGAAGATCGGCGCGGGCTTCCTGCAGGCGCCCGATCCGCGGGAAGTGGAGAGGGGCCTGAGCAACATCCTGGGCGACTCCATGCGCAAGGACCTGGAGAGCAGCGGGCAGATGCAGGAGCTGGCCCTGCGCCTCAACTCTCTCATGATCAAGGTCGGCGACGACCAGAAGGAGCTCGAAGCCGAGCGCCGTGAGGTCGAGGCCGCCGAGCGCGACTATCGCGCCCAAATGGGCCTTTCGCAGGAGGGCGGCGGCAACCAGTCGCTCTTCGAGGCCGATGCCGCGCGCGAGCGGCTCGTCGACGCCTGGCTGTCGTTCTCTAGGCAGCTGGTCCGGACGAAGGGCGATTTCGTCACCCTCGTCAGCGACCTGGAGGCGGTCGATCCCAAGCTGATCAACGAGGCCCGCGCGCCGCAGGCGCCGCGGCCGCCGGAAGGCGACTTCGGCGACTGGACGCGCGACCGCCAGGCCGACCTGCTCAACTACTGGACCGACCGCATGCTCGATCCTCGGTTCGTCGCCGCCCAGGACGCGGCGCTTTCCCGGCTGGGCGATCTCGTCGCGCCGGGGCTCAAGTCCGCGCTCGACGCGAGCGCGCAGACGTTCCAGGAGGCCCGCCGCGACGGCGACGCCGTGCTCGCGCGCGACTTCTCCCCTGAGGAGCGCCTGCACTTGCTCGCCATCAACGACCTGGAAGGAAAGCGCGAGGCCGTCAGAGCCCAGTTGGCCAAGCTCTACGGCGTCCTCGAGCAGTCGGATCCGACGCATTTGGGCTGCCTGCGCAAGGACCTGGAAAGCCAGCTCGAGTCCGGGAAGCTCGACCGCGCGCAATACGGCGCCGCGGCCGAGGCGGTGCGCGACGCCTACTGGCAGGCGGTCAAGGCGCCCTACGGCGTCCAAGGCGCCTTCCAGCGCTTGGAGGCGCTCGATAACGGCGGCAAGGACCCGATCACCGGCGAGCCGGTGACCGGCTTGCGGGAGGCGCGCCAGGCGCTGCTGGACTCCTACATCCAGACGATGAGCGACCGCGACAGCAAGCCGGCGGAGTTCGTCCTCAAGGACATCACTCTGGACGAGTACCTGCAGCGCGAGCAGGCCTTCGACGCCGAGCTGATCCATACCCTCGAGAGCCCGGCCGTCCAGAAAGATCCGTCCCTGGCGGTGAGCCTGGACGCGCTCTACGACGTGCGGGGGGCCTTGCGGCGCGAGACGGACGTCGCGCGCTTCGGCCGCGGCGTGCTGGCCTTGGACGCCATGATCATGCTCGAGCAGTCGCGGCTGGCCGCCGCGCGCTGGAACGGCCGGCCGCCGGACGAGATCGACGAGATCGCCCAGGCGCTGGAGAGCCTCCGGGCGACCAAGCAGCGCTGGGAGCGCCAGAAGACCGACTTGGTGCCGCTCTACGCCGTCACCGCCGCCGCCGAGAACGGACGACGCGTCTGGAACGTGAAGGGCTGGCTGACGCAGGACGATATCGAGAAGGGGCTCGCCGACAAGAGCATCCGCGAGGTCAACGGCGTCTATCGCATGGCCGACGGCCGCGAAATCGTCGGCGGCATCGACGTCGATGAGAAGAAGGCTCAAGACGCCCGGCGGGCCGCCTCCGACAACGCCGTGGAGGTCGCCGCCGATCGGGCCTACGCCAAGCAAGACGCCGTCGCCGTGCAGGCCGTCACGGCCGAAGGCCGGACGCCGGACACCCGGGGCCTCTCGCTCGATGAGCTTTTCTTCGGAAAAGACAGCGCCTACAGCCGCGGCGCCGTCTTCTTCTTCTCCGCCGAGCCCGACGCCGCCGGCCTGCACGAGGCCCGCAACCCGCTCGACGCCCTGCAGGGCAAGCCCGGCAGCTACCAGATGTACGTCTATCTCGGCGACCAGCCCGGCGTCCGCCGCTCCGCCTTCCCGACCCTGGAAAGCGCTCTCGCGTCTCGAGTCCAGGGCGGCTTTTACCGCGTCAAGCTCACGCCCCAGGGCGCGCGAGACCTGCTCGCTCACGACCAGAAGCAGGCGGTCGCGGCCGAGCGGCGCGGCTGGATCGGGGTCAAGCTCAACAGCTACGGCTTCGCGGCCGACGACGACGGGCGCGTCGTGAAGCTCTACGAGACCAAGGAAGCCTTCGAGAAGGCTCGCCTGGAGCTTTCGAACGCGCCGCAGGCCCTGGCCGACGCTCAGCGGGAGTTGAGCCAGGCGCAGGCGGCCGAGGCGGCGGCGAAGAGCCGCTTAAACGCGCTGCGGCAGCGTTCCGGCGGCAGCAACAAGTCCTACGAGGCGCTGCGCGACGAGATCATGAAGGAGCTCGTCGGCGCCTTCGGCGCCGTCGAAAAACCCCAGAAGGGAGAGACGGAGCAGGTCTACCGGCAGCGCCTGCGTGCCGAGGCGGCCCAGCGCCTCTCCGGGGACCGCTCGCTGGAGGACAACGACGCCGCGCAGCTTCGGAAAGCCGGCGTCGACTTGAGCAAGATGGACGCCGCCGTCGACGAGTTCCAGAGGACGCAGAAGCAGGCGGCGCCCGACGCCGCCAAGTTCGACGCCGCCGACCAGGCTTACAAGGCCGCTCGGGCGCACACCTTCAACGTCCAGGGCTCCGTCGACGACCTGGCCAAGAAGGTCAAGGAACTGCGCGAGCGCCCGCTCAATCTCTACGAAAGCGACTCGCTGGTCCTCGGCTTGGACGCCCCGCGCGGCGAGGATCCCGCCGTCGTCCACGTCTACGCCCGCCCGGAGTTCGGCGCGAAGGTGCTCGACCGGAACGTCGGCCAAGGCGCGGTCGCCGCCCGCATCGAGGGACCGCTCTACGCCGCCGTGCTCGATCAGCGAGGCCGGCTCAAGGACTTTTACGTCGATCAAGACGCGTTGGACCGCGCCGCCGCGGGCTGGTCGATCAAGACCGTGGCGCTGGCCGGCGACCCGGCCGCCGGCCGGCAGCTCTACGCCGGCCCGGATCACAAGACCATCCATCCGACGCTGCGCATCAGCCACTACGAGGAGGGACGCGATCCCGTCGAGCTCAGCCGCCGGTATCTGCAGGAGCGCGCGCGTTCGGACGCCTCCAAGGCGTGGCGCGGCGATCACTACGCCTTCATGCCCTTCCAGTGGGTGGATCTGGCGATGGAGCCGGTCCGGGGCATCGTCGATACGCCGCTCGAGATCGCCAGCGGCCGCAATCCCAACGAGCAGCACTTGATCGGGCGCATCTACATGAACAAGGGCGAGGGCGGCGAGACCGACCACCACGGCTTCGTGCGCCGCGTCGGGGACATCGTGGACGTGCTCGACTTCATGCCCGACCCCGTCGAGCGCTTCGAGGACCTCAGCCAGTTCCCGGACGTCGTGCGGATCAAGTCGGGGCTGACGCCCGGCCAGGACCAGTCGGCCAAGGCCATGCGCGATCTCTCGGGCAAGAAGGACATCCACCTGGGGGCCATCGAGCTGCGGAGGCTGCGGCGCTACAGCGTGGAGGATCTGGCCGCGGGACAGACGGAGACGCTCTCGGACTTCCAGGGCGGCGTGGAGGACGTCTGGATCGACCAGCTGCGCGGACGGGCGGGCTTCTACGAGGACTCGTTGCGGGACGGCCGGGCCGGCTCCCAGGCCGTCGAGGCGGCGCTTCGCGATCGGACCATCGGCGCCTCCGACGCCGCGCTCAGCGGACGCGCCGCGACGTTTTCGGCGACGCCGGGCAATCTCGCCGTCGACCGCGTCGAGCGCCAAGTGAGGGTGATCCAGGGCGCGGCGCAGTATCAAGCCGAGGCCAACGGCCTCAAGGGCTACCCGGAGGCGCTCCAGGCCGAGATCCAAAAGGCCTTGGCCGACAACCCGACGCTCGCCTCGGCCGCCGAGGCCGCCGCCGACCGCCTGCTGGCCGATATCAAGGATCGCAGCTCCCAGGACGCGGCGACGGCGGACCTCTGGAACAAGGTCGCCGCCGAGGCCTGGAAGATCGGCAAGGAAAGGGCCTTGGAGGCCGATATCGCGCGCCTCGACGACCGGATGGGCGGGCTCCAAAAAGAGATCGCGGCCTGGAAGGATTACCTGGCGCGCCTGGCCGCCATCCCGTTGCCCCAGCCCGGCCCCGGCCCGAGCCCGAATAACAACCAGCCCGGCCGCGACAGTTGGTTCCAGCTCTGGGCCCTGACGACGTTGGGCCTGGCGTCCGCTCTGAGCGCGCTCTACGAGCTTTGGCGGCGCCGTAAAGCGCCGCCGGCGGCTTGAGCGGCGGTCTTTCGGCCCGGGCCTGGCGCGCCTTAGGACCTAGGCCGGTGCCACGCGTTTAAAGAAAGCGCGTCTCGCGGCGCCCTCCACGGTGCCAGGCATTTAGAATTGAGCCCCCGTCGCGGGCCCGGGCGGCCGGACCTCGGGGCCCAGACCGTAAGGCCCGCCGGCCTGGGCCCTTTGCTATAATCGCCGCGATGAGAAGCGCTTTTCTCGTCGTGGCATTGGCCGCCGGCTCCTGCCTGCCCGCGCGGGCGGCGCAGGAGGGTTCGGCCTCGCCCCTGCCCGCCGCCGCGCCGCTTCCCGTGGTCTTGAACCTGGCTCAGCCGGCGTTGGGCCAGCCTCTGGAGCCTTCCGCCATCCCCGGAACGGGCCTTTGGGAGGCCGCCAAGCAGGCCGCCTCGGCCTTCTTCCCCGTGCTGGGACTGACGCCTTCGGCCGCGCGCCAGGCGCCTCCGGCCCTGCCGCCTTCGTTTTTGCCGCAGGACGCGGCCGCCGCGCCCGCGGTTCTGCCGACGGCCGCCGGCCTGCCGGC
>DAIDHI010000049.1 GCA_027452025.1 Elusimicrobiota bacterium | reverse complement strand
GACTGGGTATTGGTGGGCATTCCGAACAACTTTCCCAATATAAATAACGCTCCAAACACGAGGCTGAATTGCGCGGATGTGGTCTGGACGCTTCGATTAGAGATGATTTTCTATCTAGCGTTCCCTATATTCGCGTTTTTCTCGAGCGGTTGGGGCGCATGCTTTTGGCTTTTGTTTTTCGGCGCAATGTGGCGCTTCCATCCCGGCGATTTTTCACGTTTTCTTGTGGTCGGATTTGGCTTCGGTTTTGTCGTCGCTCAACTGGAGCGGCCATTGAGAGCGTCGCCGCGGCTCTGCAATGCGCGATACTGGTTGTCAACGAGCAGATTCGCGGCCGGGATCGCCGTCGCAGCTATCGCCCTGGTATTCGTGGCGAAGTTAAAGCTCTATTCAATCGAACAGTCCGCGCTGCTTGCGGTCTTTTTTTTAATCGTCGCTTTGCGAAATGATATCTATGGATTGCTGTCTATGCATGGTCTCGAACTTCTGGGCAAATCGAGTTATCCGATTTATCTCCTTCATGGTGTCACCTTGCATCTCGTTGCGCTGTTGGTCATAAAATGGCGCGGCCCGTTCCAAACCTTGAATCCGCTCCAATTTTGGCTTTATGTCGGCTTTTGCGGCGCGCTCACGATTATTTTGAGCGCTTGCGTCCATCAATTCGTTGAGCAGCCGTTTTTAAAGCGCGCTTAGATTCGCCGAGCTAGGACGAGAGGATTTCGGCGAGAGAGCGGCCGGTGGATCGACGCACGAAGTCGTCGTAGGCGTCGAACAGCGGCGTGCGGCGCAGAGCGTCGCCGCGCGCACGCATCAGCAGGAGCATCGTCGCGACCTTGCTCATCGCCGCGGTCAGGCTCGCGCGGCCGGCGTCGTCGAGCGGCCGGCCGCGCGCGAGCGCGCGCAGAGGCGCGGCCGCGTCGGCGGGAAGGCGAGACACGTCGACGGGGTAGCGCTGGTCGTAGAGAAGAAGGTCTTCGATCGCTTCGCGCGCGGGCTCGCCGCGGATGGAGTCGATCGCCTCGTCGGGGGTCGGCTCGGAGAACGGCCCCGACAGCGCCCCGGCGCGCACGAAATTGTACCAGCTCGGGTGAGCGGTTTCCTGAAGCGCGTCCACGCCGGCCTCGCGCAGCGCCAGCACCACGTCCAGACGCTCGGCGGGCGCGATCGCGCCGCACAGGACCACGAGGGCGCCGCGGGCGGCCAGCGTGCGCGCCGCGCGCGGCCCGTAGTCGGAGGAGTCGGCCAGGCGGGAGGAGACGTAGAAGCCGCCGCCCCACAGGTCGTCGTCGGCGCTCGCCCGCCTCAAAATGCGGGCATCGAGCGCGGCTTCATCCAATCGTCCTGAAGCCAGCGTCGAGTCCACGTCCTCTCCCCCCCAGTGATAGAGCGGCGTGCCCGCTTTCAGCATCGTCAGCGGGCCCAGTTCGTAGGTTCTTCCCGGGCCTCCGGAGGAGGGGGGGACGACGAGCCAAACCGCGCGCGCGCCAGAGGCGTCCGTTCGGATTCGCGCCGAGTATCGAGATCTCGGCAGCTGCGGCGCGGGTTCGCGGCCCGCGGGCGTTGGGCACTCCGCGGAGGCGGCGGCGGTCGCAGGCGCCCAATCGGCGGGCAGCGTCGGCGCGGGCAGCGCGGTCGGCAACGGCGTCGGCGCGAAAGCGGGCGCCGCGAGCGGGGCGGCGCCCAGGTCGCCGATGCGGGGCTCGAGCTCGATCTGGGCGCCGGCGCGCGTCGAGAAAAGCGCGAGCGCGGCGAGGGAGACGATCATGGCTGATTCTTGCACAGAGTCGACGGGCTGAGCGCGGGACTTTCGGCCCAACCGAGGCCGGCAATGGTCCTACAGCGCAGGCTAGTCCGCGGGATGCAGGAGGTCTTCAAGGCGCAGCGCGGCGCGCGGCATGTTGAGCCGCAGCCAGCACAGCGTCTCGTTGGCCGTGGGCTTGGCCTTGGAGCCGCGCTCGGCGGCCATGAGCTCGCGCATCATTCTCATATGCGCGGACGGCAGGACGTGGGCCAAGGCCGTATCGAACCCGACGCGTCGGGGGGCTTTGAAGGTGAGTGACATCATAACGGTCCTATCCTACCGCGCCCAGGTCTGGGGCGCGATGACGGGGGATAATCCGGCGCATTGACCGCGGTTGTGGGACTTTGGACTGCCCCGGGCCAGGGCCCTCCGGTCCCGAAAAACGAGAGCCCCCGCTTGCGCGGGGGCTCTGCTGAGTGATGTCGAGTAAGATCTGTTAGATCTTGACGACGTTGGCGGCCTTCGGGCCCTTGTCGGACTGAAGGACCTCGAACTCGACCGCCTGGTTCTCGGCCAGGGTCTTGAATCCGGAGCCCTGAATCGACGTGTGGTGGACGAAAACGTCCGCCGACCCGTCATCGGGCGTGATGAAACCGTAGCCCTTCTGGTCGTTGAACCACTTCACTTTGCCTCTCATGCTCATGTGCTTGTGTTACCTCTACTTGCTTCTATGCGCCGCTTGCGCGGCCTGCTCCGTGAGGAGCTTTCTCATTATACCAGAACGGATCGGGAGGTCCGGATCAAATTTTCCGCAAATCCGGCGCCCTTTTCAAAGGGCGGGCGCTGCGCTGGCCCAGCCGCGCGGCCGCTCGAGCGCGGAGCGGTCCCAGCCGCCCAGGGCGGCCCCGGCCTCGTAGGTCGACTGCAGGAAGTCGAGCACGGCCGCCCGCGGGTCGGGCGCCAGGCGCGCGTCGTCGTACATGAGAAGGAACTCGCCCAGCCCCTCGTTGTAGAAGGCCGTGGCCGGCCGCACCGTCGCGCGGCGAAAGCCGGCCGGCTCGGGCGCGGCGTAGCAGTAGAAGGCGGCCTGGGGTACGTTGTCGTCCCCCGGCCACCAGCCCGCGCTGATCTCTTCATGGGAATAGGACTCCCGCGTGATCCTGTCGGCGTCCGGGCGCGGCGGAGCCGTGCGGCCGGAGTAGCGGGTCGCCGCGAGGTCGAAGGTGCCCCAGAAGAAGTGCACGGGGCTGTCCTTGCCGATGAAGCCGGCGCGGAACTCTTTCAGGATGCCGTCGGCGGTGAGCAAGGCCCGCCAGAAGCGATGGGCTTGCTCGGGATCGTAGGAGCGGTGCCTCCGGTCGAGGTCGAAGCGGATTGGGTGGGGAATCTCGACCGGGACCGGCCAGATGTTGACGCGCACGCCGAGCCTTCGCAGGGTCTCGAAGAACTCGAAGTAGAAATCCGCGACGGGTCGCGGAGACAGTTCGAGCGACGCCGTCTCCCCGGAACTCTTGCGCAGCGCCAGCCTGTGGGCGATGAAGTCGAACTCGGCCTCCAGAACGCCGTCGCCGCAGGGCATGGGCGAGGTGGTCAGGCCGCGCGCGCTGACGTAGAAGGGGACCTCCCACCAGTGGTTGAGGTGCGGCGACAGCGCCAGGCGGACCTTGCCCACGATCTGCATCCAGAGATGCAGCGTGTCGCACGTCGCCCGCCAGTCCGGCAGGGGCAGAGGCGGCCAAGCCTGCTCCGGCGCCAGGGGAGTCATGCCTGCCCCACGTAAGCCTCGTCGACGTAGCACCATTCCCAGTCCTCGCCCGGCTCGAAGGAGCGGATGATCGGGTGCTTGGTCCGGCGGAAATGCGCCGCGGCGTGCTTGTTCTTGGAGCTGTCGCAGCAGCCGATGTGGCCGCAGGACATGCACAGGCGCAGATGGACCCAGGAGTCGCCCGTTTGCAGGCACTCCTGGCAGCCGTGGCCGCTGGGCCGGACGTCGCGGACTTGGGACAGATGGGGGCAAGGTTGAGCCATGGGAGAGCCTCCCGTCTATTGTGCGCCGCGCGGAGGGCCCGAGTCCAAGAAGGACGCGTCCCGGATTTTCGACGGCCGGACGACTAGCGGTGGTGCCGCTCGCGCCGGCGCCGCTCGGCGGAGGCGAAGCGCGCCTTTTCTTCCTTCGTCTCGAGCAGCAAAGGAGGCACGCGGACGGGCCGGCCGTTCTTGTCGACGGCCACCATCGTGACGAGGCAGGAGTTGGTGTGCAGGCGGGTGCCCTTTTCGAGGTTTTCCGAATAGACCTCGACGCCGATCTCCAGGGAGGTCTTGCCGGCGTAGTTGACCTGGGCCTGGACGATGACGAAGTCGCCCACGCGGATGGGCACCAGGAACTCCACGCGGTCCATCGCCACGGTCACGACGGCGGCGCCGGCGTGGCGCATGGCGCAGACGGCGGCCGCCTTGTCGACCATCTGGAGGATGTGTCCGCCGAAGACCGTGCCGTGGATGTTGGCATTGGGCGGATAGGTGAGGTCGGCGAGCTCGGTGAGCGAGGCGCGGACCGGCTTGGGCGTGAGCGGGGCCATCAGCGCTTGTAAAAGGAAGGCCTGCGATCCTCGAAGAGATCGTTGGCGGGATGGACTTTCTTGTCCTTGGCCGTCCAAGGGTCGATCTCCAAGACGAAGGCCCGGACCTCGTTTTCGCCGAGGCGGGCCAAGAGGCCGCCGTTGGGCGCGACGACCTGCGACTGGCCGATGTAGCGCAGCCCGCGCTCGCGGCCGACGCGGTTGGCCGTGGCCGAGAAGACCCGGTTTTCGAGGCTCCGGATCTTCATGCCCTCGGGGCCCCACGGCAAGACCAGGTTGGCGCTGTGGGCGAGGACTTGCGCGCCCTTGAGCGCCAGGGTGCGCGCGCTCTCCGGGAAGAACCAGTCGAAGCAGATCATGACGCCGATTTTCACGCCCTTGACGTCCGAGACCCAGAAGCCTGTGTCGCCCGGCCGGAAAAACCTCTTCTCGTTGCCGAACAGGTGCGTCTTGCGATAGACGCGCGCCTTCGGCCCCTGGACCAGCACGGCGCTGTTGTAGAGGCGCGCCGCCGCTTTTTCGGGCAAGCCGGCGACGACGGCGCAGTCCTTGGCCGCCGTCCAGGCCTTGAGCAGCGAACAAAGGGGCCCGTCCGGGACGCGCTCGGCGCAGCGCGCGGCCTCGGTCTTGGAGCGGAAGTTGTAGCCGGAGGCGAAGAGCTCGGGCAGTACCCAGAGGTCGGCCGCAAGGCCGTCCATCAGGGCGAGGCAGGCGGAGACGTTCTGCTTGGCCTTGAGGAAGCGGGGACTGTTTTGGACGACGCCTAGACGGAAGGGGGCCTGCGCCACGGCGCTTATCATACAAAAAAGTCGGCCGATCCCCGGGATCCCGGCAAGCCGGGTAGGAGGAGATCGGCCGTAGTCATAGTGTAGAGGCCGCGGCGGCGGCGCGCCTGAGTCGGGCGGCCCGGGCCGGACTGGGCCCAAAGGCCTACCGCCCCGGCCGGGGTCCGTTTGATAGAATGAGCGCATGGCCGAAGCCGTCTGGGAACGCCTGCTGCCGCTGGAGCCGCGCTCGAGGGTGCTGCACCTGGGCTGCGGAAACGGCTCTCAGACGCTGGCGCTGGCCTCGGCCGGCCACCGCGTGCTCGGCCTCGACGACGCCGAGGCGCCTCTCTCAGAGGCCCGCAACGCGGCTCGAGCCCAGCGGCTCAACGTCCATTTCCTCAAGAGCGAGCTCCACCGCATCCCCTACCGCGCCGAGTTCGACGCGGTCGTCTGTCTTTCAGGCTCCTTCGGGCGCATCTCCGGCGACGCGCGCGCCCTGGAGTCGGCGCGCCGGGCGCTCAAGCCGGGCGGCCGGCTGCTGCTGGATCTGCCCAACAAGGAGTGGGTCGTGCGCCACCTCGAGTCGCACGCGTCTTTCGACCTGGAGACGGGGCGACTGAGGTCCCACCGCGCCAGCGAGCGCGTCTACACCCTCACCGAGATCAAGGCGCTGCTGGCGCAGGCGGGGCTTGCGTATCGCAAGTCCTGGGGGGCGGCCGACGGAGAGCCCTACGGGCTCGACTCGCGCCGGCTCGTGGTGCTGGCCCAGAAGCCGGCCGAGGAGCGCTCCCGCAAGCCCGCCGAGGAGCTCGTGCGCGCCCTGCGCATCAAGGGGCGCCGCAAGGGCCGATGAAGGCCGGGCCGGCCTTGGTGCGCCTCGCCGCCCTTCAAGCCGGCGGTCTTGCCGCCGCGGGCCTGACCGCGGCGCTCATGGAGCCGAGGCTTCCTCCTTCCGCGGATTTCCTGTTGCCGCGCCACTGGGGCTTTTGGCTGTTTCGGCCCCTCATCGCGCTGGGCGCGGCGCCCTGGGCCGCGCGCGCCGTCAGCCTCTTCTGCCTCGGCTGCCTGGCGCTGTCGGCGGCCCTGCTGGCGGCGTCGGCCGCCCCGCAGACCAAGGCGGCTTGGCCCGGCCTGCGCGCCAGAGGCTGGCAAGTCGTCCTCGGGCGCCTCGCGGCCGCCGCCGTCGGGCTTCTCGCCGGCCTCGCCGCCGCGCGCCTGGCCTGCTCGCTCTTCGTCGGCGTCGTCGAAAACGCGTGGTTCCTGCCGCAGAGCGTGGACTGGCGCGAGCCCCTGGCGCTGTGGCTGGCGCTGTTCTTCGCGCTGTCCATGGCGGCCGCGGCGGCGTGTCGATTCTGGGTCTGGACGCTGGCCGAGCGCCTCGAGCCCTCGGACTGCCGCGGCTTTGCCGCGCCGGCCGCGGTGCTGCTCGTCGGCTGGCTCACTTTCGGGTCTTTCGCCGCCTGGCGGTGGGACGAGGCGCGGCCGGGCTTGGCCGCCGCGGCGGGCTTTGTGCAATCGACGCTGCGCGAGCGGCGCGTCCTGGTCCTCGATGGGCGGGCGCCGCGCCTGCACCGCCTGGACCTCGGCGAGCCCGGCGAGATCGACTATAGCCGGCATAACCTGCAGGCCGCCCTGCAATACGCCGGCGCGGGCGAGTCGGTTTGGCGCCTCGCGGCGCTGCGCTACCTCTACGGGGGCGAGACGGTCGAGATGGACGCCGAAGGGCTGCGCCGGGCCCTGGCTCTCGGCGATCGCCTGGGAGACCCTTTGGCGAGCGCGCTTCTGCTGGAGAACCTGAGGACGGCTCCCCTGACCGACGACGACCGCGCCCTGCTCGAGGGCCTGGCCGACGAGAGACGCTGGCGCGTGGGACCTCGCGCCGCCGCGGAGCTCGCCGAGGCGTTCTCCCGTTTCGGGCGGGAAGACTTGGCCGCGGCTTGGCGGCGGCGCGCCCAGGACCAGCCGGGCGGCGCGGCGGCCGGCCTGCTGGATGGCGGCGCGGGCCGGGCGCGCCCGGGCGTCATCGAGGGGGCGCTGGCGCCGTGGCAAGGCGTCCGCGTCGCCCTTTACGCCGCGAGCCCGGACGGAGGGCCGGACATGCTCGGGCCGCAGCGCCTGGTGGCCTCTCAGGCGCTTCCCGCCTCGGGGCGCTTCGAATTTCGGGCGCTGTCCGCCGGGGACTACGTGCTGGCCGCCGCCTTCGACGAGCCGCGATCGTCGCCGCGCGTCCTGCCGGTGGTCTCGCAGGCGCCGGCGCGGCTGAGCCTGTCTAGGCGGCGCGGGCGCATCGACCTGCCCACGATCCGGGTGCGCTGGAAGCCTACGGCAGCTTCTGGAAGATGACGGGCAGGGGCGATTTCGGCAGCACTCGGGACCGACAGGCGGCCGCGGCGTCTCGAGCGGCGTCCTCGGGCACGTCGGGCTCGCGGTATTGGACGACGACGCGGTCCGGGAAGGTCTGCACGGCGGCGATCGTCAAGCCGAAGCCCGGGCCCTCGGAGCAGACGACGACGAGCTCCTGGCGCGACCAGTCGACTTTCGGCGCGGCCGTCCGCAGTCTCCGGGCCGACCAAAGGGCGGCCCGTTGGGACTCTCCGTGCACGATGACGCCGGGCGGCCCGATCACGGGGCCGGGCGGCAGGCGCGCAACCGAGCCGCCGATCGCGACGGGTTCGGGAGCCGAGACGGCGGCTCCGAGGCCCGCCAACTCTCCCATCGGGAAGCGCCGGGGCGGCGCGATCCGGCGGATGCCCATGCGGGCCTTCTCGCGCTCGAGCTCGGCGTGGAGCTGCTCGTTGGTCATGTTGGTCGACGAGGCGGCCTGGGCCCCCTCGTCGGCCGCGCGGGCCGCCGGCTCGACGGGCTCTCCGGGCGCCCGCGCGTCCCTGGGTAACGGCGCCGCGGCCGCGGCGACGGCGGCAGCCGCGGGCGCGGCCGGCGCCGGGAGCGGCTCGGCGGCATGGAGCATCGGCGAGACCGCCGGCGCCGGCCGCCTCTCGGAAAGCCAGGTGCGCGCGCTCAAGCCCACGAAGACGGCGGCGGCGGCGTAGGACAGCGCCGGCAGGGGGCGCAGCCAGTTCCCGGAGCCCTCGGCCTCGGTCCGGCGGCGCTGCAGGCGCTCGCGAAAGCCGGCGGGCAAGGCGCGCTCGGGCAAGGCGCGCAGGGCCGCCGACAAACCGCGCAGCCGCGAGAGCTCTTCGCGGCAGGCCGCGCAAGCCGGCAGATGGGTCTCCAGGCGGGACGTCTCGGCGGCGGGCAGCTCGCCGTCCAGGTAAGGCGATAACAGCGGCAGGAACGGGTCGTTGGGCGCGGTCATGGGGCCACTTCGTCCTTGAGCGACCGCTTGAGGGCCTCGCGGGCGCGCCACAGTCGCGACTTGACCGTGCCTTCGGGCACGCCGAGAACCGCCGCGATCTGCTCGTAGGATTGGCCGCGCAGCTCGCGCAAGACGATCACGGCGCGGCTGTCCTCGTCGAGCCGCTTGAGGGCCTCCTGCACGGCCGTGCCGCGCTCGCCGGACTCCAGGGCCGCGTCGAGCGGCGGGTCGTCCGAGCTCAGGGGCCTCTCGGCCTCGTCTCCCGTGTCTTTCGCGAAGACGTCGAGAGGCACCAGCTTCCAAAAGCCCCTTCGTTTCTCCGAGCGCACGCGGTTCTTCCAGGTGTTCACGGTGATGCGATAGATCCAAGTCGAGAGGGCGCACTCCCCGCGGAAGCGAGGCAGCGCCTTGAGCGCCCGCAGCAGCGCGTCCTGAGCCAGGTCCTCGGCGTCCGATGGATTGCCGACCAGGCGCAGGGCGAGGTTGTAGACGGCCTGCGAGTGCCCGTCGAGGAGCTCGCCCTCCGACACAGGTTTAGACACCGCCGCGCTTCTCAAGTTCCCGGCCGGCGCGGTCGCGATGGTAATCGCCTCGGGCCAGGAACTTCTCCAGCCACAGGTAGAGCACGATGAAGAGGTAACGGCTGCCCATTTCCTTGATCTTGAGCTTGGAGACGCCGTGCTTCCGGTTGGTCCAGGAGATCGGAATGACGGCGTAGCGGTAGCCCCGGATGATCGCCTTCAGCGGCATCTCCACGGTCAAATTGAAGTGAGGCGAGATCAGAGGCTGCAGCCCGGCGATGACCTCGCGCCGGTAGCACTTGAAGGCATTGGTGACGTCGTTGAAGCGCATGCCGAAGAGCAGGCGGATGAAGCTGTTCGCCATCCGGTTGAGCAGAAGCTTATGAAGCGGATAGTCGATGACCCTGCCGCCGGCGATGAAGCGGGAGCCGAAGACGCAGTCGTAGCCCTCCTCGAGCTTGCGGTAGTAGGAGACCAGGTCTTGCGGCGCGTCCGAACCATCGGCCATCATGACGCAGACGGCGTCTCCGCGGACCGCCAGCAGTCCCCTCTGCACGGCCATGCCGAAGCCGTGGCGTCCGGCATTGACGACGAGGCGCACGGCGGGATCGGCCCTGGTGAAGTCGCGGACCGCGTTGCCCGTCCCATCGGAGCTGCCGTCGTCGACGACGACGATTTCGTAGGGAATGCCCTTTTGCCGCAGCGCCGCGGTTACGGCCGAAAGGGTTTGCGCAAGGCAGCCCGCCTCGTCGCGGGCGGGAATGACGACGGACAACGTCATGCGGCAATGATATGACATTCCTCGTCGCGACGCCACGACGGCGTCAAGGCTTATCGACGCGCCAGATCTCGGCGAGGGCGACGCCCTTGTCGCAGAACGAGCGCTCCAGGGTCGCGTCCGAGGCGAGGAAGCGCCGCAGCTCCGTGTCCGGGCCGATCGCCGGAGCGTTGAGCAGCGCGACCGTGCCGCCGGTGCGCCGCATGGCCCTGGTCAGGGAGGGCATCAGCGGGACGTCGTACATGAACGGCTCGACGGCCACTCCGCTGCGCTGGCAGGCGAGAGCTCCGTAGCCGTGCAGGTAAATCGGCTGCGGGCAGCCGCCTCGACGCAGTTCCCGCGCTACTTCGGCGCCCACGCGATTGAGGTTCGGGCTGAACGGCGAATACGCGTATTCCGCCGAGTAAAACAGCCCATACGCCAGCCCGAAGGCGACCGCCGCGCGGCCCAGGCCGGGCCGGAAGGCGGACAGAAAGCCCAGGGCGAGGGTTGCGCCAAAGCCAAGGAGCACGGCGGCCGGCTTGAAATAGGTCGCCAGCGACGGTCCGTAGAAGATGCGCGCCGGCATGAACTCGAAGAGCCCGCGCCAAGTCCAATGGATCGCCGGATGCACGGCCTGCACGACGTCGGGGCCCAGGCGCGTCAGGGCGATGAGGAGCAGGGCGCAGGCCCCCAGCGGCAGCGTCAGAGCCGCCGGCTCCGGAGCCGCTTCCAGGACGACTCCGGCCGCCGCCACGCAGACGAAGGGCAGCACCGCGGCCCAGTAGCCGACGGTGCGATCCGGGTTGACGAGCAAGAAAACGAGCGCGGCGTAGGCGAGCGCCGCGCACAGGGGAAGCGCCAGCCGAGCGCGCAAGTCGCGCCGCGCCAGCGCCAGGCAGACGGCCCAGACGGGCAGGGGGCCTACGAAAAAGAGCGCTTTCGACAGCGCGCGCGCGTAGAGCGAGGCCGGCATCGAGAGCCTGTGCGCCAGGGCGCTGGGAAGGGTCGCGGCGGGCTTTTGCGCGGCCAGCCGGTAATGCTCGGGATAGAGCAGGGGATAGATCGAGAAGACGGCCGCGGCCGCGACGGTTGCGGCCGCGAAGAGCTTGAGGGTGGTCTTGATGCCTCGAGTCAGCCAGCAATGGAGCGCGAGCCCGGCGGTGAGGACGACGACGGCATAGCTCGTCATCGCCAGGCAGCCGGTCATGGCGCCGAAGGCGGCGGCCCAGCGCCAATCGATCGAGTCGCGCTCGACGGCCTTGAGATAAGCGCAGGCCGAGGCGAGAGCGAAGAAGGCCACGAAGGCGCCGTCAAAGAGGAGTTGGGCGGAAACCGAGACGCTGAGCGGCTCGAGAGCCAGGATCAGCGCCGCCCAGGCGGCGCCGCGGCGGCCGAGCAGCCGGCCGGCGAGCAGCGCGGTCAGGCCGAGCACGCCGAGGCTGAAGAGAAAGGGCACCCAGCGCAGGCCGTCCAAGCCGACGACCTCGAGGCCGATGTGAACGATGGCCAGCGCCAGGATCGGATAGCCGGTCAGGCCCGAGCGGCCGAGGTCCGCGGCGTCGCGAATCAGAAGGTCCTCGTCGCCGAAGGGGGGAAAATGGAGCAGCGGCCAGCGCAGGACGAGGAAGAGCGCGAGGATGGCCCCCGCGACGAGCCAGGGACGCGCGCGGCCCCGGAGCTCATCCGCTGACATGGTCACATCTTACCTTATCGGGGGTCTGGCCCCCGCGCGCTAGGGGTTGAACGTCTTGAGGTCTTCGGCGGCCTGGAAGGCCGGCTGCGTGCTTCGGCGCAGCGCCTCGACGGAGGTCTGCGCCGAGATCTCGCGCAGGACCAGGCCCTGGGGCGTGACGTCGAAGACGGCCAGCTCGGTGACGATCGTGGAGACCACGCCCTGTCCGGTCAAAGGAAGGGTGCACTTTTTGAGGATCTTCGGCGCGCCGTCCTTGGTGGTGTGCTCCATCGCGACAATGACCCGCTTGGCGCCGGCGACCATGTCCATGGCGCCTCCCATGCCCTTGACCTTCTTGCCCGGGATCATCCAATTGGCGAGGTCGCCCGTTTCCGAGACTTCCATCGCGCCCAGGATCGTCGCGTCGAGGTGCCCGCCGCGCACGATCGCGAAGGAGTCGTGGGAGCCGAAGTAGCAGCAGCCCGGCAGCTCCGTGATCGTCTCCTTGCCGGCGTTGATGAGATCGGGGTCCTCCTGGCCGGCGAGGGGATACGGGCCGTAGCCGAGCATGCCGTTCTCCGTGTGGAGGGTGATATGGATGCCCGGCGGCAGGTAATTGGTCACGAGCGTGGGCACGCCGATGCCCAAGTTGACGTAGTCGCCGTCCGAAAGCTGCCGCGCCGCCTGCTTGGCGATGACGATGCGCTTGTCGATGTCCTTGCCCGGCTTGGGCGTCTTGGTCTCGGAGGCCATCACCGCGCTCCCGCCGGCTGGCGCACGGTCAGCTTCTCGATCGGCTTGATGTATTTGGGCCCCCTGACGATGCGGTCCACGTAGATGCCGGGAGTGTGCACGGAGTCGGGGTCGAGCGCTCCTGCCTCGACGAGCTGCTCGACTTCGACGATCACCGTCCGAGCCGCCGTGGCCATGACCTGGTTGAAGTTGCGCGCAGTCTTGCGGTAGACGAGATTGCCAAGGGAATCCGCTTTCCAGGCCTTGATGAGGGCGAAGTCGGCCTTCAGGGGTTTTTCGAAGACGTACCAGCGGCCGTCGATCTGCCGCGTCTCCTTGCCTTCGGCGACCTTCGTGCCGTAGCCGGTGGGGGTGAAGAAGCCGCCGATGCCGGCGCCGCCGGCGCGCATGCGCTCGGCGAGCGTGCCTTGGGGGTTCCACTCGACCTCCAGCGTCCCGTTGAGCGCCATCTCCTCGAAAGCCTTGCACTCTCCGCCGTAGGACATGATCATCTTGCGCACCTGGCCGTTGCGAATCAGCGTGCCGTTGCCGTGCTCGTCGGTTCCGGCGTTGTTGGAGACGAGGGTCAGATTCTTGACGCCCTTGGCGAGCAGGGCGGCGATGAGGTTTTCGGGGATGCCGCAGAGGCCGAAGCCGCCCATCATGAGGACGGCGCCGTCGCGGATGTCGGCGACGGCGGCCTCGGCCGAGGCCGAGATCTTGTTCATGCGGCGATTCTATAAAAGATCGCGGCCTTCCGGGCCGCGCATCGAGCGAATGCGGCAAAGAAAAGCCCCGCCCGAAGGCGGGGCTTTCGATCGGCTGCCCTCGCGGAGCTGTTACGCGACGGCCAGGGCCTTCTTGGCGCTCTTGCCGGCGACCTCGGCGCGCAGCGCGTCGGCGCGGTCGGTCTTTTCCCACTCGAAGCCCGCTTCCTCGCGGCCGAAGTGGCCGAAGGCCGCGGTCGCCTGGTAGATGGGGCGGCGCAGCTTGAGGGTCTGGATGATGGCCTTGGGCGTCATCGGGAAGAGCTTGCGCACGGCGGCCTCGATCCTGGCCTCGTCGGCCGTGCCCGTGCCGTGGGTGTCGAAGTAGACGCCGACGGGCTCGGCCACGCCGATGGCGTAGCCGAGCTGGACGGTGCACTTCTCGGCCAGGCCCGCGGCCACGACGTTCTTGGCGATGTAGCGCGCCATGTAGGCGGCTGAGCGGTCCACTTTCGTCGGATCCTTGCCGGAGAAGGCCCCGCCGCCGTGCGGGGCGTAGCCGCCGTAGGTGTCGACGATGATCTTGCGGCCGGTCACGCCCGTGTCGGAGGCCGGGCCGCCGATGACGAACTTGCCGGTCGGATTGATGAAGACCTTCGTCTTCTCGTCCATGAGGCGCTTGCCGAGGACGGGCTTGATGATCTTCTCGGTGAGCTCCTGGCGGGCCTTCTCGGTGATCTGGTCGCCGCTCTTGTCGAGGATCTCCTCGGTGTGCTGCGTGGAGAGCACGACGGCATCGACGCGCAGCGGGCGGCCGTCGAGATATTCCACGGTCACCTGGCTCTTGCCGTCGGGGCCGAGATACCCGAGCTCCTTCTTGCGGCGCGCTTCGGAAAGGCGCCGCGTGAGCTTGTGCGCGAGCATGATCGGCAGCGGCATGAGCTCGGGCGTCTCGCGGCAAGCGTAGCCGAACATGATGCCCTGGTCGCCGGCGCCGCCCGTGTCGACGCCCTGGGCGATGTCGGGGGACTGCCGGCCGATGGCGTTCATGACGCCGCAGGAGGCGGCGTCGAAGCCGAATTTGGGATGGTCGTAGCCGATGCCGCGCACGACGTCGCGCACGAGCCTATCGACGTCGACGAAGGCCTTGGTGGTGATCTCGCCGCCCACGATCACCATGCCCCGGGTGACGAAGCTCTCGCAGGCGACGCGCCCCATGGGGTCGTCCCGGAGGACGGCGTCGAGCACGGCGTCGGAAATCTGGTCGCAGACCTTGTCCGGATGGCCCTCCGTGACGGACTCCGACGTGAAGAAATACTTGCCTTGGCGTTGCATTTCGGTGGTGTTCCTCCGGTGCGCTATTGGCGCAGATTCAGGACGGCGGCTTCGTAGACCGTGATGTTCTCTTTGACGTTGCCGTTGGCGCCCAGGATGCAGTTCGACAACTCGACACCCTGTCCGACGGTGACGTTGTCGAAGAGTATACAATTTTTGAGCACGGCCGCCGACGCGATGCGGGAGCGGTCGCCGACGACGGTGTAGGGCCCGACCTCGGCTCCGGCCTCGATGACGGCGCCCTTGCCGATGAGGCAGGGCGCCTTGAGGACGGCCTTGGGCGAGATCGTCGCGCCCTCCTCGACCCAGACGCGCGGGTGGATCTGCTCTCCGGGGATGCCGATCTTGGCCTTGCCGTCCATCGTGTCGATCTGACAGCGGCGATACTCGGCCAGGTTGCCGACGTCGGTCCAGTAGCCCTTGGTCTCGTAGGCGAAGATGGGTTTGCCGAGCTTGAGGAGCTTGGGCCAGAGTTCGTGGCCGAAATCGTAGACCTTGTTCTTGGGGATGTAGCGGAAGATCTCCGGCTCGAACAGGTAGATGCCGGTGTTGACCATGTTGGAGAAGACGTCGCCCCAACTCGGCTTTTCAAGAAATCCCTTGATGCGCCCGCCGCCCTCGGTCAGCGTCACGCCGTACTCGAAGCGCGAATCGATGGCCTTGATGGCCATGGTGGCCAGGGACTTGTGCTTCTTATGGAAGGCGAGCATCTCCGTCAGGTTGATGTCGGAGAGCCCGTCGCCCGACAGCACGAAGAAGGGGCCGTCCTTGAGGAAGCCCTCGGCTTTCTTGATGGCGCCCGCCGTGCCCATGAGCTTGGGCTCGTGGGAATAATGGACCTTGAGGCTCCAGCGCGAGCCGTCGCCGACGTAGCCGCGGATCTGGTCGGCGTGCGCGTAGAGGTTGACCGCCACCTCCTGCACGCCGTGGCGCAGCAAATTGTCGAGGACGTGGTGGAGGACCGGGCGGTTGACCACGGGCACCATGGGCTTGGGGACTTGGTAGGTGAGCGGGCGCAGGCGCGTGCCGGCGCCCGCGGCGAGGACCATGGCTTTCATCGCGGAAAGTCTATCAAAACTGGAAGAAGATGGACGGGCGGGCCTGACGGTCCCGCTCCTTTCTCGGGCATGCGCCCGTCAAGGCGCCAAGAAGCGCTTGACAAGCCTCGCCGCTAATTCAATAATCCAGCCTCGTCCCTCCCCCCAACGCACGACGACGCTTGCAGGAGAGCTCGGAGGCTCATGCTTAAAGAGAATCGCGACGCAACCCGGCGGAAATGGGGCGCAGCCCTGCTCGTGCTGACGTTTTCGCTGGCTGGAGGCCGGGCTCGCGCTCAGGACGCCGAAGGCTGCCGTGACAACCCGCTGATCACCCGTTATCCCGGCGCGACGATCTCGCAGTGCTGGAACGTGAGCTTCGACCGGTTCCTCCTGCCGCTCGGTCCCGTCATCGCGGAAAACAAGCTGGCCAAGAGCAAGGCTATCGAGGGCAAGATCGCGCGGATCAAGTACGTCGCGCCGGACGGCGTCTCGCCTCTGGCCGTTTGGGAGAACTACAAGGACGCGATCCGCGGCGCCGGCTTTACGACCTTGTTCCAGTGCCGCAGCGGAGCCTGTCAAAACGGCGACTGGGACGTGAACCTGTTTCAAAGCCATGAGGATCCCTGGGACAACTACGGCGGCTATCAGTATCAGCTCAGCGCCCGGCGCGACGGCCCCGACGGCGCGATCTATGTCAGCCTGCACCTCACCAACAAGCCGGTTCAGGTGACGCTGGACATCGTCGAGCCCCGGGCCATGCGCACGGGTCTGATTCGGGTCGACGCCGCCGCCATGGCCGCCGCCCTGGAGCGATCCGGGCACATCGCCCTCTACGGGATTTATTTCGACACCGGGAAGGCCACGCTCAAGCCCGCCTCGACCGCGACCCTCAAGGAGATCGTCAAGCTGCTGCGCCAGAGACCCGCGCTCAAGCTCTACGTGGTGGGCGACACGGACGATCAGGGCGGCTTTGTCTCGAATATGGCGCTCTCGAAACGCCGGGCGGCCGCCGTCGTGGCCGCATTGAGCGGCGAATTCGGCGTCGCCGCGCGGCGCCTGCGGGCGGTGGGCGTCGGCCCCGTCGATCCGGTGAGCACGAATCGGACGGCGGCGGGACGAAAACAGAACCGGCGAGTCGAGTTGGTCGAGCAGTAGGATTATCAGGGAGGATCCTATGAAGCGCATCGATCCGGGCGTTTTGGCGGGAGCGTTCATTTTGAGCTTCGCGGCGGCGGCGCGCGCGGGCGGCGCGGCCGCAAGCCAGGCGCTGATCCAGGCGGCGCGCGATGGGGATTTGGCGGGCGTCGAGCGCGCCGTCAAGGGCGGCGCCAACGTCAACGGCGCGGACATGCTCGGCAACACGCCCTTGATCGCCGCGGCCAGCGCCTCTCCGCTAGCCGGCGGAGACGGCAGCAGCGCCGTGGAGAGCGCCGCGCGGCTCCACGCCGAGGATGGGCGCCGGGCCAAGCTGGTCGCCTTCCTGCTCGGGCACGGCGCGAAGGCTGAAACCCAGAGTGCCATGGGAATCGACGCGCTCATGGCCGCGGCGCAGAACGGCTGGGTTTCCGTCATCGATCTCCTGCTCCGCAAAGGCGCCCGCATCGACGAGAAGAACCCTCAAGGTCTGACGGCTCTCATGGTCGCAGCTTCTCAAGGCCAAACGAGCGTCGTTCGGCTGCTGGTCGAGAGGGGGGCGCGGATTCCCGCGAAGGACTTCCTGGGCAACACGGCGCTGGCGTATGCGGTGCAGAATAATCACGCCGACGTGGCCCGTTTCCTCGTTGCCAAAGGGGCGGACCCTCGGGCGAAGAACCTCACGGGCGACTCGCCGCTGTCGCTGGCCCTTCAAGGGGGCCACGCGGAGCTCGTGCGGGCCTTGAAGGGCGCGCGCGCGGCCCATTAGGCATGGCGGACCCCTATTGATATTTAGGGTCATCGGACTCCTGATCGCGGCGCAGGCTCTCTGCGCCGCGGGATCCGATGAGCCATTTCGCACGCTCGTCCTCCGAGCCCAAGACCAAGTGGCGGCGCCGGCGTACGAGAAGATCCTGTCCGGGAAGCCCCTGCCTGTCCCAGCCAAGAAGGCTTTGGCGCGCCTTCGCTTGACACGCCGCGCCGGAGCGGATACTCTCAAGCCGTGAGACGCGCTGCCGTCGTCTCTCTGGCGCTGATCCTGGCGTTCGCCGGAGCGGAGTCTCTGTGCCGGTTTTGCCTGCCGCGGCCGCCCGCGCGGCTGCTGCCGCAGTATCCGCCGGGATTCCTGCACTTCCTGCGCGACCTGAACCGTCCGTTCTTTCGCGCGGCCGTCGTTGACGGCAAGAGCGTCATGGTCCCTTTCAGGCGCGTCGGCGTGCTCAAGGGGACGCAATTCCCGCGTGAAAAGCCGCCCGGCCGCGTCCGCATCCTATGCGTGGGCGAGTCCACGGTCGCTTTCGGGGACTTCACGCGCTTCTTGGACGCCTATCTCAAAGTCTTGTGGCCGCTCAGGTCGTTTGAAGTCATCAACGCCGGCCAATGCGCCATCGGCTCCAAGGAGGAGCTCTCGATATTCCGGGAGGTCCTGCATTACCAGCCGGATGCCGTCGTCGTCTATATGGGCCACAACTACCTGGCCCGTTTCCCCTCCGTGCCGCCGTGGAAGCTGCGGCTGCTGCGGCTGGCCGATCGCAGCTTAGCGATCAGATGGGCGGCCTCCCGGCTGCGCGTCGACATGAGGGCCGCGCTGGAATCCTCCTGGGACCGCCAGGAGGCGACCAAGGTCTTTCGCGACTCGCTGCGCGAGATGGCCGTCTTGGCGCGGCGTCGGCATGTCCCCCTGATCGTCTGCGTGCCCGCCAGCAATCTCACGATGCCGCCTCACGCCGTCGGCCTGAACTGGGGCGCGCCGCGGCTGCGCCTGGAATACGGCAGGGCGTTGATGGAGTATGACGCCCGCTCATGGAAAAGCGCCGCTGGGCGTTTCGCCTGGCTGGAGCGCCAGGACGGCGGCATCGCCGTCTTCCCGTATTACCTCGGGCTTTCCGAGGAGGGGTTGGGGCGCTACGATCTCGCGCGGGCCTCGCTGGAGCGGTCGCGGGACCTCGACACCAACGATCGGGCCTCGAGCGAGGTCGCGGCCGCCGTCCGCCGGTTGTCGCGCCAAGAGAGTTTCGCCGTGGCGGATGTCGAATCCAGCTTCGCGACCGCCGCCCCGCACAGGATCACCGGCTTCGACTCCTTTATCGACTATTGCCATCCGCGCTCGCGCGATTACGGCCTGATCGCCCGCTCGGTGGCCCGGGCCGCGCAGCGGTCGGTGCCCGGGCTCGGCCCGGCCGACTGGAAGGCGCTCGACCGCGGGCAGGCCGCGATCGCCCAGCGGCTCTCGGAGGGCCTGTTCTCCAGCGACGCCGTCAACTCGCTTTTGCAAACCGGCTATATCACGGCGATGAACGCCGTCGACGATCCGGCGGCCTTCTCGGAGGAGACGGAGGTTTACTTTCAGCGAGCCTTGGCCCTGGATCGCGCGCGCTCCCTGGCGATCTTGGGGGACTCGGGCAGCGCCTCACGCTATCTCGGCTCCGTGCTCAGCTCAAGGGAGCTGCCGCCGCGGGTGGCCGCTGAGGTGTCCTGTCTGGCGCGGCTCTATGCGGGGGTGGCGCTGCGCCGCTTGGGTTTTTTGAGGGAATCGCAGAGGCTGCTGGAGCGCGCTCGGCAATCGGCTCCGGGGCCCGCGTTCGCGGCGGCCGCCTTGACGCAGGAAGCCGTTTCGGCGGCTTTGAGCGGCGGGAGGGCGTTGGCGCGCCGTCTGGTCGCGCGCGCCGGGGCGCTCTACCCTCCGGCCGCCCAAGGCCCGCTGGCTCTGGCTGCGGTTAGCGACGGCGGTGGGGGCGTGCCCTGACCTTCGGCGGGTTTGGAGGCGACGAAGAGCGTGTCGGTGTACAACGAAAATCCCTTCTCCCGGAAGGAGGTGATCTGCGAGAACCCGGATTTAGAAAGCGCGTCGGCCGTCCGCTGGCGCGAGGCGAAATGAAAGCCTCGCGGCGGGCGGGCCGTCAGGCCGGCCAGCGCCGAGAGCCTCTCGTGAAGGGCGTTGAAGACGAATCGCGGGCTGCCGTCGGCGTCTATGGTCCTTACGATCAGACGCCCGCGCGCCGGCAGGGCGGCGAAGCAGCTCTTGATGAATCGATCCTGGTCGGCGAGCGGAAGGTAGTGGAGGCAGTCGATGGCGACGATAGCGTCGAATCCGGCGGGGAGCGGGCCGGTGATGTCGCCGGTGGAAAAAGTCGAGTTCAAGCGCCCGCGCGCCGCGTCTCGCGCCACGGCGATGCGTCTGGGCAGCAGGTCGATCCCGTGAGCGCGACGGCCGCAGAGCGCGAGGAAGTTCGCCAATTGCCCATGGCCGCAGCCCAGGTCGAGGATGCTCCGCGCCTCGGCGCTCAAAGCAGCGGAAACCTCGCGAAACGGGACGGCGGCCGAGCGGGCCCTCAGGTAAGCCCTGACGGCAAGAGGGGCTCCCGAGTACATCGCCATGAGCCGGTCGAGCTCGCTGTGCGTTTTCATCCGCGCACGATCTATATCATTTTGTAGCGTTTTAGAGGAAAGATGACCACCGCAACGGGAGGAGCTCGTCCGGCGTGGGGCCGGCAGGACGTTCTCGGCGTTTGCGCCGCCGTCGGGTGGTTTCTGGCTCGATTCCTGCGCGGGTGGAGCGCGCAGCGCGTCCCGCACCCGGACGCCGCGGCGATGCTCGTGCCGATGCTGGGCTTGCTTCGGCAGAACCCCGTCCTGCTCTCGCGCGCCGTCACGGCCGATGTCTTCGGCCTGCGCCTGCCCCTGATGTTCAACGCTTACCATGGCCCTTACGAGGGCTACCTGTCGCTGCCGTTTCTGATCCTCCTAGGGAACACGATGCGGGCGATCGTCGCGAGGGACGCCTTCTTCGGCGCCTTGACCGTCTTCGCCGTCTATCGCTGCGCGCGCAGCCTCTTTGGCAGCCGCCCGGCGGCCTTCGCGGCGGCGATGCTGCTCTCCGGTTCGGCGTGGTTCGTGCTCGCTTGCCGCTTCGGCATCTTCGACGGCCTCTGCGTGGTCCCGATGGGGCTTTTGGCCTTGGCCGATCTCGTCGAGTGGCGCGAAGAAGGGAAGGCCGGGCCGCTGCTGCGCGTCGCGGCTTGGCTCGGTCTGGGCTGCGCCACGCGCTTGTGGTTTTGCGCCGTGCCGCTCGCAGTGGCCGTCGCCGGCGCGCTGCTTTGGCGGCCGGCCGCCGAGCCGCTATGGGCCGCCGGGAGGCGCCGGCCCGGGCTGCTCGCAGGGTGTCTGGCCGTCTTCCTGGTCTGGTGGCTGCCTTTTTGGCTCGCCAATTCCGGCGGCGGGTGGTACAGCCTGAGAATCCTGGCGCAGCGCGGTCGCGGGAATCTGGCGGCGGCGTCCTGGATGAGCGTGGCGGCGCGGCAGGCGCGCGCGCGCTGGTGGCAGATCAAGAACCTCGACACGGGCTGGAGCTGGTGCGAGTTGCTGACGGGAAGCGATCTGGGCGTGACTCAGCCGCCGTTCGGGATTCCGACGTTCCTGCTTTTTTCGTGCGTCGTTCTCGCCGTTTCCGGGGCGCTCTCCCTGCGCCTCGAGCGCTCCGACGGCTGGGCGCTGCGCCGTGTAGGCTTGCTGGTGATCGTCTTTCTTGTGGACGTCCTGCTGAGCGCCCTCAGCCCCACGGACGCCCTGCCCCACCACCTTTATCCGGTCTTCCCGCTGCTTTACGTGCTCGCCGCGGCCTCTCCTTTGTGCTTCAGCGCGCCGCGGGCGCGGCGGCTGGCCTGGCTTGCCGTCGGGGCCGTCTTCCTCGCTTCCTCGGTGCAGAGCGCCGTCATCCTTGGGCGGGCGCGGCGCGGGCTCGAGAGCACGGGGGGGATCGGAGTCGAGAGCTCGTCGGCCGTGCGGGATATGGCGCGCTGGCTCGAACGGCGCGCGCAAGACCGGCCCGTGATCATGAGCGAGCGCGATTTCGCCGACAACCTCCTCTACTTCAGCGCCGGACGCCTCAACCCCATCCGCTTTTCGTGGGACGAGGGCGCGCGCCGATTCGCCGACCCGCAGGCCGTCTCCGAGCGCCTGGCCTCCGGTCGAAACGACATCTATCTCTTCGCCTACTGCCACCAACCATGCCCTTTCCCCGACCAGATCGGACAGGACACGCTGCCGGCCTTCGAGCGGCTGGTCTCCGGGGCGGGCGCCTCGGCACGGCGCTTGCGATCGTTTAAGTCGCGAGACGGGCAGGTCGTCTTCGAGGCGTATTCGGTGTCCCGATGAAAAAAACCGCGGGCAGGCTCGCGCTTGCGGCCGCAGGCTTTGTCGCGGCCTGCACGATTTTCGCGATCGCCGAGACGCTGGCTCGCCGCCTGCTCCCGCCCATGCGCCAACTGCCGACGCGCAACGCTCGCTACGAGCGGTTCATGGAAGAGAGCTCCCGGCCGCTTTTTCGAGTCGAGGTCGACGGCGGCAAGCCCGTCTTGGTGCAGCAGGCCGCGGCATGGCAGCCGGTGCGCGGTCAGCGGCTGCCTTTGCGCCCGCAGCCCGGCGTGCGCCGCATCCTGGTGACGGGGGAGTCCAGCGCCGAGTTCCTGGGGGCGGCGATGGACTCGGCAATCCGGCGGGAAGGCCGCTTCGGCTCGCTGGAGATACTCAACTGCGCGGTGGGCGGCGCGAGCCTGGAGATCGCCCGCGAACGCTTCCATGAGTGCATGCGCTACTCTCCGGATGCCATCGTCGCGCTCTTCGGCAACAACCTGTATTACGACGACTTGGCGCACACCCGGACGGAGTTCCTCCTCTCGCAGTTGGCGCGCCGCAGCCGCTTGCTTACGTATCTGGCCGACGACGTGTTGCCGCGGCGCGGCGATGAGAGCACCTTCCTCTGGTCGGAGCGTCTTCTGTTGCTGGAAAGATTCCTGCGGGAAGTCGCGCGAGACGCGCGCACGCGGCGAATCCCGGCCGTGGTGGTCACGATTCCCGGCAATCTTTGGCAGCCGCCCGCTATCCTGGCGCCGGACCAGTCCGACGCCGGCTACGAGAGCGCGCTCGCCCTGCATGACCGGGGACAGACGCGCGCGGCCGACGCGGCGATCAGAGCGCTGCTGGCGCGGCGTCCGTCGGCTTGGTGGCACTTCACTCTCGGCCGCTGGCTCTATCAGGAGGGTGATTTCGCCGGCGCGCGCCGCCATCTGAGGGCGGCCAGGGACCTGGATCCCTGGCGCAACCGGGCGTCGAGCTCGGTCAACGATCTCATCCGGGAGGTCTCGGTCGCCCAGGGCTTGCGGGTCCTCGACGCCGAGGCACTCGTGGCCGCTGCCGCGCCTCACGGCATCCCGGGCGCGGAGAGCTTCGCCGATCGCCAGCACGTCAAGCCGGCGGTCTTCGACCGCTTGGCGGCGCAGTGCTTGAGGGAGCTTAGGACGAGCCGACAAAATGGCGGGCGGCCGCCGCTTTAACGGGAAGTCGATGTGATGATCGGGGGCCGGGTTGGCCGCATCGACGGGCGGCGGCGCCGGGCCCGGGTCTGTTCGAGAGCTGCGAGAGACTTTCGCGCCGATTCCACGGCGTCGGCGATGATCGGCGAGCTCCCGCAGGCTAGGATTGAGCGCAGGACTCTCTCGGCGTCGGCATCGGCGCCGATCTCTCGATAGGCGTCGGCCGCTTGGCTGAGCACGAAGACTTTCCCGTAGACGTCCTCCGGCGATTTGCCCAGCGAATCCGAAAGTTCGGAGAGCGCTTCCGCGGCTGCCGCGGAGGCGGCGCTCTTGCGGCCTTCGGAAGCGAGCAGGCGGGCGAGCCCCACCCAGGCCGGAGCTCTGGCCCGGGCCTCGCAGGAGCGCGGCGCGCGGCAGGCGTCGATCGCCCGCCGATAGGCCGCCTCGGCCTGCGCGTTCTTTCCCTGGGCTTCGTAGACCTGGGCGAGTTGGATGGAGAAGATGCCCTGGTAGGTCGCGTCGCCTTGCGATCTCTTGAGTCCATCCTCATTCGCGGTGGCGGCCTGCGCGAGCTTGCCGTCATCCTTCAAGATGGCGGCGAGCCACTCCAAGGAATGGAAGAGGTCTTGGCGATTGGACTTCGGGTCGGCCTCGAGGATGGCCAGGGACTTGCGGATGTAGGGCTCGGCCTGAGCCTCGCGCCCGCTCATGTCGAGATAAGCGGCCATGTGGTGGTAGCCGGCAAAGCCGGAGGGATCGGCGACGATCGCCGCGGCGAAAAGCTTGTCGGCGTCCTTTTGGTCGCCTGCATGAAAGTCGGCGTAGCCCTCCCGGACGTAGGCCTGAGCCTGCCTGGAATCCAGGCGGCGGGCTGCGGCGAAGTCGGTCCGCGCTTCGGAGAGACGGCCCAGTTCCACCTCGTCCGCCGCGAGGGCGACCCATAGCGCGTACTCCCGCGGCCGAAGGGCCAGAGCCTTGCGGTAGGCGGCGGCAGCGCCGGCGCGGTCGCCGCCCTCGTCGAGGCGGCGCGCCGAGCCGGCATAGAGGTCGGCCAGGGCCTTCCGGGCAGCGCGCAGTTGCGGGCTCGAGGACAAGGCGCGGCTCAGCGCCAAGACCCGCAAAAACCAACGCTCGGCGAGCGTCTCGTCGCCGAGTTTCTCGTAGGCCCGGCCTAGGGCGATGTATTTTTCCGCGTTTTCGTCCAGCCCGAGGGAATTGCCGTCGTCGAGGGCCCCATAGGCGTTGCCGGCCTCGGAGAGCGCCGCGCGCGCGCGCGCGGTTTTCGATTCGTCCATGTAGAGACCCGCCAGGCGGACCAGGATCGGGCCGATCGTTGTCGGGCCGCAGCCTCTGGTCTGCCGACAGACGGCGGCGGCTTTCTCCAGCGATGCCCGGGCCTCTTGGGGGCTCTGACGCGACGCGAGCGCGGCTATGAACGTCGCTTGGAAATCGGGACTGGTCTTGGCGCGCGAAAGCCCGTCTCGATAGACCGCCTCGGCGTCTGGCCAGCGTCCCTCGCTCTCGAGGATGGCCCCGAGCCATTGCAAGTCGCCCAGAAGGTCCTCGACATGCGCGCGAGGATCGGCCTCGAGCAGGACGATGCTCTTTCGCATAAAACCCTCGGCCTTGGCGAAGTCGCCGCGCCGGCTCCAGAAGGCGGCCAGATGATGATAGCCCTGCGGGTTGGACGGGTCGGCCGCGACCAGGGCAGAGAAAGCGCGCTCCGCGGCGTCGGGCTGGCCGGCGTTGACGTCCGCGTAGCCTTCCTCGACGTACGCCTCGGCCATCTTCGGGTCGGCCTTGCGCGCCAGGGCGAAGTCGGAGCGCGCCAAGTCGAGCCGTCCCAGCCGCACCTCGTCCTCCGCGAGCGCGACGCGCGGGGCGTAATGGTCGGGCAGCAGAGCCAGGGCCCGTCGGCGCAGGTCCGCGGCAGCCGCGTAGGCGCCGCGGTCCTCGGCTTTTTGCGCCCGGTCGAGGAGGGCGTTGAAGCGCGCGTTTCGGGTCAGGCGGGCCGAGGCCGTGCGGGCCCGCGCGAAGGGCTCGAGATTCCCCGAGGAGGGGCTGGCGGCGGCCGGAGAAGCCGGGAGCAGGCACAGCGCGGCGGCGGCCGCGCGCAGGAAACCGTTCACCTTGCGGTCATGATATCAATTCAGCCTCCTGCGGCAATCTCGCGGCCGCGAGCCGGCAGCAGGCGATAGGCCTCGAGAGTCCGGTCCGCGGAGGGCATCCGGTCGACCAGCACGGGCCGCCAGCCGTCTTGAGCGCATTGTCTGAAGAATGACTGGCGCGCCTCCTGCAGGCCCGTCATTTAGGCGGAGTAGGCGACATAGAAGACTCCGGGGGCTAGGTAGCGGCCGGCGGGAAGGCCAGGGACCAAGCCGCCGTCACGCGCCGGCGGGCAGCCCGAGCAGCAAAAGGGAGAGCTTCTTCAAGGCCTGTCGCGCCCGGCGGTCATTAACTCCGCGGCGGTTTGCCATTTCACGCAGGCCTGGAGAAGGTCATGGACGCGCTGCTCGGCTTGGCCTTGGGAGAGCGTCCCGCCCGTCAGGACGAAGGGTATGCCGTGCTCCTGGCATGTTCGCAGCGTCGTCAAAGCGCGGCTTGCGCGGATAGGAAAAGTGTTGGATCCATCCCGCGCGCGCCAGAATATCGGATGATAGGCGATGCCGCGTCGTCTCAAGAAGTCCGGGCTGCCCATCTCGCCGGTCAGCAAGGCGAAGTTGATGTTGAGCAGCGAGATGTCGCCGGCGCATCGGCGCAGGAAGGCCAGAGACTCTCGGAAGTCCTCGTCGCTTTCCCCCGGCAGACCGACGATCCAGCCTACGTGGGTCTCAAGTCCGGCCTGGCGAGTCTCGCGCAGCACCCGGGCGTTCAGGGCGGCCGTGGTATTCTTGGAAACTTCCCGCAGCAGGCGGTCCGAGCCCGATTCGATGCCATAAAAGAGGCCTGCGCAGCCGGCGCGGCGCATCTTCTCGAGCACGGCGCCCGTCATCTCCTTGCGGGTGATCGCGTAGCATCCCCAGCCGATAGCGATCCTAGACTCGATCAGGAGCTCGCAGATCTGCTCGAGGTCCTTCATAGAGCTGTTGACGAGCGAATCGCCGAACATGAAACATCTCGAATCTGGATGCCGTTCCAACTGGTAGTGGAACTCGTCAAGGACCCGGCGCGGGCTCATCCGGCGATAGCTCATCGCGCTCCACTCGCTGCAAAAGGTGCATTGGCGCACGCAGCCGCGGTGGGTGTTGACGACCTTGCCGCGGTACGCGGCCACGGGGTAGTCTGAATAATCGGCGTACGGCAGCTCGTCGAGGCTTTCCATCTCTTGTCTGGACTCGTCCCAAGTCGCCGGGTCGTCGCGCAGCAAAATCCCGGCCGCCCGCGGCGGCCGGCCGCGGCGTTCGACCTCATCCACCAAGTCCGGGAAGGCGCGATCGGCCTCGCCGAAGACGACGACGTCGACGCTTTCGTTTTGGACCATCGCGCGCGCGCCGGAGAAGTCCAGGCAGGAGGGACCTCCGACGACCGTCATGATCGATTCGTCGCGCTCCTTGATCCAGCGTGCGAATTGGAGCGTCATCGCCGTGTTGAAGAAATAGGCGGAAAACGCGACGATGCGGGGGCTGAAGGAGAGCACCCGGTCCAGCTGTTGCGCCAGCAGACGGCGCTCGGAGGCGCTCAGCGCGTCTTCCAGCAGCGACCGGTCACTCCAGGGATTGGCGACCAGGCTCGAGGGATCGAAGCGGGAAGCCGCTGCGGGGTCGGCGAATGCCGAGCGCAGAGACTGATTGAGGTCGTAAAAGCGCGGGGTGTGGCCCCGGCGGCGCAGCTGCGCGGAGAGGAGCGCCGGGCCATAGGTGGCCCAGTCCGCGTCCCATTGCGGGCACAGGACCAGGGCCACGTTCATGGCCGCCTCAAAGAAGCCAAAGCGCTGGCGGCCTTTACGACGCCGGAGCCACCCACTTCTTGGCCAGCTCGAGCAGTTCGCCCGTGCGCTTGTCGCTGTCGGACTCGGCGTAGACGCGCATGAGAGGCTCGGTGCCGGACGGCCGCATGAGCAGCCAGTGGTCCTCGGCGGTGATGATCTTGAGTCCGTCGATCTGGATGAGGTGCTTGATCTCCGAGCCGAGGAGCTTCTTGGGGAGCTTCTTGACGAGCTTGGCCGTGAAGGCCGCCTTGTCAGGGATGGCGCGGTGCAGGCGATAGTCGATGCGCTTGAAGTGGGACTTGCCGTACTTGGTCTCGATGCTCTTCCAGATCTGCGACGGCGTCTTGTTTTGGCTGGTGCACATCTCGAGAAACAGCAGCGCGGTGACGAGGCCGTCGCGCTCCGGCAGCCCGCCTTTCCAGGCGTAGCCGCCCGACTCCTCTCCGGCGATGACGGCCGAGCCGGTGGCCAGGGCCTCGGCCACGTGCTTAAAGCCCACGGGCATCTCCTCGAATTCCAAGCCGTAGGCCTTGGCGATGCGCGCCGAGAGATAGCCCAGCGAGACCGACTGAACGATCTTTCCCTTGATCTTCTTCTTCTCGAGGAGATACTCGATGATCATCGGGTAGACGCGGCAGGGCGAGTAGTAGACGCCCTGGTCGTCGACGACGCCGATGCGGTCGGCGTCGCCGTCCAAGGCGACGCCGATCAAGGCCTTGGTCTCCTTGACCTTGGCGATGAGCTCCTTGAGGTTCGGCTCGATGGGTTCCGGGTTGATGCCGCCGAAGAGCGGGTCGCGCCTGGCGTGGATCGTCACGAGCTGCTTGGTCGGCAGCAGCTCCTCCAGGAAGCCGGAGGCCGCGCCGTAGAGATAGTCGACGACGACGGGCCGCTTGAGCTTGTTCTTGATCGGCGCGGGATCGACGCGGGACTTGAGATAATCGACGTAGAGATCCCGGCAAGATTTTTCCTTGAAGTCGTTGCTGCGCGCGGGGATGTTCTTGTCGAGCACGGCTTCGACGGCCGAGGTCACGTTCTCGAGCACGGCGCGGCCGTCGCTCTTGATCTTGATGCCGTTGTAGGCCGGGGGATTGTGGCTGGCCGTGACCATGACGCCCACGGCCTTGAGCTTGCGCGTCAGGAAGCTGATCGCCGGGGTGGGCAGGACCTCCGCCGCCAGGACGGGGTTGAGCTTGTTTCCCTGCATGACCTTGGCGATCTCGCGCGCGAAGGCGTCGGATTGGAAGCGCCGGTCGTAGCCGATGACGACGTTGCCCGTGAGCTTTTTCCTGTTGGCGTCGTCCTTGATGTAGTCCGCGATAGCCTGTGCGACGCGGCGGACGTTCTCGAACGTGAAATCGCGCGCCATGACGGCGCGCCAGCCGTCGGTGCCGAACTTGATGTCCTGGGTCTTCTCCATGGTGATCTCCCTATTTCTTCCTGCCGTAATCGTCGGACAAGCGGACGACGTCCCAGACCTCGGGCGTCGAGACTTCCAAAAGGGTGACGCGGCCGTAGGGCGCCTCGAAGCGGTGCACGGCCTTGGTGGGGATCACCGCCGCCTGCCCGGCGCCCAGCACGCGCCGGCGGCCGTCTAGGTGGAGCTTGAGCCGTCCGCGCAGGACGTAGACCGTCTCGTGCTTGACCTTGTGATATTGCAGGCTCAGGCGATGGCCTTTGTTGATCGTGAGCACCTTTCCCACGTATTTCTCGTTGTGCGCGAACCAGACTTCGTGGCCCCAGGGCTTGTCGACGGTCTTCATAGCACGCTGTAGGGCCCCACGCGCGATCCGCCGGCCAGCGCCGTCTTCCTCGTCAGCGAGCTCTGCGCTCCGATGCGGCAGTCCGCGCCCACCACGCAGTGTGACAAGGTCACGCCGTCGCCGATGCGGGTGCCTTCGAGCACGACGCAATCGTGCAGGCGCGCGGCCCGGCCGATGACGCAGCGCGGCCCGACGCAGACGTTGCCGGAAAAGCGAGACAGCGGGCCCACGCGCGTTCCGGCGCCCAGCACGACGTGCCCGCCGTCGACGCTGCGACCGACATTCTCGGGGCGAAAGGGCGTCTTGCCCGCCAACACGTCCATGTGGACTTGCTGGTAGCGCTCGATGGTGCCGATGTCGATCCAGTAGCCGTCGGTCTCGCAGCCGAAGAAAGGAGCGCGGCGCGCCAGCAGATCGGGAAACAGCGAGCGTTCGACGGAATAATTGGCGGCGGCGGGCATCAGGTCGAGGACGCTTTCCTCGAAGAGATAAGCGCCGGCGTTGATGGTGTCGGAGGCGATCTCGTCCCAGGACGGCTTTTCGAGGAAGCCCTTGATGCGGCCGCCGCCGTCGGTGGCGACCACGCCGTAGGCCGTCGGATCGGTCACGGCGCGCGTGAGCGCGATGGTGGCCAGCGCCTTGCGCTTGCGGTGATAGGCGAGGAAGCGGCTCAGGTCGAAGGCGTTGAGGACGTCTCCGTTGAGGACCAGGAAGGGTCCGAAGCCGCGCAGCAGCTTCTCGGCGTTCTTGATCGCGCCGCCGGTGCCGAGCGGCCGCGGCTCATGGACGTAGCGCAGCCGCTGGCCGAGCTTGGCTCCCGTGCCGAAGGCGCGCCGGAAGGCGTCGGCTTGATAGGACGTGCACAGGACGACGTCGCGCACGCCATGGCGCTTGAGGATGTCGAACTGGTAGGTCAAAAACGGCTTGTTGAGCACGGGCAAGAGGGGCTTGGGCGTGTCGCAGGTCAGCGGCCGCAGACGGGTGCCCATGCCTCCGATGAGGATGACAGCGATCATCGCGGGCATTCTAACAAAATTGAGGCGGCCGACGGCCTTTTGGTAACATGTCGCCTCGATGGCTCTTTTCGATCCGGCGTCGGCAGGCGTGCGGCCCAGTCGCGGCGTGGCCGCGGCCTGCCTGCTCGGGCTGGCTCTTTTCCTCGGCTGGCAGGCGCTGCTGACGCGCGCCTACGTCGCCAAGGACACGCGCCCGCCGCAGTGGGACCAGGCAGTGCACATGGAGATCGCCTGGGATTACCTGCAGGCGTTGAGGGCCGGGCACTACGGCGACATCGTCAACTTGGCGCCCAAGCCGGGGATGCCGCCTTTCCCGCCGCTCTACCACCTCGCGCTCACGCGCGCGTATTTCAGCGCGCGGCCCGCGCAGGCGGCGCTGTGGATCAATTGGTATTACCTGGCCGCGCTCTGCCTTTGTCTCTTCGGCGTCTGCTGGCATTTCCGGGCCGACGAGACCGCCATGCTGGCCACGCTGGCCTTCGTGTGCGCCCCGGCCGTCCAAGAGCTCTATTTCACCCAGCTCATCGACCTCTCCGTCATCGCCTGCGCGGCGGCTGCCTATTGGGCGCTCTTTTTGTCCGAGGACTTCACCGCTTGGGGCGCTTCGCTGTCCTTCGGGGCGCTCTTCGCCGTGGGCATGCTGCACAAGTGGAGCTTCTTTTCCTACATGATCCCGGCCTATCTCCTCGCGCTCAAGGCGCTGTGGCGCCCGAAGTCGCGCTGGAAGGTCGCGGCAGCGGCCGCCGTGGCCGTCGCGGGCTGCGGGCCGTGGTACTTCGAGCATGCGGCGCTGCTCTTGCCCCGCCTGACTCAGGCCTCGTCGGACTTCGCCGTTCCGGTGTGGCAGGGCGGCGCCTTCTTCAACTACCTCTTCTCGTCCCTCGACGGTCTCGGCCCGCTGCTGTGGGCGCTGGGCTGGATTGGACTGGTGGCGCCGCAATACCGCCGCCACTCCGAGCGAGGGTGGCTCGTCGCCGGCTGGGTGCTGCTCTCCTACCTGTTCTGGGCGATCGTGCCGAACCGCCAACTGCGCTTCCTGCTGCCGGGCCTGCCCGGGCTCGCGGTCACGCTCTGCGCGGGCTGGCCCTCGGCCCTGGTGGCCCTGACGGCGGCGTTCCAGTTCGCCTCGGGCTTCAATTACGCCGCCGGGTGGCTGTCTCCGATCAACATCGCCGTTCCTTTCCATACCGTGACGATCCTGCCGTCCAACCCGCCCAAGGCCGAGGATTGGGGCATCGCCCGCATCCTGGAAGAGGCCGAGCGCCGCGCCGACGCGCGGCCCATAGCCGATTTGACGCTGGTCGCCAACGCGCCCTGCTTCAACGGGCCGAACTTCACGTGGCTCGACAAATACCTCGGCCTGCGCAAGATTCATATCCGCGGCGTCAATCGGCGGCTTTGCGAGTTTTCCGAGTTCGTCGTGCTCAAGGACGCGCAACTCGGCCCGCCCGGCGTGATCTCGGGACTGCCGGAGGCCGGCACGACGATCGAGGAGCGGGGAGGCTGGTTCTCGAAAGCCTACCGGCAGGCGGCTTCTTGGACGCTTCCGGACGGCTCGCACGCCCTGCTCTTCCAGCAGCGCCGCTTGAGCCGGCCGCCGTTTCACGATTCGCGCACGCAGTTCCAGTACTACGACTCGCCGGCCTTCACGGCGGAGGACTTTCGCGTCGACCTCGGCCGCTTCGACCGCAAAACCGGCGCTTATCCCGTCGCCCGGACCAAGGCCCGGCTCCTCTCTTTTCGCGGGCTCAAGCTTTCGAACGTGTCGGTCGAGGCCGACGGCCTGGCTTTGGTCCCCGCCGGCCAGCCGCCGCTGCCGCAATGGGACGACGTGAGGCTGCTCAAGATGGAGCGGCTGCGCATCCGCTCGGCGTCGGTGACCGCCGGCGACTTGCGCGATTTCCTGGAGGAGCGCGTCCACGGGCTCCATGTCCAAAGTCTTCAGCTCGACCGGACCCTGCGCGTCGCCGGCACCTTCGCCAACATCGCCGTCGCCGCCGAGGCCAAGGCCGAGCTGCTCAACGATCCCCGCGGTCTGCGCCTGACCCTGCTCTCGGCGCGGGTGGGCGCCACGCCCCTTCCGGTCGCGTGGCTGGGACCCTTGGCGTCCTACACGTTCTCGCTCAAGCCCAACCCCGAGCTTCCCTTCGAAGTGGACGTGCCGCGCCTGACGCTGGCCGACGGCCGGCTATCGATTCCCTGACGCGCCGCCCGCTTTGACGGCGTAGGCCTCGATCGTGCCTCCGGCGCGCAGCGTCGCTTCCAGCAGCGTCAGCGCCAGGCTGGCGGGAAGCAGCACGGGCAGGAGAAGCGCCGTCAGCGCCAGTTGGACGGGATGCCGGCGCAGGCGCATCGTCCGCGCCGACTCGTTTTTGAGGAGCGCGTAGAGCAGGTTCGGCGTAAACCCGAGCGCGTTGTAGAAGCTCTGCAGCCAGCCGTAAGGATTCTGCTCGAAGCAGAAATGGTCGAGCTTCACGACGCGGAAGCCTTCGGCTTCGAGCAGCGACCTCAGCGAGCGCGTCCCGAAGTGAAAGTAATGGCGGGGGACGTCTAGGTGAAACCAGTGCCGCCCGAAGAGCCGGGCTTGGAGGCTCTCTGAGTTGGGCACGGCCACGGCCACGAAGCCTCCGGGCGCCAGCAGCTCCCGGGCGCGCGCCAGCGCCGCTTGCGGACGGCGGAAATGCTCGAGGGTGTGCCAGAAGACGACGGCGCGCAGGCGTCCCGCCTCGTGCCGGCTTTGAAGGAAATCGTCCGTCTGCACGTCGAGGCCCAGACGCTGCCGAGCGTGCGCCGCGGCCAGGTCCGAGAGCTCCACGCCATGCGGCTCGTAGCCCAGCCCCTGCAGGTATTTGAGGAGGAAGCCCCGGCCGCAGCCGACGTCCAGGACCGGCCCCGGGGCGACGAGCCGCACCAGCACGCGGGCGCGGCGGCGCTGGAACAGGCGGGTCATGGCCTCGAAGAGGCGGTTGAAGCGCACGTTGCCTCGGCCGTAGTAGGTTTGCGGGTAATAGGCGAGGATGTCGGAATCGGGCACGTCGGGGCAGGTTCGTCCAAGCCCGCAATCCCGGCAGCGCGCGACGCAGAATCCGGGCTCGTCGGCGTCGAAGGCCTTGGAGACGCGCTCGCCGCCGCAGGCCTCGCAGCGGCCGGGCTTGGTCATGCGACGGCAATTATATAAAATCGACGCGTGAGAGCCCTTTTGGCATGCGCGCTTTTCCTGGGGGCCGCGCCGCTGCGCGCCGAGCTCCTGCCCGAGGAGCAGAACACGATCCGCGTCTTCAAGGAGGCCGCTCCCTCCGTCGTCTTCGTCACCAACATCGCCGTCGAGCGCGATATGTTCATGGACGAGCTCGCCGTGCCCCAGGGCGCCGGCTCCGGCTTCATTTGGGACAAGGAAGGGCACGTCGTCACGAACTTTCACGTGGTCAACGGCGGAGACCGCTTCCTGGTCACGCTCGACGGCCAGACGCAGCTCGAGGCGCGCGTCGTGGGCGTCGATCCACGCAAGGACGTCGCCGTGCTCAAGATCAAGGCTCCCCAAGCCAAGCTCGAGCCCATCAGGCTGGGCAGCTCCGACTCGCTGCAGGTCGGCCAGCAGGCGCTGGCCATCGGCAACCCCTTCGGCCTCGACAACACCCTCACGACGGGCATCGTCAGCGCCCTCGGCCGCCAGGTCCAAGGCATCGGAGGCGTGACGATTCACGACATGATCCAGACCGACGCCGCCATCAACCCCGGCAACTCCGGCGGACCGCTCATCGACTCATCGGGCCAGCTCATCGGCATGAACACGATGATCTACAGCCAGAGCGGCGGCAGCGCGGGCATCGGCTTCGCCGTTCCCGTCGCCTACATCAAGCGCATCGTGCCGCAGCTCATCAAATACGGCAGGGTCATCGAGCCCGGCATCGGCGTCGTCGTGCTGCCGGACCGGCTCGCCTATCAGATCCTCGGCGGCGCGCTCGGCGGCGTGGTCGTGCGCCAAGTCGAGCAGGGCACGCCCGCCGCGCGCGCGGGGATGAGGGGCCTCATGCAGGATCCGGAAACCGGCCGCCTGATCCTCGGCGACGTCATCGTGGGCATCGACGGCACGCCGGTGACCGACTTCGACGACCTCTACAACGCCCTCGACGATCATCGCGTCGGCGACACCGTCACCGTCCATACGCTGCGCAACGGGCGCAAGCGTTCCTATCGGGTCCAGCTCGTCAACGTCGACTAGAGCCGGGGGTCAGACCCGGCAGGCGCAGCCCTTGCGGCGCAGCAGCGCTCGCTGGCGGGCGGGCGATTCGAGGAAGCGGTCCTGGACGGCCCGGCCCTTGGCGAGTCCGCGCTCGAGCGGGCTGTGGTGCCGGTAGCCGCGCCGGCTCATCTCATGGACGAGCGCGTCATGTCGCCGGTAGAGCGCCCTCAGGCGGCCGCGCCAGCGCAGGGTCTCGGGATGGCGGCAATAGCCCTTCTTGCCCCGCGTCAGAACGCTCCAGACGGCGTGGAGCTCGCGGTGCTCGCCGAGCAGATGAGGCCGGCAAAGCAGGCGCGGGGGAAGGTCCCAGATCCTCATCCGGCCGCGGCTACGGCCAGATGCGGGAGAAGACCCGCTCGCCGTCGCCGCGCGCCGCCGCCATCGCGGGGCGGCTGCGATGGTGCGTCCGGCGCGACGGGCCCTTGGCGCGGCGGGACTTCTGGGTAGTTCGCCTCATGCCGCCAGTTTAGACCCGGGCCGGCGGCCGCGCAAGACCTAAGCCAGGGCGGGCTGACGCTTGGCGTCCGGCGCCTTCGGCTTGGCGGCCAGCGCCAACTCCTCATAGAGGTGGACGGCGCTCTGGACGGCCTTGGCCAAGTCGCCCAGGTGGACGCTTTCGTTCTCGCTGTGAGGGTTGGTGTAGGGGTCCTCGACGCCGATGAGCAGCGCCGGAGCGCCTCCCAATTGGCGCGAGAACGGTCCGACGAAAGGGATCGAGCCGCCGCAGCCGATGAACACGGCCTCGCGGTCGAAGCCTTTGGCGAGAGCGCGCGCCGCGGCCTGGAAGACCGGGCTTTCGGGCGACGTCGTCCAAGCGGGGCTCGCCGTTTCGTTCGAGAACTCCACCGTCACGCCCCAGGGGGCGTTCTTGAGCAGATGGGCCTTGAGGCGCTTGAGCGCGTCTTGCGGCTCGATGTCTTGGACCAGGCGCAGGCCCATGTGGCACCAGGCCGCCTCGTTGACGATGTTGGCGCAGTCCTTGCGCGAGGAGGCCTGGATGGCGTTGACGGAGAACGAGGGCTGATACCACAGCGAGCGCAGCAGGTCCTTGCCGCCCAGGACCTTGGTCTTGGGCAGGACGCCGGACTGCTTGCGGAAATCCTTCTCGGCGTAGCGCAGGGACTTGAGGCTCTTTTCCTCGGCCTTGGAGAGCTTGCGCACTTTATTCAAGATTCCCGGGATCTTGAGGCGCCCCTGGGCGTCGGTGACGGAAGCGATCATCTTCGACAGAGCCTGCACCGGATCGGCGAGCGGGCCGCCCCACATGCCCGAGTGCAGGGGGTGGTCGGCCGAGCGCACCGTGACGTCGACGGAAGCCAGGCCGCGAAGGGCCGTGGTGATCGAGGGCACGCCCACGTCGTAGTTGCCGGTGTCGGTCAGGACCATGACGTCGGCGGCCATCTTCTCGCGGTACTGCGCCAAGAAAGACTCCAGGTGCTCGCTGCCGATCTCCGCCTCGCCTTCGACGATGAGCTTGACGTTGACGGGCAGGCGGCCGGAGCTTTTGAGATAGGAGGCGATGGCGCTGGTGTGGACGACGACGCCGGCCTTGTCGTCGGCGGTCCCGCGGCCGTAGAGCCGGCCTTCGCGCTCCGTGGGCTCGAAAGGCGGCGACCTCCAAAGCTCCTCGCGGCCCGGAGGCTGGACGTCGTGGTGGGCGTAGAGCAGCAGCGTCGGCGCGCCCGGGGCATGCAGCCAGTCGCCGTACACGTAGGGATGAGCATCGCCCACGCGCAGGATCTCCACGTTTTCCAGGCCCCGGCGGCGCAGCAGGCCGGCCACGGCTTCGGCCGACTCCACCACTTTTTCCGCGTCGAAGCCGGGGAAGCTCACGCTCGGCACGCGCACGAGGGCCTTGAGGTCCTCGACGAACGAATCCCAGTTTTCCTTCGCGAAATCGGCGGCTTGTCGGCTCATGGAGGCCTCCTTACGCTGTCCGGCGATTATACAGTAGAATACGGCGAGATGCCCATCCTCTCGCGCTACTTCCTGCGCATCTTCCTGCCGCTTTTCATGCTCTGCCTGGCCGTCTTTACCGCCGTCCTCATGATGAACCAGTTCCTGCGCCTCTTCAACCTGGCGCTGATGAAGGGGATCTCGCCCTTGTGGATCCTCGGGTGCTTCGCGCGGCTGCTGCCGTTTATGTGCAGCTTGGCCGTGCCGATGGCCTTCGTGGTGGCGCTTCTGCTCGCCTTCGGCCAGCTCGCCGACGGCGGAGAGGTCCTGGCCCTGCGCAGCTGCGGCTTCTCCTTCGTCGAGATGACCTGGCCGTTTTTGGCCTTGTCGATCGCGCTTTCGGGAGTCCTGCTCTACCTCAACCACAAGGCGAGCCCGGACGGCTTCCATGCGTTTCGAAACGAGTTCCTCGCCGCGGGGCGGCAGATCACCCGCGTCGACGTCGAGTCGCAGTCCTTCATGGATCTCGGCCCGTGGAAGCTCTACGCCGACTACGCCGACGCGAAATCGGGGCTGCTCGACGACGTCTACCTGGTGCGCTCCAAGGGCGGCGCGGGCACGCAGATCGAGGCCAAGCGAGGCCGCCTGACGGTGCGAAAGGGCGTCGGGGCCACGCTCGAGCTCGAGGACGGAGAGCTGCGGCTGCCCAACACCGACCCCTCCAAGTTCACGTCCGGCCACTTCGACTCCTATCGCGTCGACGTGCCGGCCAGCGGGGGCGTGCCGCCCGAGCGCACCCTGGACATCCAGGAGCTCAGCTCGCCGCGCCTGCTCGAGGCCATCCGCAACCCGAAGACGACGCCGCAGCACAAGGTGGAATACACCGTCGAGCTCGCCGTGCGCAGCGCCGGGGCTCTCTCGCCGTTCGTCTTCTTTTGGCTGGCGGCGCCGCTGGGCCTGCAGCTGGGCCGCCAGAGCCGCAGCCGAGGCTTCGTCCTGAGCCTGGGCATCCTCTTCGCCTTCTACGGGCTGCTGGCCACCGGCATCGCCGTGGGCCGGCGCAGGCCCGCGCTGGCCAGCGTCGCTCCGTGGGGGGCCGACATGGTCGGCTTGGCGCTGGGCATCGCGCTGGTGCGCAGGGTGTCTCGCCAATGAAGATCTTCTCGGTCTACATGGCCAAGCGCTTCTTCAAGCCCTTCGTCTTCGGCTTGGCGCTCTTCGCGCTGCTGATCTTCCTGGGCGACATGTTCGACAAGATGAACAGCCTCATCAAGAGCCCGGCGCCGATCGGGATCATCCTGGCCTATCTCTGGCTGGAAGTGCCTTATTGGACCATCCGCGTCTTTCCGATGGCCACGCTCCTGGCCACCCTCATCGCGCTGACGGGATTTGTGCAGAGCGGGGAATGGATCGCCGTCCAGGCCTGCGGGTTTCGCACCCGGGATTTTTGGAAGCCGCTTTTGTGGTGCGCGCTCGCCGTGACCGTCATCGCTTTCGCCGGCCAGGAGACCGTCCTGCCCGCCTGCTTTGCCCGCGCGCAGCGCCTGTGGCAGGAGCGCATCCACCCCGAGTGGGAGTACAACACGTTCGCCAACGTCTCGCTCATCGGCAACCCGGGGGAATTCATCCAGGCGCGGATGTTTTTGCCGCGCCAAGGCCGGATGGACGGCCCCGTCCTCGACAAGACCGGGCCCACCGGGATCACCTACGAGCTGGACGCCCGCAAGGCGCTCTGGGACCCCGCGCGGCGGCTGTGGACCTTCTACGACGGCGTCGAGCGCACGTTCCAAGACGACAAGGTCGCGGAGCGCTATTTCTCGTCCGAGGACTCCGACTTGACCGTCCCGCCGGCCAATCTCGTCCCGCGCATGCGCAATCCCGACGAGATGAGCCTGCGCGAGCTGGCCCATTACTCCCGCAGCGCGCGGCACCTGGGCCTGTCTCGCCGCGAGCTCGAGATGGCCGTCGCCAGCAAGATCGCCTACCCCTTCGCCAACTTCATCATCGCCGCCCTCGGCATCCCGGTGGCCCTGCGGCTGCGGCGCTCGCCGCGCATCTTCAGCTTCTGCGCGGCGCTGGCGATCTCCTTCCTTTATCTGTGGATGATGGAGCTGGGCAACGCGCTGGGCCAAAGCGGAGCGGCGCCCCCGTTTCTGGCCGCCTGGACGGCGAACCTCGCCTTCGGGGGCCTGGCGGTCTTCCTGATTCGCCGCTACGACGCCTAGCGGGGCTCGCCCGTCGCCCCGCCGCCGAAGAGCAGCCCCAACTGGCCCGAGAGCGCCACTTCGTTGGGCAGCTTCTGGGTCTGGCCCTGGGACTGAATGGTCTCGGTGCCGGGAGTGACCGTCGCGCCGATGTCGACGTTGAAGTGGAGGAAGTTGAAGCCGGCGCCCGCGGAGATGGCGGTTTTGGCGCCCGGCTCGGCCATGTTGCGCGAAAGGCCGGCGCGCAGCGGGATGTTGAGCCAGGAGCGGTTGAAGACGTTGACCTCCGTGCCGAGGGCCAGCATCTGGGACTCGTAGCCCTCCAGCGCGGTGAGATTGCGCGAAAGGTCGCCGTCCAGCGCCACGTTCCAGAACGACAACGGCGAGAAGGACACGCCGGCGCGCGCGCCGCTTTGCAGGACGTAGCGGCTGGGAAGGTCGATGCCCGACGCGGCGGCGTTGAGCTGGTCCTGCGCGGAATACTTGAAGCTCGGGCTGTTGATGTCGTGCACGGTCACGCCCACGCGCGGCCGCCACCAGATGTTTTGCAGCGCCTGGATGCGGTTGACGTCGACCAGGGCGCCCAGGTCCACGCTCGGCTGGAAGCTCGACTGCGCGCCCTTGAGGGGGTTCGCGTTGCCGCCGCCGCCGCCGAAGGAGCCGTTGTTGTTGATCGCGTAGTTGTTGAAGCCGACGTCGCCGATGATGCCTTTGACGGTGAGTCCCGCGAAGACTCCGGGCAAGTAGGGCACCTCGTGGCCGTAGCCCACGCCGATCTCCGTGGCGTTGAGGCCGCGCAACTCGAGGGAAGACGCGTTATTGACCACGGTATTGGTCTGACTGACGCTCGCAGAAAGGTCTGCGTTAGGCTTTGCGCCGATGAAGGTGAAATTGTTGGCGAAGAAAGCCATGCGGCCGAGCTTGAGGCCGATGCCGGCGCCGGCGTCGGCGCGCAGGCCGCCGCCCGGGCTGTTGAGCTCGTTGAGCGCATTGCTGATGTTGGTCTGCGAACAGCCGGCGCCGCCGTTCCGGCAGGCGCTGATGACGTTATTGAGGTCCTTGGCGCCGGCGATGACGCTGCCGGAAAGCCCCAGGTGGCCGCCGAAGGGCACCTGGAAGCCCGAGGCGTTGTCGGGCTCGCCCAGGCCGGCTGGGTTCCAGTAGGCGCTTTCCGCGCCGTTGGGCAGCGCCACTCCGGCGCCGCCCATGCCTTGGGCGCGGGCGCCGAGGACGTTCCATTCGGTCGCGAAGGAAGAGGACGTGCAGAATGCGAGGGCCACGAGGACAGCGAAAGACTTTTTCATCGTGGCCGCAGTTTAACAGGACGTCATTTTTCCGTCAAGTCCGCGCGCCTGTGACTTTGATCCATGACCCGCGTCGGGCGGCAAAAAGCCCCGGCCTGGGGCCGGGGCTTCTCGAGACGGTTGAGAGGCGGTTTAGTTCCAGCGGTCGAGCTCGGCCTTGACCCGGGCCGCGGCCTCGGCGTCGGGCATCATCCGCACGTACCGGGGAGCGGGGCCGCCTGCGGGGTTGCGCAGGCTCTCGCTGCCGGAAGCCTTGCCGGTGCTGAGGTCGAGCGCCAGGAAATACGCGCGCGCCAGGGGCGAGCCGGCGACGGGCTCCTCGACTTGGAACTCCAGGCGGCGCGAGCCTGGCGCCTCGACGAGCTCGACCGACCGGGCGGTCCCGTCGGTCTCGATGCGGCGCAGGCTGGGCGCGCCGGCCTCCAGGCGCTGGAGCACCGAGCCGGCGTAGCCGAGCAAGTCCGAAGGGATGGCGCCCCACTGGTCGAGCTCGGCCTTGACCCGCGCCGACGCCTCGTCCTCGGGCAGCATGCGCACATACTTGGGCGCCGGGCCGCCCGTCGGGTTCTTCATCGACGCGCTGCCGGAGGGCTTGCCGGTGCCAAGGTCGAGCGCCAGAAAATACACGCGCACCAGGGGCGAGCCCGCGATGGGCTCCTCGACTTGGAACTCCAGGCGGCGCGAGCCCGGCGTCTCGACGAGCTTGACCGAGCGCTGGGTGCCGTCGGACTCCCGGCGCGAGAGGCTCGGCTGTCCGGCCGCCAGGCGTCCGATCACGGGTTCGGCGTAGCCGAGCAGCTCCGACGGCCGGCCGGCCGGCGTCGCGGCCAAGGCCAGCGGGCCTGTCGGCGTCTGCGGGGCGGAGGCTTTGGCCGGCACGGAGACGGCCTGCCCGGCGAAGCGCTGGACCTGGTTCATGATGTAGGAGACGTTCTTGCGAGGTCCCGTCAACTCCAGGATGAACTCCGAGCCGAAGAGGCCGGGGGTTTCCGTGAGCTTCCAGCTCAGGCGCCCGGCGTACTCGGAGGAGCGATACAAGTTGGCGTCCTGGATGAACTCCCGCACGCGCTCGCGGCTGAAGCGGCCAGCCGTGATGCGCAGCACGGCCGTGGAGGAGGCCTCGGCCGGGGCCTGGCTGAAGTCGACGGGCACGATCTGCTTGACGTTGAGCCCGTTGAGGTTGACGGGGCGGCCGGCGAAGGCCTTGAGGTCCACGTTCTCGACGTCGATGCCGGAGAAGCCCGAGAGGAGCTTGTTCCACAGCGTCGCGATCAGGCCGGGGTTTTTCGGCAGCTCGATGCCGTGGGCGCTGGCGGCGGCGCGGATCTGCTGCTCGTAGCGGATCTTGCCGTTCTTGTCCATGGCGTTGAGCAGGACCTGGGCCATCTGCGAGGGGATGTCGGAGGCCTTGGCGAACATCGTGGGGATGATCAGCGACTCGGCCTCGGCCGCGCCCGCGGCGTCGCCGAGGATGGCGATGAGGCTCTTGCGCAGCTTCCAGGCAAATCCCATCCACGCCTGCCCCTGGTCATGCACCTCGTCGTCGGGATTGTACTGGTAGTTGTTCTCGCCGTTGCGGATCCAACTGGGCGTCTGGTGCTTGAGGAAGCCCTCGCCGATGATCGGCGTGTTGAAGAGGAACATGGAGCCGATGTCGCCCCAGCCCTCGCTCATGCCGCCGTTGGTGATGCCGCCGATCGAGTCGTCGACGAAGTGGCCGTACTCGTGGGCCACGATGCCGGGCCGGCCGGTGTCGGAGCAGTTGTCGCTGGACTTGAAGAAGTTGAGGCTGGGAGTGCCCGGCGTGTAGTAGGCGTTGCACTCGTCGTCGATGTTGACGTTGGCCGGGACCTGGCGGTCGAGGCGCGCGTCATGGCGCAGTTGCTCGCTCCACCAGTCGTGGATCTTGGTCACCCACAGCGCCGTGTTGACCTGGTCGACGCTCTGCTCGGCGGCGCCCTGCGGGTTGAAGACCATCGGGGTCTTGGCCCCGGGCGTCAGGGCGGCCGAGACGGAAAGGTCGCCGCCCGCCTGGTCGATGACCTTCGTCCAGAGGCTCTCGAGCTTGGCCGAGGCCTCGGCGGGGCCGGAGGCCTCGGCCGAGTAGTTGCCTTCGGCGTCGGCCACGGTCTCTTTGCCGCCGATCGTGAGCTTGAGATGCGGCAGGCCCTGCTCCTTGACCTGGATCTCGTCGTTGGGCCGGTGATCGTTTTGCTCGGCGCGAGCGGTGACCGTGCCGGCGATCCGGCCGTCGGCCGCCTTCTGGCCCGAAGCCGAAGCGCGCTGCTCGACGACCGGCTCGATCGACCAGCCGAAACGGCGGGCGACCTCGGCCATGGCCTGCGCGTCGCCCTCGACGAGGATGTTGCTGCTCAAGCGCCCGTGCCAGCCCCCGGTCACGCGTCCGCCCGCGGTCTCGACCGCGGCCTTGATCTGCGCGACGTCGCTTTCGGTGATGATGGCGCGGCCGCCGTAATGAAGGACGAAGCGGCCCGTCGCCGGGCTCTCGGGCGAATGAGCCGTCAAGACGCCCACGCGCGAGTCCCAGGCGAAGACCTCGCCGTCGCTGACGTCGACGGCGACGCTGAGCCCCGTCTGGATCGGAGCGCCCTGGAGCTCGTAGAGATTGACGGTGCGCCAGCGGCCCTTGTGGTAGACGATGCGGCGCTCGATGAACTCGAGGGAGAGGCCGGCGTCCTGCGGCAGCTGGCCCTGCGCCTTCTGCTTGAGCTGCTCGTCCGAAAGCGTGGCGTCGGTGGCCACCGCGATGTCGGGGTAGAGGCGCGCCATGGCGGCCATCAGCACGGCCTTGCCCTTGACGATCTTGACCGTGAAGCTGAGGTAGGAGCCGTGGACGCGCACGGCCTGCTGCGTGCCGTCGACGTTGCGGCTCTTTTTCTCCTGGCGGAAATAGGCGAAGACGGTGTCGGCCTGGGAGCCCTGGCCGGGGACGTAGCGGACGTGGACGGTCTCCAACTCCGAACTCGAGATGCCGTAGCGCGCGGCGTCGGAATCCACGAGCTTGAGGAGGGCTGCTTTGACCGAGCTCTCGATCTGCGCGGGCGTGCCGCCGACGGCGGTCTCGAGCACGCGCGGGCCGGCCTCGAAGATGGTGTCGGCGCCCGTGCGTCGCGATCCGGGAATGTCGAAATCGTTGATGCTCAAAGTCTCCGCTTGGCCGGCCGGCGGCAGAGAGGGGCCTTCGCCGATGTCGATGGAGCTGCCCTGGGGCAAGACGGGCTTGGGCAGCGGGCGGATGCCGACGCGTCCGGCGCCGTCGAAGACGTGGGTCCAGGCGATGCGGCCTTGCGCGGCGGCGGTCAGGCGGCCAAAGAGCGTGGGCCGGGCGGCTTGCGCGGCCGC
>DAIDHI010000048.1 GCA_027452025.1 Elusimicrobiota bacterium | reverse complement strand
CTGGTCGTGACGCTGCGCGACGTCGAGGGGCTCTCCAACGAGGAGACCGGGCGCATCCTCAAGCTCGGCGTGGCGGCGGTGAAGTCGCGGCTGCACCGCGGGCGGCTCTTCCTGCGCCAGGAGTTCGAGCGCTCCTTCGCGCCCAAGGAATCCATCCCCGTCCGGCGGCATCCAAAGACCAGATGAAACGAGCGGCCAAAACAAGCCTGGAGAAGCTGTCGTGCCGGGAGCGCGTGGAGCTCTTGTGCGATTACCTCGACCGCGAGCTGCCCGCGGCTCAGCGCCGGCTCGTCGAGGAGCATCGGCGCTCCTGCCGGTCCTGCGCGGCCCTGCTGCGCAGCTTGACGCGGACCGCCCGGGCCCTGCGCGCGCTCAAGACCGCCAAACCCCCGGCCTCGGCCCGGCAGGCGCTGCTTCGTTCCTTGAAGGGCGGGGCCGGACGGTGAGCGCGGACCGTCACGGCGCGCGGCAGCCCGAGCGTTTTGATCCCGCGAAGGCCGCGGCTCTCGAGGATCCGGCCCGCTTCGTCTATCTGCCGGTCGAGGAAGTCGAGGCGTTGCTCGATGCGCCCCGGGGCGCGACGCTCATCGATTTCGGGGCGGGCACGGGCGCCTATTGCCGCGCCCTGGCGCGCCGCCGCCCCGACTTGCGGCTCGTCGCCCTGGATGAGCAGCCGAGGATGCTGAACTTGCTGCGGCAGCGCCTGGCGGATGAGCCGTTGGCCAACGTGCGGCCTGTCCTGGCGGGCGGGCCCGAGGCCCGCGCTCTGGAAGGGCAAGCCGACCGCGTTCTGGCTCTCAACGTCCTGCATGAGCTGGGCGACGCGGCGCTGGAGAGCCTTGCCGCCCTGCTCGCCTCGCAAGGGCGCGCGGTCTTCATCGACTGGAACGCCGACGTGGAGCGGCCGGCGGGGCCGCCTCGCGGCCACGTCTACGGGCCGGCCGAGGCCCGGGCGCGCTTGGCGGCCTTGGGCTGGCGCATCCTCTGCGAGCGGGCGTTTCCCTACCATTACGCCCTGGCCGCCGCGCGCTAGGGCGAATCCTTCGCGCCCGCCGCGCATCTAACAGGCATGGACAAGGTCATGCGAGCGGCCGCCGGCGCGGCGCTCGGCGCGGCGGCGGGCTACGGCTGGCACCGTCTCGTCGGGTGCTCGACGGGCGCTTGCCCCATCACGGCTAATCCCTGGACCAGCACGCTCTACGGCGCCTTGGTCGGGCTGCTCTTCGCCCTCGGCTGACGCTAGGCGACGTGCAGCACGATCTTGCCGTGGGCCCGGCCTTGCTGGCTGAGGTCCTGCGCTTGGCGGGCGGAGTCCAGCGGCAGGATCCGGTCGAGGCGGGGGCGTAGGAAGCCCTCGTCGATGAGGCGCGAAAGCTCCCGCAGCTGAGCGCCGTCCGCCTTCATGAAGAGGGCGACGCCGCGGATGCCACGCTCCTCGCAGGCGCGCTCGTCGATGCGCCCCAAAGTCGTGACGATCGCGCCCTCGCGCCTGACGAGGCCGTAGGAGCGCTCCAGCGTCTCGCCGCCGATGAGATCGATGACGGCGTCGACCTCTCCGGCGCGCTGCTCGAAGCGCTCGCGGCGATAATCGATGAGAGGCTCGACGCCGAGCGAGCGCAGGTAGGGGAAGTCGAGCTCCGAGGCCGTGGCGGTCACTCGCGCGCCTTTCCAACGGCACAGCTGCGCGGCGAAAGAGCCCACTCCCCCCGCCGCTCCGTGGATGAGTACCCTTTGGCCCGGCGAGACGGCGCAGGCTTCCACAGCCTGCCAGGCCGTCAGGCCGGCCAGCGGCACGGCCGCGGCCTCGTCGAAGCCCAAAGAGCGCGGCATGGGCGCGAGCCATTCGGGCCTGGCCGCCGCGAACTCCGCGTAGGCTCCCCAGACCAAGCCGTAGACGCGGTCTGGGGCCGAGAAGCCGGAACTCGGGGGCGCCTGGGCGATCTCTCCGGCCACGTCCTGGCCGACGCCGGCGGGAAAGCTCTGGGGGCGGACCTCCTTGAGCGCTCCCTCCCGGATCTTCCAGTCCACCGGGTTGACCCCGGCGGCGCGGACCCTGACGAGGACCTCCCCTTCCTTGAGGCGCGGCGGCGGCGCGTCCTCCAGCTGCAGCCGGTCGGAATGACCGTATGAATGGAACCTGATCGCTTTCATGGCGCGCCTCCCTCTCTTCAATCATAGGCGCGGGCGCCGGGCCGCGGATATCGCCGAAGGGTCAAAATCGGATGTCGGCCCGGGCCGGGCGGGCCCGGAGGAACGCGTCGATGTCGCGGACGGTATGGAGGAAGCCCTCGAGACGCATGGGCTTGGTGAGGTAGCAATTGAGGGCCGGGTCCGCGCCGGCGATGATGTCGGAGTCGGTCTTGGAGGTGGTCAGCACCGCGACGGGCACGGCGCGGAGCCGGGGCAGCGCCCGAATGCGGGCAAACACCTCCCTGCCGCTGCGGCGCGGGAGGTTGAGGTCGAGGACTATCAGGTCGGGCACGGGGTCCTCTAAAAGGCGCTCGCAGGCCGCCTCGCCGTCGCTGCGCAGCTCGAGCCGGTAGGACAGCCCCAGTTCCCGGATCGCCTCCTGGAGCAGGAGGACGTCGCCGGGGTCGTCGTCGACGACCAGGACGTGCGTCTGCGCGCTCATGCCGGGGCCTTGGGCAGGGTGAAAAAGAACGTGGCTCCTTGCCCCT
>DAIDHI010000047.1 GCA_027452025.1 Elusimicrobiota bacterium | reverse complement strand
CCGCTGGCCCTCATGGAGAACGGCCTGGAATACGACGTGAAGAAATATCTGGAGCTTCTGGAGCGCGCCGCGGACGAGGTCCTGTCCGGCCTCTATAGCCGGAAGCCCCCGGAGCGCGCCCCGAAGGTTGAGCGCCAACTGCAGCTCTTTGATCTCTAACGCTTGGGAACCTTTTAGGGCTGGCAGAATATAGATGGGATGAACATATCTCCATCGACTCACACAGCCGTGACATGCCGCGTTATTCTGAGGATTCCATTGCCTACTGCGGCTCAGGCGCCCCGGAAAGGCAAAAAGGGCGGTCCCCTCGACGAGGACCGCCCTCAGGTGTACCACTGGCTGACAACTATCGGGGCAGGGGTTCACCTATCTGCCCTAAATGGGGTGAGTGAGGGGACTTGAACCCCCGGCCTTCTGGTTCACAGCCAGACGCTCTAACCAGCTGAGCTACACCCACCATCGAACCAAAATTATAGCAAACTGCCTCCGCAGCACCTAGGACCTACGGCCCCAGCCGGGCTGGGCCGCGCGACCCTCGCGGATACGGACCGCCGGCGCTAAAATCTTCTATATGAAGAATCCGATCCGCCAAGCGTCGTGGCTTTTCGCCGGTCTCCTTCTCGCCGTTCCATCGGCCTCCCGCGCGGCGATCGGCGGCATGGCGGGGTTTGGGCGCGCCGTCTCGGACGGCCAAGGCCAGGCCAAGCCGGACCTGCCCGACGAGGCCGTCATCCAGCAGGGCCTCGCGGATCTCATGAAGGGCGATTACGGCCTCGCCATCGACGCTTTCCAGCGCGCCGCGAAGAACCGCCAGGACGGCGGCACGTATTTCCTGCTCGGCTACGCCCACTACGCGCGAGGCTTCGCCAAGGGGACTCCGGAAGCGGCGGACAAGCGCGACGCCCGAGAAGCGGTCAAAGCCTACGAAAAGGCGCTGCAGCTCGACCCCTGGCTGACGAGGCTCGAGCATCCCTATAAGCTCTACCACAGCCTCGGCCTTTGCTACGAGGCCCTCGGCCACGACCGCAAGGCCCTCGCCGCGTATCAGAAGGCCGTGGCCCTGCAGCCCGACAATCCCGTCTTGGCGCTCTACGTGTCCCGGCTCTGGCTGGAAACCCACCAGGTCGGCAAGGCGACGGCGCAGTTCCGCCTGAGCATGGAGGACGCCCGCGAGGACGGGCAGGATCTGGCCATGGCCAAGCTGGTGGCCACGAGCCCGCTGTTTTCGCCGATGCTCAAGAATCCCTCGATCGCCGCGGTCTTCGCGCCCTACCGCAAGCCCCTGCCGGCCGCCGAGCCCTCCAGCGACCTCGTCGCCGCCGCCGGAACTTCCGACGCCTTCGGGCTGCGCGACTCGGTGCGCGGCACGACGCCGGGCGAAAGCCGCCGTCCCAAGATGAGCAAGGCCGAAAAGCGCGTCTACGACCGCCTGGGCGCCGCCAACGACGAGTTCAATTACGGCCGCTATCGCTACGCGGTCACCGCATACAACGACGTCCTCACCCTCAACGAGGGCGCCAAGGCCCTCTCGCGGACGCAGATCGCGTTCCTCTACGAGCGCGTCGGCACGGCTTACAACAAGCTCGGGCTGTCCGGCGAGGCCATCGACTACCTGCGGCGCTCCTTGGCCGTCCAGCCGATGAGCCCCGCGGCCAATTACCAGCTCGCCCTGGCCTACGCCGTGACCGGCCGCTACCAGGACTGCCTGCGCAGCTTGAGCGCGGCGTTCCAGGCCGCTCCGGCCGGCTCCGAGCTCAAGCGCTACGTCGTGATGTCCAAGACCGACTCGGAACTGGAGGCGGTGCGGGACCTCACCGGGTTCCAGGACCTCATGGCCCGCTACGAGGAGCGCGCCGAGCTGCCCCGGCGCCGCTGAGGCCCTGGCCCCGACGGGGGCTGAAATGATATCGTAGGGCTCGGGAAAACCCCTATGCCCTTCTCCAAGAGAGAAGCTCCGAATTGCGAGTGGTGTCCTTTCCGCAAGAACTGTTTCTACGACTTGCTGGGCACCAAGGACGCTAAGAAGGCCTGGCGCGAGATGCGCCTGGCCAGCCCCTTGCGCTCGGGAGAGATCGTCTTTCACGAGGGCACCCAGCCCCAGGGCGTCTACGTCGTCTGCAAGGGCAAGGTCAAGATCTACAAGTCCAGCCGCGCCGGCCACCAACTGATCACCCGCATCGAGAGCGCCGGCGATCTTCTCGGCCAGATCACGCTCCTGGCCCAGGAGGGCGCCTATACCGGCACGGCGGAGACCTTGGAGCCCAGCATCGTCTCCATGGTCAGCCAGGCCGAGTTCGTGGACTTCCTCAAGAGGTTCTCGGACGCCTCCCTGGCCCTGCTGCGCGAGCTCGCCCGGGACGTGCGCCGCGGGGAGAACAAAGCCCGCGACATCGCCTTCAAGCCCGCGCGCGGACGCCTGGCGGACACTCTGCTGCGCATGATGCGCCCCGCCAAGCCCTTCCCCGTCGTCCAAGGCCTCAAGCGCAAGGACCTGGCCGAGATGGCCGGCCTGACCATCGAAACGGCGGTGCGCCTGCTCAAGGACTTCGAGGTGCGCGGCCTGGTCCGCCGCAAGGTCAAGGACATCCAGGTCCTCAAGGAAGAAGAGATCCGCGGGATGGCCGGCTCGGCCGCCTAGGTCCTAAGCCCCACGCGGGCCTAGGGCTATTGACCCAGATCAATTGAGGCCGATCAACAAGCCCTTTTGACGCCCCTCATAGGAGGGGCCGCGCGGCCCGCGCTACACTGTCCCTGTCGCAAGAATTTGAGACAGGAGACAACAAGATGATCCAGATGATCCTCATCGCCGCGCTCAGCCCCCTGGCGTCCCGCGCCGCCGCCCAGCCCGTCACCACCTGCAACTGGCCGCACGTCTGCAACGCCCAGGTCCAGACCGTCGAAACGCCCGCCAGGGTCTGCGTCTGGCCCCACATCTGCGCCCAGGAAAAAACCGCCGAGGCCGGCCCCGTGACCACCTGCGCCTGGCCTCATGTGTGCAACCTCCCGGTCCAGACCCTCGAAACGCCCGTGACGACCTGCGTCTGGCCGCACGTCTGCCGCCAGGACCGCGCGAGCTGAAACCAAGCTGCCCAAAGAAAAAGCCCTCCGCGAGGAGGGCTTTTTCTTTTCACCGGCTATCCGCGTGGATCGTCAGGTGGCGAAAAGACGGTCGCCCGCGTCGCCCAGGCCGGGCACGATGTAGCCGGACTTGTTGAGGATCGGGTCGATGGCGGCCACGAAGATCGAGACGTCGGGATGGGCCTCCTGTATGCGCTTGATACCCGAGCGCGCCGCCAGAAGCGACATCAGCACGATTTGGCGCGCGCCGTCGGTCTTGAGGATGTGGATCGCCTCGACGGCCGAGCCGCCGGTGGCGAGCATCGGATCGCAGAGCACCGTGAAGCACTCGCCGATGTCCTTGGGAAGCCTGACGTAATACCTCACCGGGTTGAGCGTCTCCTCGTTGCGGTAGAGGCCGATGTGGCCGATGCGCGCCTCGGGCACGACGCGGGTCAGCCCCGCGAGGAGGCCGAGCCCGGCGCGAAGCACGGCGACGGCGGCCACGGGCTGGGCCACGAACTCCGCCGAGGCGCTTCGCAGCGGCGTCTGCACCATGGTCTTGCGCGTGCGCACCCCGCGCAGCACCTCGTAGGTCATCAAAAAGGCCGTCTCCTCCATGAGATGGCGGAACTCCTGCGGGCGCGTGTGCTTGTCGCGCAGCGCGGCGAGCTTGTCCTGGATGAGCGGATGGTCGCAGACGTTCACCTTGCCGGCCATGGATATCCTCCTATTTGAGCACCTTCAAGACGACGGGCACGGCCCTGGGCCTGCGGGGGGAAATGTCCACTCCCGAGGCCAGATGCGACAACCCATCCGAGAGCCTCGCCTCGTCGGCGGCGTAGGCCGTGGCGATCGTCTCGCCGCGGCGCACGCGCTCGCCGACCTTCTTTTCGAGCGTGAAGCCCGCTCCGTAATCGAGCTTGTCCTCCATCGTGGCCCGCCCGGCGCCCAGGCGCACGGCGGCCTCCCCGACGACGCGCGCGTCCAGCCGGCAGACGAAGCCGTCCTTGGGAGCCTTGAAGGCGCGCGAGAGCGCCGCCTTCGCAAGCCTCCCGGGATCCTCGACGACCGAGACATCGCCGCCCTGCGCGCGCACCAGATCCTGGAAGCGCCGCGCCGCGCGGCCGTCCTTGAGCGCGGCCTCAATCTTGCGCGCGCCCTCCGACTCGGAGCTGGCCAAGCCGCAGAGCTTGAGCATCCAGCCGCCAAGGGCGAGCAGGCACTCCGCGTAATCGGAGGCTCGAAAATCTCCGTGCAGGACCTCGAGGGCCTGCTTGATCTCGAGGGCGTTGCCCACGCAGCGCCCCAAAGGCTGGTCCATCGAGGTGAGCACCGCCGCGCAGGAAAGGCCGGCGCGCTTGGCGGTTGAGACCAGCGCCTTGGCCAGGTCCTCGGCGCTCTCGACATCCTTGAAGATCGCGCCCGACCCGGCCTTGACGTCGAGCACCAGGGCGTCGAGGTCCTCGGCGAGCTTCTTGGACAGGATGCTGCCGACGATCAGGGGCCGCGACTGCACCGTCGCCGTGGCGTCGCGCAGGGCGTAGAGCTTGCGGTCGGCCGGAGCGAGGCGCTCGGTCTGGCCGAAGAGCGCCACGCCGAGCCGGGAGAGCTCGCTTTTGATCTCGGCAGCGCCCAGGCGCACGCGGAAGCCCGGAATCGCCTCGAGCTTGTCGAGCGTGCCTCCGGTGTGGCCGAGGCCGCGCCCGCTCATCATCGGCACGACGGCGCCGCACGCGGCCGCCGCCGGCGCCAGCGCGATCGACACGCCGTCGCCCACGCCGCCGGTGGAGTGCTTGTCGACCTTCGGGGCCTTGAGGGAGGACAGGTCCAGCGGCTCGCCTGAGCGCGCCATCTCGCGCGTGAGGACGGCCGTCTCCTGGGGCGTCATGCCGCGGCAGCACACGGCCATGAGCCACGCCGAGAGCTGGTAGTCCGGCACGGCGCCGTCGGACGCCGCCTGGGCGACTTGGCGAAGCTCCTCCTCGGTGTGGACGCCGCCGTCGCGCTTCTTGGCGATGAGGTCGAGGAAGCGCACGGGGGCGCTAAAGGGCCTTGATCAGGTCCTGCAGGACGATCCGCAGGTTGCCCGACACGCGGTCGCCGAGGGCCAGGACGTCGGGGTGGCTCAGCTCCGCGCCCTTCATGCCGCTGGCCATGTTCGAGGTCCAGGTCAGCGCCATCGTGCGCAGGCCCATCTGCCGCGCCACGATGACCTCGGGCACGACGGACATGCCGACGACGTCTCCGCCGAGGGTGCGGAAGGCGCGAATCTCGGCCGGCGTCTCGTAGGAGGGGCCGCCCACGGCGACGTAAACGCCCTCGTGCACGGCGATCTTGCGCTTCCTGCAGATGCCGACGATCGTCTTGCGGATGTCGGAGTCGTAGGCGTTGGTCAGATCGGGGAACATCTCGCCGAACTCCTCCTCGTGGAAGGCGCGCAGGGGATTTCGGCCCATAAGATTGATATGGTCGGTGACGGCCACGAACTCGCCGGGCTTGATGTTGGGCTTCATCGAGCCGACGGCGGCGGTGACGATGAGAGTCTTGAGCCCGAGATACTCGAGCATGCGCACCGGCAGCGCGATCGACTCCATGGAGTGCCCTTCATAATAATGGAAGCGGCCCTGCATGACGGCGACCTCGGTGCGATTGTAATGCCCGAGGATCATCTTGCCTTCGTGGCCGGCGACGGTGGTGCGGGGAAACCCCGGAATCTCGGCGTAGGGGATGATCTCGGTGGCCGCCATCGGCGGCACCGCCTTGGAGAGCCCGCTGCCGAGGATGATGCCCACCTTCGGCCGCGCCTGCGGGGCGCGCGACCTGACGTATTCGGCGGCGCGCCGGATCGACCCGACGTAGGTCTTGATCTCCATGGATGCCAGATTCTAGCCAGTTTCAAACCGCGATTGCAATTCGGCAATAGCGCGCCCGGACAAAACATTTGCCGTCGTCATGCGTTTAAGGTAAAATCGTTGCGATGCCGGCCGCGACCGTCGCCGCTCAAGACCTCAAGACGCTCACCAAGCAGATGCGGGTGGACATCATCCGCATGATCGAGGCCGCGGGCTCGGGCCATCCGGGCGGATCGCTCTCGATCATCGACACGCTCGCGGTCCTCTACACAAAGTTCCTGAAGTTCGACCCCGCCAATCCCTCTTGGGAGGACCGCGATCGCGTCATACTCTCCAAGGGCCACGCTTGCCCCGCGCTCTACACCGTCATGGCCTACATGGGCTATTTCCCGCGCGAGCAGCTCATGACCTTGCGCAAGCTCGGAAGCCCTTTGCAGGGCCATCCCGACCGGCGCTTCCTGCCGGGCATCGAGGCCTCGACCGGCTCGCTCGGCCAGGGGCTCTCCATCGCCATCGGCATGGCGGTCGCCGCCAAGATGGACGCCAAGGATTGGCGAACCTACTGCATCCTCGGCGACGGCGAGCTCCAGGAAGGGCAAGTCTGGGAGGCGCTCATGTCGGCGCCCAAGTTCGGCGTGGGCGGCCTCACGGTGATCGTCGACCACAACAACGGGCAGATCGACGGCCCGGTCAGCGAAATCATGCCGATCGAGTCCGTCGTCGAGAAGCTTTCGAGCTTCGGCTGGTCCGTCGCCGCCATCGACGGGCACGATTTCGCGCAGATCGAGGGAGCGCTCTCGGCCGCCAAGGAGTCGCAGCGCCCCTTCGCCATCGTCGCCAAGACCGTCAAGGGCAAGGGCGTCTCCTTCATGGAGAACGTCATCGACTGGCACGGCAGGGCTCCCAAGAAAGAGGAAGCCGACCGCGCCGTCGCGGAGATCCTCCGTGGGTAAGGCCACGCGCGAGGCTTTCGGCGAGGCGCTGCTCGAGCTGGCCGAGGCGCACCCCGAGCTCGTCGTCCTCGACGCCGACCTTTCGAAGTCGACGATGACGCAGGCCTTCGCCAAGAAATACCCGAAGCGCCACCTCGAGCTCGGCATCGCCGAGCAGAACATGATCGGCGTCGCCGCCGGCCTGGCGCTCTGCGGCAAGACGCCGGTGCTGACCAGCTTCGCCTGCTTTTTGATCGGCCGCCTCGAGACGATCCGCGTCTCGGCGGCCTACAACGACACCAACGTCAAGCTCGTGGGCACGCACGCGGGCCTCGGCATCGGCGAGGACGGCACGTCCCAAATGGGCCTCGAGGACGTCGGAGCCATGCGCTCTCTGCCGCATATGACGATCCTCCAGCCCGCCGACGCCGCCGAGACCCGGCAAGCCGTCGAGTGGATGCTCGCCCATAAGGGCCCGGTCTATTTGCGCCTGACCCGCCAGAAGATGGACGACGTGCACGGCCCGGACTACAAGTTCAAGCTCGGCCGAGCCGACGTGATCTGGGAGCCGAGCCCGAAGCCCAAGAGCTTCCAGGCCACCGTCTTCGCCTCGGGCGGTCCGGTGCCATGCGCCGTCGCGGCGGCCAAGGACCTTTTGCCCCGCGGCTTCAACGTCCGGGTCGTCAACGCCGGGACGCTCCTTCCCTTCGACGACGACGCCGTGGCCAGGTTCGCCGCCGACAGCGCGCGCCTGGTGACCGTCGAGGATCACAACGTCACCGGGGGCCTGGGCAGCGCCGTCTGCGAGGCGGCGGCCCAGCGGGGCCTGGGCGTGCGGGTCGTGCGCCTGGGGGCCCGCGACTTCGGCGAGTCGGCCACGCCTTCGCAGCTCTACGACAAATACGGTCTTTCGGCGCCGCACGTCGCCGAAGCCTGCCTACGCAACCTCGACTGAGCCGCGAGCCCGTGACCGAGGAAGAAGGGGAAGAAGAGCCGCTCGAAGCGCCCGAGGGCGTGCGCGTGGGCTTGTGCGCGAGTTGCTCGAACGCCAAGACGCTCGAGACCAAGATCGGCGCCACGATTTATCTCTGCTCCCTCGCGGCCAAGGACGCGCGGTTTCGCCGCTTCCCGCTGCTGCCGATGGTCGCCTGCGAGGGCTTCGAAAGGAGGCCGGACCAGCCGTGAAGACCTACGAGATCACAGAACTTTTGGGCGACGGCATCTCCGCCGAGCTGTCGCAGTCCGTCCACGCCGTCGCCGAGGCCTTGCCCGTCAAGCTCGACTTCCATCAAGTCGATTTGAGCCTGGAGCGCCGCCGCAAAGGGGCGGCGGCCGCCTACGACGAGGCCCTCGCCGTCATGCGCTCCACGACCGCCGCGCTGAAATATCCGACGACCACGGAGACCGAGAGCCCCAACAAGGTCCTGCGCGAGCGCTGCAACTTTTCGGTGATCCATAGGCCCTGCTCGACGATCCCCGGCGTGCCCACCAATTTCACGCGCCTCCTCGACGTCGACATCGTGCGCGTGGCCACGGGCGGCACCTACGACGACGAGGGGCGCCGCATCGGCCTTCACTCGGCCGTCTCGGTGCGCGTCATCGAGCGCGACCCCTGCATCCACGCGGCCCGCTTCGCCTTCCGCCTGGCCACGCAGAGAAGCCGCAGCGTCATCAGCGCCTCCAAATACACGATCCAGCGCGCCACCGACGGGCTGTTCGAGGAGGCCGTCTCCGAGATCGCCCGAGCCCACCCGCGCATCCGTCATGAGCGCGTGCTTTTCGACGCCTTGCTCGCCCGGCTCGCCCTCAAACCGGAATCGGTTCAAATCGTGGTCTGCCCCAACGAGTACGGAGACTTCCTCAGCGACTGCGCGGCCGGCCTCATCGGAAGCCTGGGCCTGGCCGACAGCGCCAGCTACTCTTTCGACCAAGACGGCGAGATCGCCATGGCGATGTTCGATCCGGCGGGAGGCACGGCCCCGGACATCGCGGGCCGGGACATCGTCAATCCGACGGCCGCGCTTTTCGCCTTGAGCACCATGCTCGGGCACTTGGGCGAGCCCGATCTCGGCCGGCGGCTCAAGGCGACGATCCTCGGCTGCATCGAGCGCGCGGAGCGCACGCGCGACTTGGGCGGGTCTCTCGGCACGCGCGCCTTCACCCAGGCCGTGGTCAGCGCGCTGCCGGCCCCGCGCCCCGCTTAACAATTTCGACCTTGCGGGCGTTCGGGCCTTCCCTTATACTCACGGGAACAGCCCGTGAAATACTGGCTTTTCGACGGAAAGGACGCCCTCGGCCCCTACGAGCCCGAAGAGCTCAAGCGGCTGCCGGGATTCACTCCGGACTCGCTGATCTGTCCCGACGGCGCGGCCAGCGCCGATCAGTGGCGCCCCTCCCAGTATTATCTGGTCAAGCCGCCGCCGGCCAAAACGTCCGGGGCCGGCCCGTCGGCGCGGTCCTCGCCGGCGATCTCCCGGGGCATGGGCCGCATCGCCGATGCCGGACTGGCCGAGGAGCCGCCCTCCGCCGATCCGCCGCCGCGCCAGGCGTTCGCGCCGCGGCGCAGCGTCTCGGCTGGAGCCCTTTTGTCGGCGTTTCTGGCCGCCCTCGCCGCCGGCGGGGGCATCTACGTGCTCAACCTCCACAGGGCCAAGCCCCCGGCGGCGGCGCCCTCGCCGTCCCCGGCGCCGGCTCCCAAGCCCGCCGCCGAGCCTCCCGCCAAGCCGGCCGTCACGGACGCGCAGATCCAAGACGCCACGCAGTTCGTGCGGACCTTCCCGACGCAGAGCGCCGGCCGGCGCCTTCCGGCTTCGCCCGAGAACGTCTTCTCGCCCCGGCGGTGGAAGGCCGCGGCCACCGTCGGCGAGGCTCTGGAGATGCGCGGCCTGCTGCCCCTCGACGAGGCCGCCCAGGCCGTCCTCGAGAAGCAGGGCCGCAGTCCCCGGGAAGGCGAGCGGGAACTGCGCCGGGCGGGACGGCGCTGGCAGCGGTATGCGGCCCGGTTCCAGCGCGCTCTCGAGCCGCTGACGTGGGAAGTCGACCGGTCCCAGGCCTGCCCGACGCAGACCTCGGCTCTGGGCGAGCCCACCTGCTTCGAGGTCCGCGCGCTGCTGCGTTCGCAGCGCGGCGGCCCGCAGCAAACCCACGCATTCGTGGCCGACCTGACGGCCCGCACGCTCAAGCCGCAGGACACCGATGCCTGGGAAGACATCGATCCCCGCGGCCTGGCCAAGTGGGCCTCCCGACACGTGCGCCTGGGCGAGCCGATCGACGAGACGGCGGCGGCCCAGGCGGCTGCGGCCTACGGCTTTCCGCTCAACCATCGCCGACGCCCGCGCCCGCCGCGGGTGGCCCAAAGGCGTCCCGCTCCCCGGCCGACCGGCGCCCAGGCGGCGCCGGCTTCATCGGGCGACGGCCTCGACTACACGCAGCCGGGCTTGCACCCGGCGCGACCCAAGGCCGCGGCCGCGCGGGCGGAGAGCTCCGATGACCAAGCCCTGGAAAAGGCCCTGCTCGGGGGAGAGCCGTCCCGGGCGCAGGCTTCGCCGGCCCCCGCGGGCGCCCCGGCGGCGAGCGCCCAGCCGCCGGCCGGCGCTTCCGCCGCGCAGCCCCCGGCCCAGCCGGCGACGCAGCCCGCGGCGCCGGCGCAGCGCAAGAGCGCCATGGACATGAGCGTCGACGAGCTCCAGAAGTATCTCGAGCGCGACTCCAGCGCTTCCGGCTCCTCCGGCCCCACGCCTTGAGCGCAGAGCAAGACGGCGGTCCGCAGCGCTGGGTCAATCGCACGGTGCTCGGCATCGGCGCCGCGAGTCTCCTCTCCGACGTCGGCCACGAGATGGCCACGGCCGCCATGCCGGCGCTGCTGGCCTCCCTCGGCGCCGGCTCGGCGACTCTGGGCATCATCGAGGGCCTCGCCGACGGGCTGTCGAGCTTCGCCAAACTCCTCTCGGGCCTCTACAGCGACCGCCTGGCCCGGCGCAAGCCGCTGGCCGTCGTCGGCTATTTCGCCACGGCCTCCGGGATGGCCAGCCTCGCTCTGGCCACGTCTTGGTGGCACGTGCTCGTCGGGCGCGTCGGCGGCTGGATCGGCCGCGGCGCGCGCACGCCCGTGCGCAAGGTGCTGCTGGCCGAGGCGACGACGCCGCGGACCTACGGCCGGGCCTTCGGGCTGGAGCGCTCGATGGACAGCGCGGGCGCGGTGCTCGGCCCTCTTTTGGCCGTCGTCGTCACGCGCACGCTCGGCCTGCGCTGGACCTTCGCTTTGACGCTGATCCCGGGGCTGCTCGCCGCGGCCGCGATCGCTTTCCTCGTGCGCGAGAAAGCGCGCCCGCCGAGGTCCGTTTCCGGCGCGTGGGGGGACTTGGGCTCGCTTCCCGCCCCGTTTCGGCGCTTCCTGGCCGGCGTGGGACTGGCCGGCGCGGGAGACTTCTCTAACACCCTGCTGATCCTTTGGGCCACGCAGGCCTGGACGCCGGGCTACGGCCGGCTCGAAGCCGCCACGATGGCGATGCTCTTTTACGTCGGCTACAACGTCGTCTACACGATCTCGTGTTTCTTCAGCGGACTGCTCGCCGACGTCTGGCCCAAGCGCCGCGTCCTGGCCGCCGGCTACGCCCTGGCCGTGATCCCGGCGGCGGCGCTGCTCTGGCCGGGCGCTTCGTTGGCCAAGTTCGCCGTGGTCTTCGGGCTGTCCGGCCTTTACATGGGCGCTTGGGAGACGGTGGAGAGCGCCTCCGCGGCGGCGCTCCTCGGCCCGCAAAACCGCGGGGCGGGATTCGGGGCCCTGTCGACCGTCAACGGCCTCGGAGACCTGGTCTCCAGCGCCGTCGTTGGGCTCTTGTGGGCCGTGCACCCGGCGGCGGCCATGGGATTCGTCATGGCGACATCGCTCGGCGGCGCGGCCTTGATCGCCGCCACGCCGGCCTAGGCGCGGTAGATGTGGACGCGCACCTTCTCTTCGGTGACGAGCCCTTCCTTGACCATCTCGGAGAGCTTGGGCAGCAGGCGCGCCACGCGCTCCTCGGTGTCGACGATCTCGACGATCACCGGCAGGTCCAGGGACAGCTCCAGGAGCTTGGCCGTGTGGATGTGCGCCTTGGCCCCGAAGCCCATGAAGCCCTTGACCACCGTGGCTCCGGCCATGCCGAGGGCCCGCGCCTCGTTGACGATGGCCTCGTAGAGCGGCACGCCCTTCCACCGGTCGGCTTCTCCGACGAACACGCGCAGCAGCTTCTGATCGCCTTCGAGGGTCATAAGCCTCCTAGGAACACGCCGAGCCGGAAGAACGCGAAGCCGACCGCGCCGCTTCCGAAGAGATTGAGCGCCGCCCGCAGGAACTCGCCGTCGTCGACCAGAGCGGACGTCTCGAGGATGAAGGTCGAGAAAGTGGTATAGGCGCCGCAGAAGCCCGTCATCAGGAACAGCCGGCCGGTCGGCCCGAGCAGGCCGCGCGTACCCGCCCAAGTATCGAAAATGCCGATGAGCAGGCAGCCCGTGACGTTGATGACGAAGGTTCCGTAGGGAAAGCCCGTGCCCCAGGCCGCGCCGATCGCGGCGGCCAACGCGTAGCGCGCGAAAACCCCGATGATGCCGCCGACCGCCAACGCCAGCCATTTGTCCATTCGATCCCCAAAAAAAGACCCCTACCGTGAAACGCCGGTAGGAGTCATCATCCCCGCGGCCTGCCGGGGCTCATGAGGCGAACTCCATCGCCTTGCGACCGCAAGATTATATCATAGGGCATGCGCGTCTGGAAGAAGCGCCTGGTGCCCGGTGCCGCCGCGCTCTACTGGTCGCTCTACGCGGCCTTCCAGCTGCGCTGGAGCCTGACGACCCGCGTCGACTACTACGACGCCCTCGAGTTCCTGCGCAACGCCCGGCGCCTGGCCGGCGACCAGGTCGGCTATTCGCCGACTCGCCCGCCCATGCTCCCGCTCCTGCACGCGCCTCTGCAGGCGATCCTCGACCTGGCGCGGGCGCCCCTGGCGGCCCGCCTGATCGCTCCCCATCTGCTCCAAGACGCCGTCGGAGCCGCGCTGCTCTGGTGCCTCTACCGTTACCTGCGGCCCCGCGCGGGGCCGGCGTGGGCCCAGGCCGCGACGATCCTCTTCTCGCTCAATCGCATGACGCTGCACTACTTCGGCTCCGTGCTGGCCGACCTTCCCTGCGCTCTCTTCCTGCTCCTATTCCTTTTGGCCCGCCGCCGCAAGCCGGGGCCGACGCTGCTGTCCGGGGCGGCCTTGACGGCCTGCCTGCTGTGCCGCTGGAACGCCGCGCTGCTCGCCGCCGCCGTGCTCGCGGGGCTGGCGCTCGACGGCCGCGACCGTCGGCAGCTGCTTGGGGCCGCGGTGACGGCGGCCGCCGCGGGCGTCGCGGCGGCGCTGACGGTCGTCGCCCTCTACCACCGCGTCTTCGCGCTCGCTTGGCCGGCCGCCGCAAGCGGCGCGGGCCGCGACTTTTTGAGCGCGCTGCGCGACGTGGGCGGCTACCACGATCCGGCCCGGCTCTACGTCGCCGCCGTGATCGCCTCGTCAGGCCTGCTGCTGCCTCTGGCGTTTTTCGCCGGCGCCGCGGAGAGCGGCCGCTTCGACGGCGTCGTCTTCCTGTCTTTCGCGGGAGCCATGGCCGTGCTGATCCATTATAAGGAGGCGCGTTATCTTGTCCCGGTCCTGCCATTCCTTTACGCCGCCGGCGCCATCGGGCTCAAGCGCCTCTGGGACGCGATCCCGCCGGCAAGCGCCCTGCGTCCGACGTTCGCGGCGGCCGTGGCCGCCGCCGCCCTTTGGCCGGCCGCCCGGGAAGCCGCCGCCCTGCGAGACGGCGCGGTCTACGGCAATCCCGTCCTGCTGCAAACGGCCTCGCTGGTGGCGCGCCAAGCCGGGGCGCACAGGGTCTTTTGGGAGGGGCAGGCCTACTCCGACTACTCGCGCGACCGAACCTTCGTCGCGGGAGACCGCTTCTACTACGTCTATCACGTCCCAAGCCCCGTGGCCCTCGGCTACTTGACCGGGCGGACGATCTGGAGGGCGGGCGGCGCGCCCCAGTCCGACGGAGATCTCCTGGTCAAGGCCCCCCGGCGCGTCTTCATCTCGGGCGAGGAGGCGCTGCCTGCCGGCGAGGACCGCGTGGAGGTTTACCGGCTTTCCGGGCAGGGCCCGGCGCTGCTCGCGTCGTATCCCTCGCCGGCCTCTTAAGCCGCCTGGAAAGCGTCCTCGATGTGGTCGAGGGCGGAGCCGTCGATGGCCACGACATCGAAGCGCATCGGGCAGTCGAGCGCCTTGACATGAGCGAAGTAGCGCGCGGCCTTGAGGAGCTTGGCGCGCTTGGACCAGCCCACGGTCTCGGCGGCGGACCCAAAACCGCTCGGGGCGCGGGAGCGCACCTCCACGAAGACCACCGTCTCGCCGTCGCGAGCCACGATATCGAGCTCGCCGGCGCGGCAGCGAAAATTCCGGGCCAGCACCTCGTAGCCGCGGGCCTCGAGATACCGCGCCGCGCGCTCCTCGGCCGCGGCCCCCGCGGCCGCCCGCTCGTTCACGAGCGCCTCGTCAGCAGCTCTTCGACGGGGGTGAAGGTGCGGCGGTGGACCGGCGAGGGGCCGAGGCGGCGCAGCGCCCGCAGGTGCGCCTGCGTGCCGTAGCCTTTGTGGTCGGCCAAGCCGTAGCCGGGATAACGGCGGTCGAGGCGGCGCATCCAGCGGTCGCGGCAAACCTTGGCGACGATGCTCGCGCAGGAGACGGCCAAAGACATCCGGTCGCCGTCGATGATCGCGAGCTGGCGGCGGCCGAGGCGGGGAATCGTCCGATTGCCGTCGACGAGGACCAATCCGCTCTTGCCGACGCGCAGCACGCAGCGGCCCATGGCCTCGAGCGTGGCGCGCAGGATGTTGTCTTGCTCGATGCGGCGGGGATGGGCCCAGGCCACGCTCACGGCCTGGGCCTCGGCGCGAATGGCCGTAAAAAGCCGTTCGCGCTGGAGGGCGGTCAGGAGCTTGGAATCCTTGGCCGCCCATAGCCCGCGCGCCGGCCGCGGGCCGAGAAGGACGGCGGCGACGACGACGGGGCCCGCGAGCGGGCCCCGTCCGGCTTCGTCGACGCCGATGATGTGGTCAAAACCGAGGCTGCGCCGCAGGCCGTCGTCGAAGGACTGGCCGAGGCAAGCCACGGAAGATCACTCGCCAGCCGGAGCCGCTCCCAGCGCGCGCGCCTCTTTGCCGGATTCGGCCTTGCGGACCGAGGGCTCGGCCTTGCCGGCCTTGGCCTTGGCTTCGGGCTTTTCGGCCGAGGCTTGCTCGGCGGCCTTGGCCTCGTGAGCCTTCGGCGCGCCGGAATCGCCGCGCTCCTCCTCGGTCAGGCGCGCCGCGCGGCCGGTGAGGTTGCGCAGGTAGTAGAGGCGGGAGCGCCGGACGCGGCCGGACTTGACCACCTCGATGCGGTCGATGTGGGGGGAGGTGACGGGGAAGGTCCGCTCCACGCCCACGCCGAACGAGATCTTGCGCACGGTGAAGCTCTGGGAGTCCCCCGAGCCGCGCCGGCTGATCACGGTCCCTTCAAACGCCTGGATGCGCTCGCTGTCGCCCTCGACGACCTTGATCGACACCCGGACGGTGTCGCCGGGCCGGAAGTCGGGAATGTTGCTCTTCTTGTCCGTCGGTTCTGCCACCATACTTTTCTCCTATTCGAGCGCGAGCGCTCCATTGTTTTGCAGCAAATCGGGACGCTTGCGGCGCGTCGCTTGGCGGGCTTGGGTCTGCCGCCAATCGGCGATTCGCTTGTGATCGCCCGAGAACAAGACCTCGGGCACCTTCTTGCGCCGCCAAACGCGCGGGCGCGTGTACTGCGGATAATCGAGCAGCGGCCGCGAGAACGACTCCGCGACGGCGGCGTCGGGCTTCTTGAGCACGCCGGGGATCAAGCGCGCCACGGCGTCGGCGACCACCATGGCCGGAAGCTCTCCGCCCGTGAGCACGAAGTCTCCAATCGATATCTCCTCGTCGAACAACGAGGACAGGCGCTCGTCGCCGCCCTCGTAGTGGCCGCAAACGAGGACCAGGTGCTTCTCCCGGGCCAGGCGCGCGGCCTGCGCCTGGTCGAAGCGCCGCCCCTGCGGGGAAAGGAAGATCACCCGGCTGCCCTTCTTGGCCGCGCTCTTGACGGCGCGGTAGAGCGGCTCCGCCATCAAAACCATGCCGGCCCCGCCTCCGTAGGGACGATCGTCCACCTTGCGATGCTTGTCCTCGCTGAACTCGCGGGGATTGACGAAGCCCGTCGAAAGCAGGCCGCGCTCCCGCGCGCGCGCGAGGATGCTCTCCTCGAGCGCGGGCCTGATCATGCCTTCGAACAGCGTGACGAAGTCGATACGCATGGTTTAGTCGATGTCGACGAGGACCCTCTTGCCGGCCTTGGACGCGGCCGCGCCCGCGACGGCGCGGATCGCCTTGATGACCTTGCCCTGCTTGCCGATGACCTTGCCTTTGTCCTCCTCGGCGACGGTCAGATCGACGCGCACGGTATCGTTGTCGGCGGTCTCGGAGACCTGCACCTGGCCTGGATGGTCGGCCAAGCGCTTGACGATGAACTCGACCAGCTCCTTCTCCATGTTACTGAGCCGTCTTGGTCGCGGCCTTGACGAGGTGCGAGACGGTCTCGGACGGAAGCGCCCCGACCTTGACCCAGTGCTCGTAGCGGTCCTTCTTGAGCTGGATCTTCTTGCCGGCGCTCTCGGCGCGCGGGTCGTAGGATCCCAGCACTTCGATGGGCTTGCCCGTCGCGCCGCGAGTCTTCTCGATCGCGACGACGCGGTAGTACGCCTGGTGGGGCTTGCCCGTCCTTTGCAACCTGATGACGACTGCCATTGAGTCCTCCTGTTTACTCCTGGTGTCAGACGTTGACTTGTTGACTTGTTGCAAAGCAACAAGTCAACAAGTCAACGTCTGACACCTAAAGCGGCTTGCCGGATGGCCGTCACGGCGGCCTCCGGATCCTTGGCCCTAAAAACCGCCGAGCCGGCGACGAGGCTGTCGGCGCCCGCGCCGGCCGCCGCGGCGGCGGTCTTTTCGTTGATGCCCCCATCGACTTGCAGCCAGCAGTCGGCGCCGGCGGCGTCGATGGCGCGGCGCACGGCGGCGATCTTGGGCTCGACGTAAGACAAGTATTGAGCCCCTCCGAAACCGGGCTCGACGGTCATGACCAGCGCCAAGTCGTATTCCCCGACGAGAGCGACGAGGGAATCGGCCGGAGTCTTGGGCTTGACGGCCAAGCCGGCCTTGCCGCCGCGCCTGCGAATGTCGCGCAAGGCGGCGCGAGCGTCGCGGCAGGCCTCGTCGTGCACGGTCACGTAGTCGGCGCCGGCGTCGACGAACCAAGGCGCCACGGTCTCGGGATTGGCCACCATCAAATGGGAGTCCACCGTCAGCCCTTTGGATTTGACCAGCCGCACGAAGTCCGGCCCGAAGCTCAGGTTGGGCACGAAATGTCCGTCCATGACGTCGACGGACACCCAGGTCACTCCGGCGGCGCGCACGCGCTCGAGCTCCGAATCGAGCCTGCCGAGATCGGCGGCCAAAAGCGACGGGACGACCTCAATGATCTTTCGAGCCGCCGTCATCACAGGTCTCGCTCCTCGACCAGGATGCCGTTGAGATAGATCTTCACGCGCGCCTGCCCGGCTTCCTGCAGCGGGATGTCGAGCTTCGAGCCGGGCTTGCGCAGGCCGTTGAAGATCTCGCGCTCGCCGTATTTGTCCACGACGACGATGCGCACGAGGCTCTCGGCTCCGCCTTCGGCCAGTTCGTAATGGAACATCTTGCCCCCGGGCGCTTGCGCGGCGTCGTTCATCGGGCGGCCGCTGACCACGAAGCCGATCTGGGAATCCTGGGACAAGACGGAGTCCGGCGGCGGGTCCTGGCTCAGGATCACGCCGCCCGGAAACAGCGAGGACGGATCCTTCTTGACGGAGATCTGGAAACCGGAGCTCGCCGACCACGACTGTGCCGAGGCGATGTTCTGCCTCTCGAAGTCCGGCATGAGGTTGACGCCCGCTGGAGGCTGCCCGCCGGAGACGACGACGTTCACGCTCGAGTTCTGCGCCACGCTCGCGTCGGGCTTGGGATCCTGAGAGAGCACGACGCCCTTGTCCTGCTTGAGCGAATAGGCCTCGGTCACCTGACCGAGCGCCAGTTGGCCCTCGGTCAGCATCATCTGCGCGTTTCGCAGCGGCAGGCCGACGAGGCCGGGGGTGAGCACGGTCTGTCCGCCCTGGCTGACGACCACTTTGATGATCTTGCCCTCGCGCACCACCGTCCCAGGCGCGGGCTCCTGGCGCACGACGGAATCGATCGGCACGGAGGCGTCGAACTCGACGCTCTCCTTCTTGAGGCCGAGGTTGAGCGGCGAGAGCGCGTCGAGAGCGGCCTCCAGAGACCGGCCCTTGAGGTCGGGAACGGTCTCGGTCTTGCGCGAATGGATGACGCCTTCCAGCGCCCACTGGCCGAGGAAGAAGGCCAGCGCGGCCAGGATCACGCCGACCAGGAGAAACTCCCAGAGGCGGACGGTTCCGGCGCGGGATTCAGGTTGCATGGTCACGGCGACTCTTCACATCCGCTCAAACGGCAAAAAATCCCCTGCCCCCAAACGGAGGCCGTTTATAAATTGCGCAGCATTGACCGGCTTTTTTCCCTCAGGTTGAACTGCGAGAAACCACAGACGGCTGCGGTACCCACATTCTACCAAAACACCCCCGTCGCGATCAACGCGTAATATCGCTCCGGGACGCCCGGTCGCGGGGCCCTCGCCCTCGTCGCGGCGCGTGGAGAGCACCTGGACCAGCTGGCGGCCTTTGGGCAGGGAAAGCGCGAAGTAGGCCTTCGGCCAGGCGCGAAAGCCCCGCGCGATATTGTGCAGCTCCGGCGCGAGACGGGAAAAGTCCAGGCGGGCGTCCTCGCGCTTGATCAGCGGCGCGAGCGTCGGCTCGCCTTGCTGGGGCCTGCGCTCGACGCGGCCGGCCGCGACGGCGCCCAGCGCGTCCTTCAGGGCCTCAAGTCCCAGCGCCTGCAGGCGCGCCATGAGCGCCGGCGCGTCCTCGTCCGGGCCGACCGGGGCCTCTCGCGCGCAAAAGATCGGGCCCGTGTCCATGCCCTCGTCGAGCCAAAAGAGGGTCACCCCCGTCGTCGTCTCGCCGCGCACGAGGCTCCACTGGACCGGCGCCGCGCCCCGGTATTTCGGCAGAAGAGAAAAGTGGACGTTGAGAGCGCCCAGGCGGGCGGCGGAGAGCACGTCGGGCTTGAGGATGCGGCCGTAGGCCACGACCAGCGAGAGGTCGGCCCCGAGAGCCTTGAGCCGGTCCGCGATCTCGGAGGGCCTCTGCGGCTGAAGCACGGTCACCCCGAGCTCGAGCGCCTTGCGCTTGACGGGCGTCGGCGCCGTCGCAAGGCCCCGGCCGGCTGGCCTGTCGGGCTGGCTGACGACGGCGAGAACCTCGTGGGAGGCGGCGAGAACCTCCAGGTAAGGAACGGCCACTTCGGGAGTGCCGAAAAAGAGCGCTTTCACCAGCTTACGACCAGGTCGGCTTGAGGTCCTTGATGATCGACATCACCCGGAGCTTGTGCACGAAGTCCAGGTGATCGATGAAGAGCCTGCCGTCTAGGTGGTCGATCTCATGCTGGAAGGCGCGGGCGAGCAGCCCTTCGCCCTCCATCTCCCACGGGCGGCCCTTCTCGTCGAGCGCCCGGACCCTGACTTTGGCCGCGCGGTCGATCTTGGCGTAGACGCCGGGCAGCGAAAGGCAGCCTTCCTCGTCGTGGATCTTGCCGTCGCGCGAGACGATCTGAGGATTGATGAGGACCAGCCGCTGGGGCTTGCCCTCCGGGCGCACGTCGATGACGGAAAGACGGATGTTGAGGCCGACCTGAGGGGCGGCCAAGCCGACGCCGCGCACCGAGTACATCGTGGCCCACATGTCCTTGAGGAGCTTGGGCAGCTCGTCTCCCATCTTCTCGAGGTCGACGGGCGCCGACGGCCTCTTGAGCACGGCCTCGCCGTGCTTGGTGATGCGCAGGAGCGTCATTACTTTTCCCGGCCGCGCACGGCGGCCATGATGGACTCGGGCGTCTTGGCGCGGCAGAGCGTTTCGATGAGCGCGGCGTCGAAGAGCCCGGAGACGGCGCGCAGGACCTGCAGATGCAGGGCGAAGGCGTCCTGCCGGTTGGGAGAGAAAAACATGAACATCACCCGGATGAGGGGCTCCGGCTGGCGCGGGTCGCGCAGGCCTTGGGCCGAGACCGCCAGCCCCGCGACGAGCCGGGAAAGGCCGTCCACGCGCGCGTGAGGCAGGCTCAGGCCCGTGTCGAGCGTGGTGCTGATGCCCGACTCGCGCTCGCGCACCTTGGCCAAGAACGGAGCAGGGTCTCCGAGGCCGTGGCGCTCGCAGACGCGGGCGGCCAGCACCTCGAGGACGGCGGGCTTCTCCTGGCCGGGGGGAGGCGTCAGGATCACGCCGGCGTCGATCAAATCGCAGATCTTGATCTTCGCGGCGGCGGGGCGCGCGGAAGCCTGGGGAGCGGGATCCTTCTTGGAAAACCAGGGGGGCATGCGAACGCCTCATTTTCGCAAAACGACGGGAACGTGTCAATCCGGGGCAAACGCCTGCCCGGCGCCGTGTCGTGGTCAGCCGGGCTTTTTGATAGAATCCGGGCGATGCTCCGGGCAACGAAAGCGCTCAAGCGCCGTCGCATCGTCGTCACGAGGCCGCGCGCTCAGGCCCGCGGCCTCGGCGAAAGCCTTCGGAAAGCCGGCGCCCGCGTCCTCTTCGCCCCGCTGATCAAGATCCTGCCGCCGCGCTCCTACGCCGGGCTCGACGCCGCGCTGCGGCGATGGCCTGACTTCGACTGCGCCGTATTTTCCAGCCGCAACGCCGTCGACTCGTTCTTCTCCCGGGTCCGGCGCCTGCGCCTGCGGCCGCAAGCGCCCCGGCGCGTTTTCGCCGTCGGGCCCGCGACGGCCGCGTCGCTGCGCGAGCGAGGCTGGAAGCCGCAAGGGCTGCCTCAGCGCTATGACGCGGCCGCTCTTGGCCGGGCCATGGGGGAGGTCCGGGGATGGCGCATCCTGATCCCGCGCTCGGAGCTCGCCCGCGACGAGCTGCCCCGCCTTCTTCGGCGGCGCGGGGCGCGCGTGGTGTGCGCCGACGCCTATCGCCCGGCCGCCGATCCCGCGGGCGCGCGGCGCCTGCGCGCGGCGGCCAAGACCGGCCTCCACGCCGTGACCTTCACCTCGCCCTCGACCGTCGACGGCTTCGTTGGAGCTCTGGGATTGCGCGCCGCTCGCCGACTCGCGCGCCGGGCCGTTCCCGTTTCGATCGGGCCGGTCACTTCCGCGGCGCTTCGCCGCCACGGCATCCGGCCGCTCCAAGCCTCGGAAGCCACCGCCGAGGGCCTGGTCGCCGGCCTCGCGGCCCACTTCTCGGCGCGAAGATGACCCTCTCCGATTGCCGCCGGACTCTGGAGCAGGCTCTCGACGGCGCGGGCCGCGTTCTCGGCCGCGACTTCGGCCACGTCAAGAAGCGCTACAAGGGGCCCTCGGACATCGTCACGCGCGCCGACCTCGAGAGCCAGCGCCTGATCCTCTCGCTGCTGCGCCGCCGCTTCCCGGATCACGATTTCCTGGCCGAAGAAAAGGCCAGCCGCCAGACCGGCGCGGAGTTTTGCTGGGTCGTCGATCCGCTCGACGGCACCACCAACTACGCCCACGGCTATCCGGTGGCCTGCGTCTCGATCGGCTTGGTGAGGCGCGGCCGCCCCGTCCTCGCCGGCATCGAGGATCCGTTCCGCAAGGAGCGGTTCCTGGCCCAAGAGGGCCGCGGCGCGACGATGAACGGCCGCCCGCTGCGGGTCTCGCGCTCTCGGCGGCTTTCGGAAAGTCTTCTCGTGACCGGCTTTCCATACGACCGCGCCCGGCGCGCGGCCTATTACGTCGAGTTCTACCGGAGCTTCATCGAGCGCTGCCACGACGTGCGCCGCAGCGGCTCGGCCGCGCTCGACCTCGCCTGGGTCGCCGCCGGGCGCGTCGACGGCTTTTGGGAACTGTCGCTCAAGCCCTGGGACGTCGCCGCCGGCTCCCTGCTCGTGCGCGAGGCGGGCGGCGTGGTGAGCGACTTCTCCGGGCGGCCCTGGAACGGCCTTTTGGACTTCGGCCGCCAGACCCTGGCCACCAACGGCCGCATCCACCGCCAGATGCGGGGCGTGCTCGCCGCCCTCGTCAAGGAGAGACGCTGATGGAAGCCCTGGTCCTGGAAGGCGCGCGCACGCCGTTCGTCGTCTGGGGCAAGGGCGAGAAGCCCGACGGCCAAAGAGGAGGGGCCTTGGCCTCGCTCGACCCCTTCGACCTGGGCGCCGCAGCGGTCAAGGGCGCGCTCTCGCGCGCCGGCCTTTCCGCCGAGCGGCTCGACAGCCTCGTCTTCGGCAATTGCTATCACGTGGGCGCTCACGCCTGCTACGGCGGCCGCTACGTCGGCCTGCGCGCGGGCGCGCCCAAGGCGATGCCAAGCTACGCGGTCAACCTCGCCTGCGGAGCGGGACTACAGGCCTTCATCAGCGCCGCCGAGGACGTCCGCGCCGGGCGCGCCGGGCTCACGGCGGCCTGCGGCGCCGACAGCCCGAGCAATGTCCCGCGCAACGTCTTCGTGCCCTCGTTCAAGGACGCGGCCTGCGGCCGCAACATCGCCGAGACCTCCCAGGAGGTCTCCCGGGAACTCGGTTTTTCGAGACGCGATCAGGATGCCTGGGCCCTGCGCAGCCACGAGCACGCGGCGCGCGCCAGGGCGTTGGGCTATTTTCGCGAGGAGATCGTCGCGGTCGCCGGCATCGACGCCGACGACGCCGTCCGCGAGGGCGCGACGCCGGACTTTTTCGCGCAGTCCAAGCGGCTCTACGAGACGAGCGAGGCTACCCACGCCAACACCCACGCCATCGTCGACGGCGGCTCGGCCGTCATCCTCGCCTGCGAGCAAGCCGCGGCGGGACGCAAGCCCTTGGGCCGCTACCTCGGCGGCGTCGTGGCCGGCATCGAGCCGGAACGGATGGCCGAAGGGTCGGTGGCCGCGATCCGCAAGCTTTTGGCCGGCCTCAAGCTGAGCGTCCGCGACATCGACCTCTTCGAGATAAACGAGACCTTCGCCTCGCAGATGATCGTCGGCGTCAAGGAGCTCGCTCTCGACGCCGAGAAGGTCAACCCCAACGGAGGCGCGCTCGCGCTCGGCCACCCTTTCGGCGGCACCGGCTGCCGCCTGATCCTGACGCTTCTGCGCGAACTCAAGCGCCGGGGCCTTCGACGCGGCGTCGCCTCCATCTGCGTCGGCGGCGGGCTCGGCGTCGCGGCGGCCGTCGAAGCGCTTTGAAACTATGACCTATACCTATCAGTTCGTCGCAGCCCTCTTCGGAGCGGCTTGCCTGGCGGGATTCTTCGGCGCGCTCCTCGGCGTCGGCGGCGGAATCTTCATCGTCCCGGTGATGGTCCTCATGTTCCAGCTGCCGATGAAGATCGCCGTGGCGGCTAGCATCGTCTCCGTCATCGCCACCTCCAACGCCGGCGGCTCGGCCTACGTCGAGCAGCGCATCACCAACCTTCGCCTGGCGATGTTTTTGGAGATCGCCACCACGGCCGGGGCGCTGGGCGGCAGCATCCTGGCGCTCTACCTGCACGAGTGGCTGATGCTCCTGCTTTTCGCGATCATGCTCGCCTACATGGGCTGGGCGGCTTATTCGACGCGCAACCTCGACGATGAGCGCATCGCGCGCGGGGACTTCGAGAGAGCCCGGCCCGACCGCCTCTCGGCCTTCCTCGATCTGCGCGGCGATTATTACGACCAGGCGGCGCGGCGGGAGGTGGCCTACGTGGTCAACGGCGCGCCCATCGGAGCCGGCATCGCGGGCCTGGCGGGCCTCGCCTCGGGGATGCTCGGCGTGGGCGGCGGCGTGCTCAAGGTCTCGGCCATGAACCGCTACATGAACGTCCCGATGAAAGCCGCGGTGGGGACCAGCAAGCTCATGATCGGCGTCACGGCCGCGGTCAGCTCGATCCTCTTCTTCATGGCCGGGCTCATCCATTTCTACGTCGTCGCGCCGGTCGCGCTCGGCACGACGGCGGGAGCGACGGTCGGCACGATGGTGATGAACCGGCTGCACAGCGCCGTGCTCAAGTGGATCCTGTCGCTGCTGATGGCGTATCTCGCCTACGGCATGCTCGCCAAGGCGCTGCTCGAGCGCTTCGGCGTCCATCTGCCCGTCCTCGCGGGGTGATCCCAATGGCCATGGAAACCGAACAGAACGTCTACGCGGGGGTCTACAGGGCCCTCCTTGCCGGCATGGCCGCGAGCACGCTGCTCTTTGCCGCCGGCGTGATCCTCGCCCTGCTTCACCCGACGTACGTGCCGCTCGACCCGTCTTGGGTGCGCTCGCACTATCGACTGGGAACGGAACTGCGCGGACTCCTTTCGGGAGACCCCACGGCCTACATGCTGCTCGGCACCCTCCTGCTCATCCTGACGCCCGTGGCGCGCGTCGTCGTCTCGATCTACGCCTTTTACGTGGATCGGGATTACAAGTATGTCGCCGTCACGAGCATCGTCCTGGCGGTGATGATTCTCACCGTCGGGCTTTCTTGCCTCGGGCTGAGATAGGCTTTTTGCGATTAAAACCATCGCTAAGCTATATTCCCTCATGATGACCATGAGGCGCACGTTGCTGGCCGGTCTGCTGCTGTCGGCGTCCGCGGCCGCCGGGGCCGCCCCGCGACAGCCGAACTTCGTGTTCCTCGATATCTGCTCGATTCGGGCCGATCACCTCGGCGCCTACGGCTACCGCGCCCGCCGCGTCACGCCGAACATGGACCGCCTAGCCAAGCACTCCGCCCTCTTCGAGAACGCCTGGGCCCAGAGCTCGTGGTGCCTGCCCAACTACGCCTCGCTCTTCACCGGCCAAGTTCCCGAGGTCCACGGCGACTACACCAACACGCCCCATCCGCTGCCCGAGTTCGAGGCCACGCTCGCCGGCGAGCTCAAGAACGCGGGCTACCGCACGGCCGCCTTCAGCGGCGGCGTCTACATGATCCCGGCCTGGGGGCTCGACAAGGGCTTCGACACCTACGTGAACATCTTCTCGACTTCGGAGCCGGACCATCTGCCCGCCTCCTTCGGCGACAATCTGGCATCGGTGGAGCGCTGGGTGGGCGAGAGCAAGGACCGGCCGTTCTTCGCCTATGTGGCCGTCGACGATCTGCACGAGCCTTACCGATCGAAGGATCCGGACAAATACGATCCGGGCTACCGCGGCGTCGCAGACGACACGGAAACGCTGAGCGTGCCCTTCTCACGCGCCTATGACGGGGAACCCGGAGACTATTCGGCGGAGCTCCTCGCGCGCGTGAAGGCTTTCCGCAAGGACCCTCGCAGCCTCAAGCATCTCATCGCCCGTTATGACGCCTCCCTCAATCAGGCGGACGACGAAGTCGGCGCCTTTTTGCGCCGCCTCAAGGCGATGGGCCTAGACAAAAACACCATCGTCGTGATCACCGGCGACCACGGGGAGATGCTGGGCGACCACGGCCTGCTCGGGCATACGGAGGGCCTTTACCAGGGCGTCCTGCACGTGCCGCTGATCGTGCACGACCCGACGCGGCCGGCGACCGCCGGCAGGAAGTATCCCCAGCTCGTGGAGCGCCTCGACCTCATGCCGACCCTCCTGGACATGGCCGGGCTGGACTTCTCGAATCTCGGCCTCCAAGGCCGCAGCCTGCTCCCTCTGCTCGACGGGGGGCCTTCGTCGTGGCGCCATTACGCCTTCGCCAGCTCCAAGCGCAACGTCGGCCGCATGACCGACCGGATCATCGACGAACGGGCCGCGCGCGGCCAGAGATGGAAGCTCATCGACGACCTCTACAAGCCCGGCTTCGAGCTTTACGACCTGCAGAGCGACCCGGGCGAAACGAAGAACCTTGCCGCCCAGCGGCCCGACGTCGTCAGCCGGCTCTCCTTCCAGCTGCTGCGCGCGGCCGAACTGACGCGTCCTCACCAGCCCGGAGCGCCGGAGCCCTCCGGCGGCGGCGCCGGGCAGCTCGAGGCCGCGCCCGATCGCAACTAGAAGTTGAAGCCGAGGCTGATGCGGTTGGTCGCGCCGAGCTCGCCGAACGGCACCCAGGCGTAGTCGACGCGGAACTTGTCGAACTGAACGCCGGCTCCGGCGGTGACGCCGGTAAATCCGTTGAGCGTGCGCGTGCGGTTCTGGTTGAAGCCCGCGCGCAGGGCGGCGCTGCCGCCGCTGAAGGGGATCGCGAACTCGCCCCCGATCGCCACGTAGGGCGAGTTATCGACGGGAAGCACCAGATCGCCGGCCGCGGAGAACTGGGGCGTGATATGCCACATGACGCCTCCGCGAGCCGCGAAAGGCAGCGGAGAGGGCGTCGAGCCGATCGCCATCGCCGGGCCGAGATTGGTGATGGCGGCCCCCAGGTCGATGGGCCCGTCGCCGAGTTCGGAGACGTGCGGCGCCTGCACGCCGAGGTCGACGGCGGCCGTCGTGCCGGCGGCATCGGCGATGGAGGAGCGGATCATCTTGAGGGTCGCGCCGACGAGCAGGCCGGAGACGGTCATCCCGTAGGACGCCCCGAGCGCCATGTCATAGGGAGTGAACTGACCGGAGGAATCGCCCGTGGTCGAATAGGCCGTTTGGGGCGCCTGCGAAAAGTAAAGCAGGCTCGTCCCGAAGACGCCGGGACCCAGCGGCTGGGCGTAGGCGACGGAGCCCTCGTAGGTGGTCTGGAGCAGGGCGCTATAGCCGACCACGAGATCGGAGGGCGCATCATGCCTCATGCGCGCCAAGCCCGCGGGGTTCCAGAACAGCGACTCGGCGCCCTCGGCGAAAGCCGCCGAGGTCTCGCCCATGGCCTCCGAGCGCGCCTCCGTCGGAGTCTTCAGGAAGCCGGCGCCCGTGGTTCCCGCGGCGGCGCCGCTGAAGGCGCCGGGAGGGAAAACGCCCGCGGCGGCCGGCGCCGCGCCAAGGCATATCAGCGCGGCGGCGAGGTTCAGATTGGCCAGACCGGGCCCTTCCGGGCGGGCTTGGCCTCCGGCTCCGGCGCCGCCGGCTCCGGGGCGGGCTCCTGAGGGGGAGGCTCGAGGGTGATCGTCTTGAGCTCCTCCGCGGGCTGGGTCTGAGAAACAACGGGCTGGGCCGCCGGCGCGGGCTCGGGAGTCTCGACGGCCGGCGCGGGCTCGGGATCGGCCTGGACGGCCTGCGCCGGCTCGATCGCCGGCGGCGCGGCCGCCTCGGGAACTTCTGGAGCGGGGGCGGCATCGGCCGTCGCGCGCGGAGCGGCCTCGACTTGCGCCAGGCGCTGGGCTAGATCGGCGAGCCTTTTCAAGATGAGATCGCCCTGCGCCGCCTGCTGGGAAGCCAGGCCCTTGAGCTGGCCCATCTCCTTGTCGAGGTGCTCGATCTGGCCCTTGAGGTTCTGGAGATACACGACGGCGGGGCTGAGCCCGCCCGTGGAGTTCTCGCTCTTTTTCTTCTCCGGCGCCGGCTTTTCGGAGGCGGTCTCGGCGTCAGGCCCGAGAGCAGGCGAGGGAGAGGGCGATGGGACCGGCGCGGCCTTTCTCAAGACGGCAACAGGCTCGACGATGGAAAGCTTAGGGCTGGAGATCGGCTCGATCGGCCTCGGGATGTAGATCTTTTCCGCGGCCGCCGAAGCCTGGGGCTCGGGCTCGGCCCCTTCGTCGCCCTCTTCGGCCTCGATGGCGGCGCGGTACTGTCCGAGCAGAAAGACAAACAGCAGCGAGCTGATGAGGAAGCCGCCGCCGGAGAGGTAGAACCAGCCATCGCCCCACAGGCTCGTCATGCGCATCGAGTTTAACGGAAATTTCCCGGTTGTGTCAAGAACGGATGTTCCTATATAATACGGCCTTGGCACCCGATTCCCTCGTCGATGGGAAGCCCCTGGAAGTGCGTCTGGCGTTCTGCGGCCGCCTGGCCGGGGACGAGTCCTCCGGGCGAGCGTGGCTGACCCCCGAAGAAGAGCGGCGCTGGAAGGCGCTGGCCTGCGAAAAGCGCCGCGCCGACTGGCTCTCGGGCCGCGTGGCGGCGAAACGGGCCCTCATGCCCGAGCTTGCCGCGCTCGACGTGGAGGTGCTCAACGAGAACTCCGGGCGGCCCTTCCTGCGCCGCCTGGACGGCGGCCCCGCTGCGCAGATTTCGATCTCCCACTGCGCCGAAGGCGCCGTCTGCGCCGTCTCGATCAACGGAGGGCCGGTCGGCGTGGACGTCGAGACCGTCGCGCCCCGCGCTGAGCGCGTCGTGGAGCTCTACGCCCACGACTCGGAGCGCCGCGCCGGGCTGGCTTGCGACGCCCGGAAGCAGACGCTGCTTTGGACCCTCAAAGAAGCGGCGCTCAAACTGCTCGGCCTGGGGCTGACCTGCGACCCTCGCGACGCGCGCCTCCGGAGCCTGGAGCCGGACGCGGAGCTGGCCTTCTTCGGCGCCGCGCGCAGGCGCTGGGAGGACCTGGGCCGCCCCGCCATCCGCTCGGCTTGGCGGGACTGGGCCTGGAGCGCCGGCTCGCCGTGCATGCTCTCTTGGTGCTGGACCTCGGAGGTGCCCTGAATGGACAACGCCTTGAAGAAGTCCCGAACGTCTGCGCGCGCGCCGGCCTCGCTGCGCGCCCTGCAGGAAGCCACGCGAAAGGCGATGCAGGGGGGAGGAGCGGAAAAGGCGCAGGCGCAGAAGGCGCGGGGCAAGTTCACCGCCCGCGAGCGCATCCATTACCTGCTCGACGAAGGCAGCTTCCAGGAAACCGATCTCCTGGTCACCACGCGCGCCACGGACTTCGGCCTCCAAGACAAGGACATCCCCGGCGACGGCGTCATCACGGGCTTCGGCACGATCAACGGCCGGGAAGTGTGCGTCTACGCCCAGGACTTCACCGTGCTGGGCGGCTCGCTGGGCCTGGCCCACGCCATGAAGATCGCCAAGATCATGGATCTGGCCTACGACAACAAGGTCCCCGTCATCGGCCTGCTGGATTCCGGAGGCGCGAGGATCCAGGAGGGCGTCGACTCGCTCGACGGCTACGCCGAGATCTTCTACCGCAACACGAAGTGCTCGGGCGTCGTCCCGCAGATCTCCCTCATCCTAGGCCCCTGCGCCGGCGGCGCCGTCTACTCCCCGGCCCTGACCGACTTCGTTTTCATGGTCGAGGGGATCAGCCACATGTTCGTCACCGGCCCCGACGTGGTCAAGGCCGCCACCGGCGAGGAGGTGAGTTTCGACCACCTCGGCGGCAGCGACGCGCATGCCGGCAAGTCGGGCGTCTGCCACTTCGTCGCCAAGTCGGAGCCGGACTGCTTCCGACAGGTCCGGGAGCTGCTCTCTTACCTTCCGCAAAGCCGCTTCGAGAAGCCGCCGCGCGTGGCCAACCCCGACCCGGTGCGCCGCCAGACCCCGCTGCTCGAGAAGATGTGCGACCTCGACGCGCGCAAGGCCTACCGGATGCACCACGTCGTCTGGCAGGTCGCCGACGAGCACAAGTTCTTCGAGGTCCACGCCGGCTACGCCAAGAACATGATCGTGGGCTTCATGCGCATGGGCGGCGAGGTCGTGGGCGTCGTGGCGAACAACCCCGCCCACCTGGCCGGCGCGCTCGACATCAACGCCTCGGACAAGGCCGCGCGGTTCATCCGCTTCCTCAACGCCTTCAACATCCCGATCGTCACCCTGGTCGACGTGCCCGGCTACTGGCCGGGCGTCCATCAGGAGCACGGCGGCATCATCCGCCACGGCGCCAAGATCCTGCACGCCTATTGCGAGGCGACCGTGCCGAAGATCTCGGTGATCCTGCGCAAGGCCTACGGCGGCGCCTACATCGCCATGAGCTCCAAGCACATGCGCGGCGACTTCAACTTCGCCGCGCCCTGCGCCGAGATCGCCGTCATGGGCCCCCAGGGCGCGACCGAGATCCTGTTTTCGCGGGAACTGGCCGCCTGCAAGACCGATGAGGAGCGCGCGCAGCTGCGAGCGCGGCTTTCCCGGGATTACGCCGACAAGTTCGCCTCGCCCTACCAGACGGCGTCGACGGGCTCCATCGACGAGGTCATCGAGCCGAGCCAAATGCGCGTCAAGATCATCCGCGCGCTTCGCTTCCTGAAGGACAAGCGCATCCCCGGAACGCACGAGAACCGCGGGAACATCCCGCTCTAGAAACCGTGCCGCCTCGACTGCGCGGGGACGCCCTCCGCGGGAGCCGGCTTCATGGGCGTCCCGCTCTTTTCGAGCGCCAGGTCCAAGACCTGCTCGATATTCTCGACCGGGTGGAAACGCAGCTTGGCGCGAGCCGAGGCGGGGATTTCCTGGAGGTCCTTTTCGTTGCCCTTCGGGATGATGATGTCCGTGTAGCCCATCCTCAGGGCCCCGAGAGACTTTTCCTTGAGCCCGCCGATGGGCATGACGCGCCCGGTGCGGGAGATCTCTCCGGTCATGGCGAAGCCTTGCTTGACCGCGCGGCCCGTGAATAGGCTGACCAGAGCGGTCGTCATGGTGATGCCGGCCGAGGGCCCGTCCTTCGGGGTGGCGCCTTCGGGCACGTGGACGTCGAAGTCGTGGGTCGTGAACACCCTGGGATCGACGCCCTGGGCTTCGGCGTAGCGCATGGCGTTGCGCAAGGCGATTTGGCTCGACTCCTGCATGACCTGCGCGATGTTGCCGGTGACCGAGAAGTGCCGGTCCGTCGAGCCCTTGGGCGTCCACCCGGTCTCGATCATCAGCACGCCGCCTCCGCCCGCCGACCAATAAAGCCCGCTGGCCACGCCGACGCCGTTTTGGAAGCGGTCGTCGACGTGGAGCGGCTCGCCGAGGTATTTCTTGACGGCCGCCGCGTCGACGACCTTCGGCGGCTCGGAGACGCCGAGCTCCTGGTCCGTCTGGATCTTGCGCAGGATTTTGCCGATCGTGCGCTCGAGCTGGCGAACGCCGCCCTCGTGCGTGTAGCCGCGGATGATGGAGAGCAGCGCGCCGTCGGTGAAGGAGATCTGCCCGGGCTTAAATCCGTTGTCCTTGAGCTGCTTGCGCGCCAGATGCCGCTTCGCGATCTCCAGCTTCTCTTCCTCTATGTAGCTCGAGAACGGGATGATGTCGAGGCGGTCGAGGACGGGCTGCGACAACGCTTTCAGGTCATTGGAGGTTCCGATGAAGAGCACCTTCGAGAGGTCGTAGTCGACGTCGAGGTAGTTGTCGTGCCAGGACTTGTTCTGCGCCGGGTCGAGCAGCTCGACCAAGGCGTTTTGGGCGTTTCCCGCGCGGCCCGGCTCGCCGTTGTTGCTGCCCACCTTGTCGATCTCATCGATGAGAACGACCGGGTTGTTGACCCCGGCCTGCTTGATCGCCTGGACGATGCGGCCCGGCATGGCGCCGACGTAGGTGCGGCGATGGCCCCGGATCTCGGCCTCGTCGTGCAGGCCGGCCAGCGAGATGCGGATGTATTTTCGCCCGAGCGCCTTGGCGATGCTTTCGGCCACGGAGGTCTTGCCGACTCCCGGAGGCCCGTCGAAGGCCATGATGATGCCCTTGTGATCGCCGGCGTCGCCGGCTTCCCGCGCCAGGGCCTTGCGCACCGCCAAGAACTCGATGACGCGTCCCTTCACGTCCTCGATGCCGTAGTGGTCGGAGTCGAGGATCTCCTTGGCCTTCTTGAGATCGTGGCTGTCCTTGGTCGTCTGGCCCCAGGGCATGTCCGTGAGCCATTCGAGGTAGTTGATGGTCATCTGGTAGTCGCCTTGGCCGGGGTTCATGCCTTTGGCGTGCCGCAGTTCGCGCTCGACTTGCTGCACGGCCTGCTGACTCATGCTCGCCTTTTTCTCGGCGAACTTCTTCTCGATCTGCTTGAGAGCGGGATCGCCGCCCTCCTCGCCCCCGTTGAGCTCCCGGTCGATCGCCTCGCGCTTCTTGCGCAGGATGTATTCGCGCTGGTCCTTCTCCATGCTCGCGCTGGTATTGTGGGAGATCTGCTGCTCCACGGCCTGGTCCTCGGGATCGGCCGCGTCGTGCTCGACGTCGGAGTTTTTCGCGAACTCGGAATAGGCGTCGGCGACGGCCTTCGCCTTATCGACCAGGGACTGGGAGCCCAGGAGCTCCTGCTCCTCGAAAGTGCCCAAGCTCGCCTGATCGATCATGCGGTTGAGCTGGAGGACGGGATCGCTGTCGAACTTCTCCGCCAGTCCCAGCCCTTCGTGCTCGTTGGTCAGCGCCGTGACGATGCGGGTGATCTTGCGGATGTAGCCGCCGAGCTGGGCCTTCTCGGAGTGAGTCAGCTCCGGCGCCTTTGGATAGGAGACGCGAAGCCGGCCGCCGGGAGCCGCTGCCTCGATCTTGGCCTCGGCCAAGCCCGTGTAAGCGACCTTCAAGCCGCTCTTGTCCTCGAGCAGGCGCATGTTGGCCAAAGTCGCGATGGGGAACAGGCCGTGGAGCACGCCGCCGCGGTTCTGCTCGCGCTCAGTCGCGCAAAGGAGCCGGCCCCCCGACAGAGCGTGCAGCTGCCGCATCGCCTGCTCGCGGCCTTTATTGACGGCGAAGATCCGCGTCACTCCCGGGAAGATCACCTCGGGCACGACGCTGAAATAGGCCTGATCCGGCAGGCTCTCGGAAGCGCCCGCCCCCGGGGCGGCGGCCGAGGCGTCCACGGCGTCGTCTCCTCCGGCCGGCTTCTGGGCGTCGAAGAGCTTGCGCGAGACCTGGCCCGGCGTCACGGGCGAGCCCTGAGCGGCCGCGCGCGAGAGGCTAGCCGCGCCCGCGTGGAGCTCGGCGATGGCGCCGGGGCGGACGGCGGCGGGGGAAAGGGGGATCGCGGCGGCCGGAGCGTAAGCGCCCGGAACGGCGGCGTAGGCGCCGGCGGCGGCCATGACGGAAGCGGGCAACGCGGCGGGCAGCGTCGGGATCGCGGCGTCCTGGACGTCGACTGCGGGCGTTTGCCGGGAGGAGGGCAAATCGAGCTGCGGCACGGCCGCCGCGGCCTCGGCGTCGGCCGCCAAGGCCGCGCGGCTCCAAGATGCGATGAGCACGGCCACGGCGGCGAAAATCGCGACGCGGTTCTTCGTCATGCGTTCTCCTCTAAGGAAGCCCGGGATGCCCGCCACGCACAGGATATAACCCCCAAAATCCGCTCGCGCCAGGGGTCTTTCGGATCGCGCGGGCCGGCAAGAGACCTAGGGGCGGGGAGGGCGTAAAGACCTAGGGGGAGCGCCGGAAAATATTTCGTCATGGGTTTGCTATACTCGGGGCATGGCCAAGCCCCAGGTTCTGGTGATCGAGGATCAAAAAGCCACGGCCGAGCTGATCGTCGACGTGCTGCAGGAGTCCGGCTACGAGGTCAAGGTGGCCGACAACCTCGAGAAGGGCCGCGCCAGCCTTGGACGCGGACTGCCCGACATACTGATTCTGGACCGAAACCTCCCCGACGGCGACGGTCTCACGCTCTGCCAGGAGCTGCGACAGGCCGAGCGCTCAAAGACGCTTCCGCTCCTCATCCTGACGGCCAAAAAGAGCGTCGATGACCGCGTCAGCGGCCTCAAAGGGGGAGCCGACGACTATCTGGCCAAGCCTTTCAACACCGAGGAACTGCTGGCCCGGGTGGAAGCGCTCCTGCGCCGCGCCGGCCGCGCCGACGAGCCGGCGAGCGACTCGGCCGGCGAGATCCGGCTCGAGCGAGAGTCGCGCAAGGCATTCCTGAAAAACAAGGAAGTGCCTCTCAGCGGCAAGGAATTCGACTTGCTCTGGGAGCTGATCTCGCGCAAGAACCGCGTCCTCACCCGCGATTACCTGCTGCAGCACGTCTGGGGCTACGAAGGCGGCCTCGACCTGACCACCAAGGTCGTCGACGTCACGCTCAGCCACCTGCGCGAAAAGCTCGGCGGCGCCGCCGACATGATCGTGGCCGTGCGCGGCTTCGGCTACCGGCTCGACGCCAAGTAGCTTGATCGACTGACCGGATTCTAGGGCTGCTCGTCCTTTAGATACCGCGCCACCAGCCACTCCGCCGGAGCGTAGTCGTCGGTGAGCATAGGCGTGTCCGCGCGGCAGGCCAGGCCCGAGGCGTCGACATAGCGCGTGAAGGGCGTGCCCTTCATGAGCGTCGCGCCCGCCGGCCCGTCCGCCCGCTTGTCGGCCACGATGATGAGGTTCTGGGAGGACTCCGAAAACCCGCGCGTCGGGTAGACCATCACCTTGGGAAACACCGACGCCAGCGTCTTGGTCATCGAGCAGACCAACCCGTCGCGATCGGCGAGGGGCCCGATGACGTTGAAGGCGGCGACGCCGTCGGGCTTCAAGGAATCCTTGAGCGTCGTGAAGAACTCGCGCGTGGTCAGCTCGAAGGGAATGGCATAGACGCCGTGGTAGGCGTCGACGAAAACGCCGTCGTAGGCGCCGTCTTTGCCGCGCAGGGCCTGGCGGCCGTCGGCGAGGACCGTGGACAGGTTGGGCACGCCGCCGGCGCCGAAGTAGCGCGCCGCGGCGTCGCGCACGGCGGGGTCGACCTCGGCGACCTCGACTTTCGAAAGAGGAAGCTCTCGCGCCGTCCGAATCGGCATCGTGTAGGCGCCTCCGCCGATGAATAAAAGGCGCGGCGCCGCCTTGGCGCCGAAGGCGTTGACGAAAGCCTTGTAGGCCTCGGTGTAGTCGAAGACGATGCCTTGGTCGGACATGCGCATCGCGCCTTCCTCGGTGCTGTCGAGCATCATGAGACGGACGAGGTCCGGGCCTTTGCCGCGCTCGAAGACCCGCACGAGCTGGTAAGCCGACTCCTTCGAGAAGATCGGATCCACGACGGTCGTGCGCGGGGGGCGCCCGTCGGCGCGGGCCGAACCCGCGAGCACGGCGATATAGACGAGGGCGGCCGCCGCCGCCTTGACCGGCGATGCGCGGCCGCCCATGGCGCGCGCGACCAGCGCGAGGACGCCCAGCGCGGCGCCGTAGCAGACGAAAAGCGAGCGCACGCCGAAATGGGGAATGAGGTAGAAGGTCGTGCCCAGAGTGCCCACGACGCTGCCGGCCGCGGCCAAAGCGGAGACGACCCCCGCCGACCAAGCCGCGCCCAGGCCCTCCTCGACCAGCAGGCCGACGGCGGCGGGGGGCACGGCGGCCAGGCAAGCGGCGGGCAGGCCGAAGACGAGGAAGCAGCCCGCCAGGGGGGGATAAAGCGGCGCGGGCAGTCCCGTCGCGATGAGGAGGCGGTCGCAGACCCAGGGCACGGCGGCGACGAGGGCTCCTCCGGCGCAGAGCTCGGCGCACAAAAGCGCCGGCGCGCGCCGGCGCTCGGCCAAGGACCCGCCCGCCATGTAGCCGAGGAAAAGCCCCGCGATGATGATGCTGATGACCGTCGACCAGGTGAAGATCGTGTCGCCGTAGCGCGGAAAGAGCAGGCGCGTGGCCAGCAGCTCCACCGACATGATGACGACGTTGGCGCAGAGCACGATCGCCGACGCGGCCGGCGCCCGCCAGGAAAGCGCCGGCCGCCTCACCGGCAATCTCCGAGCAGGCCCGGCAGCTTCTTTTGAACGAACAGCTCCAGCGTCCGCTCCACCTCGTCGAGCCTCTTGGGCGAGCACTTGTCCAGCGTGTCGGCGCTGGTATGCCACTCGGGATAATTGAAGCCGATGACGAGGATGGAAGGCACGCCGGCGTCGGTCAGCGAGACGTGGTCGTCGATGACGGTCAGGTAGGGTTCCGGATCGAAGGCTTCGGGCGCCGCCGCGCGCCCCGCCTCCCAGACCGCCCGGGTCACACCCGGCGCCGCTTCCAGGGAGTTCTTTTCCTCATAATAGATTCCGCGCGGGTCGCAGACCATATCGAGGATTATGCCAAATCGCGGCTTGACGGCCGCCTTGGCCAGCCCGCGCGCGTAGTGCTGCGAGCCGAGGCAATAGCCGCCGACATCGGGATAGCCCATCTCCTCGCCGTCGAAAAAATCGACGTCGGCCCCGACGCCTTTGGGCAGCAGGCGCGGGAGCTTGGCGGCAAGGTCGAGCAGCACGGCGACGCCGGAACTGCCGTCGTTGGCGCCGGGAATCGGCAGCCCGCGCTTGGCCGCATCGGGATCCTCCTCGGCCACGTGGCGAATGTCGAAGTGCGAGCCAAGCAGCAAGCGGCAGCGCGCCCCGGGACGGACGTGCCCGATCAAGTTCGTCATCGGGCGCGGCTGCCCGGTCTTGGGGTCCTTGGCCGTGAAGGAATCGCGAGACACCTGAAGGCCGCGGTCCTTCATGAGCCGCTCCAGGTGCGCGATCGCCTGCGCGCGGCGCGGCGCCCCGGCGTAACGCTGGTCGCGGCGCACGAGGTCCTTGAGGATCGGATAAGGCCCCGCGGCCGCCCAACTCGCGGCCGCGAGGACCGCCGAAAGCCACGCCGTCACCAAGGCAGCCATTCTTCGTCCCAGTAATCGTAGCTGTTTTCCGGCAGCATGACGAGCTTGTGCTCCGGGAAAAGGGGGAGGTAATCGCGGTCGACGACATCCTCGACGCGGATCGCCGCGTCTTCCTCGGCGTCGGCGTCGAGGCCGAGGGTGGCGGCGATCGAGGAGAGCTCCCGGCCCTCGTGCCGCATGGCCAGGACCTCCTTGAGCGGCCGCCGCGCGTCCGCGCTCATGACGATCATCTCGATGATCTCGCGCTTGTAGTAGCCTTCGTAAACGAGCCGAGTCACGTCGGCCACCGGCCCGGCCGTCGAGACCTGGACCTGCGTCCACACCGTGGTGCCGAAAGCCAGGTTCAGCGCCAGAGCCAAAGGCGCTTCGCGCTCGCGCATCGAGGGCGTCTTGGCGGGGAATGCCCTCGTCGTCACCGGCTCGCCGGGAGTCTGCGAGGCGGTCTGCGCCCGGACCGGCGCGGCGGCGAGCGCGGCGAGGAGGACGGCGCCCGGCAACGCGCTCATGATTTGGCCGCGACCGCCGCCGGCATCTTCTTGAAGTCGTCGACGGCCCGGCGGGCCTGCCGCAGCCAGCCGCGGGTGCCCCAGGGGCCGAGGCTCCCATGGAGCGCGCGCTTGAGATCGTGGAAGAATATCCCGCGCGCCGGCCCGTCGACGTAGATGCCGCGCGCGGCTTCCATGACGCGGCGATAGAGCTCCCGCGGCCCGTCCGGGCTGCGCTGGTGCAGCGGCCAGTCGATGACGTCGCCGACGATCAGCTGCGCGTCGCCTTCATGGACGTAGGAGTGAAACTCCCGCAAGATCTCCTCGAACTGCGGGCGGTCGGCCTGGTAGAGCATCAGCGCGTCGGCGTCGACGCCCGCGTCGTTCATCATGACCGGGTCCTGCCCGTGCTGGTGGCCCAGCGCCCAGGTCAGCGTGAAGGCCCACAAGGGCTTGCTGTCGCCGAGAGCGTTTTTGATCCGGCGCACGATCAAGGCGACCTGCCGGCTGCGCCACCACTGCCAGGAGTCGATGAAGGACCGGTCTCGCCTCATGATCTTCTTGCGCGCGAAATAGACGATCCTCTCGCCGCTCGTCAGGCGCCCCCATTCCGGCGGCGGATAGACGCCGGGCATTTCCGCGTAAAACCGCGGGGCAAGCTCGTAGCCGCCGAGAGCGTTGCGGATATAGTCGAGTCCGAGGTAGTCGACGTCGGGGATGTCGCGCAAGCGCGAGAGTAGCGCGATGACGTCGCCGACGCGCCGGTTGTCTTCCAATGAGATGGCCCGGGTCAGAATCGGCCGTCCGTCCTTGGCGTCGGAGGCATACTCGTAGCGGGGCAGCCGCCGCTTGGACCGGGTGAGGTCGAAGAGGACGTAGACGCCGAACTTGAGCCCTCGCTTATGGCATTCGCGAGCCATCTCCGGCAGCAGATCGAGATTGTCCCGCATCCAGATCTGGCCGGGCTCGCGGCCGGGAGTCTGACCGCCCATCACCCAGAGCGCGTCGGCGTGGACGAACTTCGCCCAGTCGAGCAGCCCGCGCCAGTCCTTCTGCGCGCCGTCCGGCGCCTCGACCCGCATCCGGCGCCAAGGGTCGGCGCTTTCCAGCGTGACCACGGCAAAGCGCGGCGGCAGCGGCGCCGGCCTTCTGCGCCCTATCCTGAAGGTCCCCGCGCGCACGCGCCCGGACAGATCGACGCCGTCTTGCGACGGCGCGAGGGCGAGGCTATAGGGCCCCGCCTCGGCGTTCCAGGGGCAGGGCCAGCGTCCCGTGAAGGCGTCTTGCGCGGGATCGTAGCGCAGAGGCAGCGCGATGAGCCCGCCGATGGTGCGGACGGGGCGGCCTTGTCTCGTCACGACGACGCTCGGCGGGGCCTGGCGCCAAGCCGCCGCAAGCGCGCGATCCCGCGTCCTCAGCGCGACGTCGACGAAGTCGTAATGGAGATAGGCCGGCTTGGACGTCTCCAGCCGCACCGCCAGATAGTACCGCGACCAAGCGGCCCGGGCGCCCAGGATGGCGGCGTAAAGCGCGGCCAGCCCGACCGCGGCGCGCCAGGCCGTTTTTTTGGATCCCATCGAGCGGGATGATCATACCACTTAAGGGAGAGCGAAATTAGGTATACTCCGCTTGACGTTATCTTCTGCGTTCGAGGAGCGCGCACAATGGTGACTGGACTGGTGCTGGTGCGTTTGATGGCGGGCAAGGAAAAGACGGCTTTGAGCCAGATCAAGGCGACGAAAGGCGTCGCGCACGTCACCGCCGTCTTCGGCCGCTGGGACCTCGTTCTCGACATCGAGACCGACGACCTCTCCACCCTCTCCAACGTCGTGGTGCGCGACATCCGAGCCATTCCGGGCGTCCTCTCGACCGAGAGCCTCGTCACCACGGCTATCTAGCGCGGTCTTGGAACCGATCCTCTCCGTCCGCGGACTGCGCGCCTGTTTCCAGACGGAGGATCGCGTCGTGCGCGCCGTCGACGGCATCAGCTACGACCTCCACGAGGGCAAGACGCTGGCCGTCGTCGGGGAATCGGGCTCCGGCAAGAGCGTCCACGCCCTCTCCATCCTGCGGCTGCTGCCCGAGCCTCCCGCCAAGATCGTCGCCGGTCAGGTCCTCTACCGAGGCAAGGACCTCCTCCAGCTGCCGCCGGCGGACCTGCGCCGCATCCGCGGAAACCGCGTGGCCATGATCTTCCAGGAGCCGATGACCTCCCTCAACCCCGTCCTGACCGTGGGCGAGCAGATCGCCGAGGCCGTCGTCCTCCATCAAGGCGCGAGCCAAAAGCAGGCCTGGGCCAAGGCTGTGGAACTCCTGCGCAAGGTGGGCATACCTCATCCCGAGCAGCGCGTTCGCGACTTCCCGCACCAATTCTCGGGAGGCATGCGCCAGCGGGCCATGATCGCCATCGCGCTCTCCTGCGAGCCCGAGGTCCTCATCGCCGACGAGCCGACCACGGCCCTCGACGTCACCATCCAGGCCCAAATCCTCGACCTCATGCGCCAGCTCCAAAAGGAATACCGGATGGCGATCGTGCTGATCACCCACAACATCGGCGTCGTCGCGGAGATGGCCGACGACGTGGCCGTAATGTACGCGGGGCGGCAAGTCGAGCAGGCCTCGGTCGCCGACCTGTTCCGAGAGCCGAAGCACCCCTATACCAAGGGCCTGCTCGCCTCGGTGCCCTCGATCTACGAGCGCAAGGAGCGCCTCGACGCGATCCCCGGCCAGCCGCCGGAGCTGACGCGCCAGTTCACGGCCTGCCCCTTCGCGCCCCGCTGCCCCTCCGTCATCGAGCGCTGCCGCAAGGAGGACCCGCCGCAGTTCCGTCTCGCCGGCGGCCGCGTCTCGAACTGCTGGCTGCAGGAGGGGGACTCCCAGTCCTCCTCCCATCGCTACGAGGCCGCCCAGGCGGTGAGGTCGTGAGCGAGGCTCCGCTTCTCGAGGTCCGCGGGCTCAAGAAGCGCTTCCAGGCTCGCCAGGGGCTCTTCGGCCCGAAGGCCTTCGTCCGCGCCGTCGACGGCGTCAGCTTCTCCGTCTTCCCCCGCGAGGCCTTCGCCGTGGTCGGGGAATCGGGCTGCGGCAAGACCACGCTCGGCCGCCTCATCCTGGCGCTGGAGCGGCCCACCGAAGGCGCGGTCCTCTTCGAGGGCCGCGACCTCGCCGCGCTCGGCTCCGGAGCCTTGCGCCGCGCGCGCAAGGACCTCCAAGTGATCTTTCAAGACCCTTATTCCAGCCTCGACCCGCGCATGACCGTCGAGCAGATCATTCTGGAGCCGATGGTGATCCACGGCCTCTATAAAGGGCAGCGGGCCCAGCGGCTGACGCATTTGCTCGACGTCTGCGGCATCGCGCGCTCCCACGCCTCGCGCCATCCCCACGAGTTCTCCGGCGGACAGCGCCAGCGCGTCGGCATCGCGAGGGCCCTGGCGCTCGACCCGAAGCTCATCGTCGCCGACGAGCCGGTCTCGGCGCTCGACGTCTCGATCCAGGCGCAGATCCTCAATCTCCTCAAAGACCTGCAGCAGGAGCTCAAGCTCACCTACGTCTTCATCTCCCACGATTTCTCGGTCGTGCGGCATCTGTGCCAGCGCATCGCCGTGATGTATCTAGGGCGCATTGTCGAGCTCGCCGCCGCGGAACAGCTGCTCAACGACCCCCAGCATCCCTACACGGAAGCCCTGCTGTCGGCCGTGCCGATTCCCGATCCCCAGCTTTCCCGCAGGCGAGCGCGCATCGTGCTTTCGGGCGACGTGCCGAGCCCTCTGGCGCCGCCGCCGGGCTGCGCTTTCCACCCGCGCTGCCGCTACGCCCGGCAGGACTGCCGCGCGCAAGCGCCGGCGCTTTCCGAGGCCCGCCCCGGCCATTGGGCGGCCTGCCCCGTGGCGCCGTTCGCGCAAAAACCGAGCGGCGCCGCCCTGGTCTCGCTGAAGTCATGAGCGCGACCGCCAAGGAGCAGACGGGCCCGCAGGTCTACGTGCCCGACTCCGGCCGCGTGCCGGAGTTCACCGTCCAGGCCGTGATCCTGGGCTTTGTCCTCTCCATCGTCTTCAACGCCGCCAACGCCTATCTCGGACTCAAGATCGGAATGACGGTCTCGGCGTCCATTCCCTCGGCCATCATCTCCATGGGCGTGCTGCGCATGGTGCTGCCCCGGCTGCTCAACCGCGACGGGACGATCCTGGAGAACATGATCGTCCATTCCATCGCCTCCAACGGCGAAGCGCTGGCGGCGGCCATCATCTTCACGGTGCCCGCCCTGCTCTTTTTGCCGGGGGGCAGGATCACCAACGGCAACGTCTTCCTGCTCGGGACCGCCGGAGGCATCCTGGGCATGCTGATGATGATCCCGCTGCGCTACTCTCTGGTCGTCACGGAGCACGAGCGCCTGCCCTTCCCCGAGGGCACGGCCTGCGCCAAGGTCCTCATCGCCGGAGACCAGGGCGGCGCCAGCGCCGCTCCGGTCTTTCTCGGCATCGTGGCCGGGGGGGCCTATAAGTTCTTGATGTCGGGCCTGAGTCTCTTCAGGGACGTGCTGATGTGGACCTTCCCGGAGTGGCATCAAGCGGGCTTCGGCTACGAGGTCTCCCCTTTGCTCGCCGGAGTCGGGTATCTGGTGGGCGCCGAGATCTGCGCGGTGATGCTGGCCGGAGGCCTGCTCGGCTACATCGTCTTGATCCCGCTGGTGCATTACCTGGGCGGACACAACATCATCTTCCCGGGCACCGTGCCCATCGACCAGATGGACACCCAGACGCTGGCCGTGACCTACGTGCGCTACATCGGCGCCGGCGGAGTCGTCTTCGGCGGTCTGGTGAGCCTGCTCAAGTCCCTGCCCGACATCATGGCGTCGGTGCGCCAAAGCCTCCACATGCTCTCGCGTTCGCGCACGGCAGGCAGGACCGCCGCCAGGATCGACCGCGACTGGGAGCATTCCGCCATCGTCTTCGGCGGCGGCCTGCTCGGCTTGCTCGTCGGCTCCTTCGCTTACGACGCCCACTGGCGCCTCGGCCCGGCCTACTGGTCCTCGGCGCAGAGGCTGGCCGCCGGCATCGGGGCGCACGTCTTGCTCGGAGGCGCTCTCGGCGCGGCCCTGGGCGCCGTGCTCTTCTACTTGGCGGCGCTCGGCGCCGTCCGGCTCGGCGCCGGGATTGCCCGCACCGAGCACGACCTTCCGCTGCCCTTGGTCGGCATCGGGATCGTCGCGATGTTCTTGATGCTGTGGCTGGTGCCCGCCTTCGGCTTGGGCTTCATCGAGGCCGCTCTCGTCGTGCTCTTCTCCTTCTTCTTCGTCGCCGTGAGCGCGCGCATGGTCGGGCTCATCGGCAGCACCAACCAGCCCGTCTCGGGCATGACGATCACCGCGCTCCTCAGCCTGACCATCCTTTTCGTCCTGATGGGCCACGACAAGGCCACGGTGCAGACGGCCGCCATCATGGGCGGAGCGGTGGTCTGCATCGCGATCTCTCTTTCCGGCGACATGAGCCAGGACATGAAAACGGCGATCCTGGTCGGAGCGACTCCCTGGAAGGTGCAGCTGACCCACATCATGGGGACGCTCGTCTCCGCCGTGCGCTCCGGCTTCATCCTGCTGCTGCTCTACTGGGCCTACGGCTTCGGCGTTCCCACGCCGCAGCATCCGCACCCGCTGGCGGCGCCCCAGGCCCAGCTGATGGCAAGCCTGGTGGAAGGCGCCACGGGCGGCCGCCTGCCCTGGACGCTGCTCGTCACGGGCATGTCGATCGGGCTGGTGTGCGAGCTGTGCGGCGTCTCGGCTTTGGCCTTCGCCATCGGCCTTTACCTGCCGATCACCAACTGGCCCATGATGATGGTGGGCGGGCTCATCGCCTGGTACGTGGCCAAGAAGAAAGGCAAGTCCGAGGAGCACGACCCGGGGGCGCTCTTCGCCTCGGGCCTGATCGCCGGCGACGCCCTGATGGGCATCGCCATCGCCATGATGGTGGTGCTCGGCTCGACGCATGTCAGCTTCCTGCACGGCATCGACCAGGCCATGGCTCTGCGCGATCCCTTCGGGCACCCGCTCCTCGGCAGCGGGCTCTTCGAGAAGGGGATCTCGACGCTGTGCTACGTCCCGATCTGCTGGCTGCTCTACAAATACGCGATGAAGAAGGCTCACCGCTGACCGCATGCTCAGCCTGCTGGCCGCGCTCGTCCTGCCTCTGGCCGCGCAACAAGCGCCTCAACCGGTCAAGAATCCCGGCATCTTCACCTACGCCATTCAAGGAGACGTCGACAGCCTCGATCCCGACTGGGCCTTCGATTCGATCAGCCAGGAAATCCAGTTCCAGGTCTACGAGACGCTGATCTTCTTCCGCGGCTCGGCCATAGACGAATTCGATCCGCTCTTGGCCACCTCCGTGCCGACGCAAGACAACGGCTTTTTATCCGACGACGGCCTGACCTACGCTTTTCCCCTGCGCAAGGGCGTTCGCTTCCACGACGGCACGCCCATGACCCCCGAGGACGTCAAGTACTCGCTGCTGCGCTTCATGCTGCTCGACCGCGCCGGCGGCCCCTCGCACCTCTTGCTCAACGCGATCCTCGGCGTGCAGACCGCGGCCGGAGAGGACGGCAAGCCCGATCCCGACGTCTACCGCGCCGCCGCCGACGCCGTCGACATCGAGGCCGGCGCCTTGGTCATCCGCCTCAAGCGGCCGTATCCCGCGCTCTTGTCGATCCTCGCTCAATACGCCCCCGTAGTATCCAAGAAGTGGATCGTCGCCCGCGGGGGCTGGGATGGGCGGCTCGAGACTTGGGCGGCGCACTTCAATCCCGCGAAGGACGCCACGCCTCTCTACGATCAGGAGAACGGCACCGGACCTTTCAAGCTCGCGCGCTGGGACAAGCCGGGGCGGGAACTGGTCCTCGAGCGCAACGAGGGCTACTGGAGGCAGCCGGCGCCCCTCGATTACGTGGTCTTCCAATCGGTGGACGATCCGGGCACCCGCGAGCTCATGCTGCAGACCGGCGACGCCGACAGCATCATGCTGGAGCGCCAGTTCCTTGCGCAGGTCGCGAGCATGCCGGGCACGACCATCATCGACGACCTGCCCCTTCTCGAGGTCCACGATTTCTTCGCGATGACCTTCCACATCAACGCGACGGCCAATCCCTACGTCGGCTCCGGGCAGCTGGACGGCAACGGCATCCCGCCGGACTTCTTCTCCGACATCGACGTGCGGCGGGCGTTCGCCTACTCCTTCGACAACGACGCCTACTTGCGCGACGGCTATCGCAGCAAGGGCCAGCCCGCGCGCGGGCCGATCCCGGCCGGCGTCTTCGGCTACAATCAGCTCCAGCCCGTCTACTCGCGCGACCCGCAGCGCGCCGAGAATTATTTCCGCAAGGCCTTCGGAGGCCGCCTTTGGGACACGGGCTTCCGCTTCACGCTCGCGTACATGGAGGGCGCGGCCGACCGCGAGCTCGCCTGCCAGATCATGAAAGCCGACGTCGAGTCCCTCAACCCCAGGTTTCACGTCGACGTGCGCGGCCTCGACTGGCCGGCGTGGCTGGCCGACTTCACGGCCGGCCGCCTGCCGATGGTCAACGCCCGCTGGCAGCTCGATTATCCCGATCCCGCCGCGTCGGTGTTCCCGATGCTCGACGGCGAAGGCTTCTTCGCCAAGGCCCAGGGCTACGACAACCCGCGCGTCGACCGCCTCATCGCGCAGGCCGTCGTCGAGCCCGTCCAACGCAGCCGAAGGCTGATGTACTACGACCTGCAGCAGATCGCCTACTCCGACATCCCGCAGATCTACACCGTAGACACGTTCTTCTTCCAGGTCAACCGAAGCTGGGTCAGGGGCTGGTACTACAACCCGTTCCTGCAGTACGGCTACTTCTACCCCGTGTACAAGGAGGAGTCATGACACGGCTGCTCCTGGCCGCGCTGCTGGCCGCCGGGCCGAGCCTCGCGGCCGCCGCCGAAACCGTGAAGAATCCGGAGAGCTTCACGGAGATCACGATCTCCGACGCCGACAGCATGGACCCGGCCTGGGCCTACGACACGGCCAGCGACATGGCGATCCTCAACATCTACGAGACGCTCTTCATGTTCGACGGCGCCTCGACCGAGAAGCTGGTGCCCCTGCTCGCGACGAAGGTGCCCTCGCACGCCAACGGACTCATCTCCGCGGATGGACGCGTCTACACGATCCCCATCCGCAACGGCGTCAGATTCCAGGACGGCACGCCGATGACCCCCGACGACGTGCGCTATTCGATCATCCGCTTCATGCTCTACGACCGCGACGCCGGGCCTTCGTCGCTGCTGCTGCAGCCCCTGCTCGGCTACACCTCCACGCGCGACGACAAGGGCCGCATCAAGCCCCGCTGCTACCAAGACGCCGCCCGGGCGGTGCGCGTGCGCGGCAACGACCTCATCCTGACGCTTCCCAAGCCCTTCGCCCCGCTCCTGACGATCCTCGCGATGTGGGCGCCCGTGGTCTCGCGCAAATGGGCGGCCGGGCACGGAGCCTGGGACGGCTCGGGAAAGACCTGGGAGAAGTTCAATAACCCCGAAAAGCAGTCCTCGCCCTTTTTCGAGCGCGCCAACGGGACCGGGCCCTTCCGGCTCCAGCGCTGGGACCGGCGCACGATGGAGATCGTGCTGTCTCGCAACGAGCGTTACTGGCGCAAGCCCGCGCGGCTTGCGCGCGTGATCGTCAAGGGAATCAACGAGTTCAGCACCCGCAAGCTGATGCTCGCCGCCGGCGACGCCGACTCGATCTTCGCGGACGCGTCGCAATACGATCAAGTCAGAGGCTTGCCGGGCGTCCAGATCACAACGGGCCTGCCGACCGTCGAGCTCAATCCCGTCGTCTTCTTCACCTATCACGTCAACCCGATCGCCAACCCCAACATCCGCAGCGCGGAGCTCGACGGCCGCGGCATCCCTCCGGACTTTTTCGCCGATCCGGACGTCCGCAAAGGCTTCGCCTACGCCTTCGACTATCAGGGCTACATCCGCGACGTCATGCGCGGCATGGGCCTGCAGAGCACCGGCTGCGTGCCGTCGAGCCTTCCCGGCCACAATCCGAATCAGCGGACGTATACCTTCGATCTGAAAAAATCCGAGGAGCACTTCCGCAAGGCCATGGGGGGGCAAGTCTGGAAGAAGGGCTTCGAGTTCACCCTGGCCTACAACTCCGGCAACGTCGAGCGCGAGACGGTCGCGCAAATCCTCAAGCGCTACGTGGAAAGCCTCAACCCCAAGTTCCGCGTCGACGTCCGGCCCATCGAGTGGCCGGAATTCCTGGACGACTACATCTCCTCCAAGCTGCCTATCTTCATCATGGCCTGGCAGGCCGATTATCCGGACCCGCACAACTTCGCCTTCCCGCTGCTCGACTCCCAAGGCTCCTATCCCGTGGCCCAGAAGTTCGCCGATCCGCGCATCGACAAGCTCATCGATTCGGCGATCACCGAGACGGAGATGTCGCGGCGCAAGAAGCTTTATTATAAGATACAGGAGTTGGAATACGAGGACGTCCCGCACCTGCTCATCGTCGACCCCGTCGTCTTCCGCACGCAGCGCGACTGGGTCCGGGGATGGGTCAACAATCCGGTGCTTCCGGACGCGCCTTACGGCAGCTACTATTATCCGGTCTATAAGGCCGCGCCGGTCAAGAAGGGCTGATGGTCCAGTTCATCGCCAAGAGGCTTCTGTTTCTGCCCGTCGTCATGCTGGGTGTGACGATGCTGCTTTTCGCCGCCCTCCAGTTCCTCTCGCCGGCGATGCGCGCCGCCCTCTACATCAAGGACCCGCGCCAATTGGCCTCTCTGGACCAGGTGATCCAAAAGTACGGCTTGGACAAGCCTATGCCCGTGCAATACGGCATTTGGCTCAAGCAGCTCATGCGCGGCGACCTCGGCTACAGCGAGACCGCGAAGATGCCCGTCGCCGACGCCATCAAGTCCTTCTTCCCGGCGACCTTCGAGCTGACATGCGTGGCGTTCTTGCCGATCCTCGCCATCGGCGTCTATTTCGGCGTTCTCTCGGCCGTCTACAAGGACCGCTGGCTCGACCAGCTCTCGCGCTTCGTGGCCATCACCGGCTATTCCCTGCCCAGCTTCGTGCTGGGCCTGCTGCTGCTCATGGTGTTCTACGGCCGCCTGCAGTGGTTTCCGCCCGGGCGCTACTCTCTCGACGTCGATCTGCTCGTCCATTCCGCTTCTTTTCGCCACTACACGGGCCTGCTGACCGTCGACACGCTGCTCAATGGGCAATGGTCGGCGTTCGTCGACGTCGCCAAGCACCTGGTACTGCCGGCCGTCACGCTGATCTACATCGAGCTCGCGCTCCTGCTGCGCATCACCCGCTCGTCCATGCTCGAGGAACTGGGCAAGGACTACATCCGCACGGCCAAGGCCAAGGGGCTTCCGGGCTCCGTCATCGTGCGCAAGCACGCGCTCAAAAACGCCTTGATCCCCGTCGTGACGCTGTCGAGCCTGCTCTTCGTGGGCCTTTTGTCGGGCGTCGTGATCACTGAGACTGTCTTCGACTTCCCCGGCATCGGCCGCTGGGGCATCGAGGCGGCCCAGCAGCTCGACGTTCCGGCCGTCCTCGGCGCAACGCTGCTGGCGGCCGGCCTCTTCGTGCTGGCCAATCTGGTCTCCGACATCCTATATGCCTTCGTCGATCCAAGAATCCGAATCGGCTAAAGCCTCCGACGCCTCGGCGCGGCGCGGGCGCGCGGCGTCTTTGTGGCGCACGGCGCGCCGGCGTCCGACGTCCCTGTTGGGCGCGGGGCTGCTCGCGTTCTTCGCCTTCGTGGCCATCGCCGCTCCCGTCCTGGCGCCGGCGCAGCCCCGCGCGCGCGACGCCTACCTCATCCCCCAGGACGGCTACAGTCCGGACCCGGCGCCGCCCAGCGCCAAGCACCGCTTCGGCACGACGGAGCAGCAGTACGATCTCTACTACGGCATGGTCTGGGGCGCGCGCACGGCGTTCAAGGTCGGCCTGACGGTGGTCGGGCTTTCGCTGGCCGCCGGCATGCTGGTCGGCGGAGTCGCCGGCTTCTATGGCGGCTGGGTGGACGAGACGCTCATGCGCGGCACCGATATCGTCCTGGCCTTCCCCGACCTGGTGCTGGCCGTCGTGATCGTCTCCGTCATGGGCCCGGGGCTCGGCAACGTGATGTGGTCGGTGGCCGCCGTCTCCTGGCCGTCCTACGCGCGGCTGCTGCGCGGCGACGTCCTGGCCATCAAGGAGCGCGATTTCGTCTCCGCGGCGCGCGCCCTGGGCGCCTCCGACGCGCGCATCCTGTTTCGCCACATCATCCCCAACTGCATCTATCCCCTGCTGGTCGTCGCTTCCTTGAGCATGGGCAGCATCGTCATCACGACCGCCGCCCTCTCCTTCCTCGGCCTGGGCGCGCCCGTCGGCTACGCGGACTGGGGCCAGCTCATCTCGCTGTCGCGCAATTGGATTCTCGGCTCCTCCGGCAATCCTTTCGCGTACTGGCACACCATCCTCATCCCCGGCATGGCGATCTTCCTGTTCGTGCTGGGGTGGAACCTGCTCGGCGACGCCGTGCGCGACATCCTGGACCCCCGTCAAAAATGAAGACCCTGCGCACCCTCAACGACCTGCTCGACGACGCCGCGCAAACGGTCGGTTCCCGCGTCTATCTCGCCGAGCCGGAGCGCGAGACGACCTTCGCTCAGATGCGCCAGGCCGCCCTGGCGACGGCGGCCGGCCTCCAGGCGGCGGGCGTCAAGAAAGGCGACTGCGTGGCGATCGTCCACCGCAACAGCCGCTTCTTCGTCCAGGCGTATCTGGCGCTCTCGCGCCTGGGCGCCGTCGCGGTGCCAATCAATTTCATGGTCCAGAAGGCCGACGAACTGGCCTACATGCTCAACGACTGCGGCGCCAAGGGGGTGGTCACCCAGCGGGAGTTTCTCCGCGGCCTGCGCGCGGCTCGCGCCAAGGCCCTCGGCGTCGAGCGTCTCTGGGTGACCGACGCCCAGAACGGGCTCGAGCCGGGCGAAGAGCCCTTCGCCAAGCTCGAATCCGGCCCCGCCGAACCGGCCGGCGCCGAGCCGCCGGCCGAGGAGGACACCGCCTCGATCCTCTATACCTCCGGCACCACCGGCAGCCCCAAGGGCGTCATGCTGACTCACCGCAACTTCGTCACCAACGCCGAGGCCTCGATCGAGCGGCTGGGGCTCAAGGACAAAGACGTCGCCCTCTGCATCCTGCCCATGTTCCACAGCTTCGCCTGGACGGGCCTCGTCGTCATCGGGCTGCGCCTGAGGCTCAAGGTCGTCGTCTTCTCCAACATCGCGCCGCCCACCCCCTGGCTCAAGGCCATGGCCAAGCAGGGGGTGACGGTCTTCGCCGCCGTCCCTCAGATATACTCCGTCCTCGCCAAGCAGGCCAAGGGACTGCAGGGGCTGGCGCTTCGCTATTGGTTCTTCCGCAAGATCCGCATTTGCATCTCGGGCGCCGCGCCGCTGTCGCCGGCGACGGCCCAGGCTTTCAAGGCGGCCTTCGGCGTGCCGATCCTCGAGGGCTTCGGCCTCACCGAGACCTCGCCCGTGGCCACGATCAACCCTCCCGACCGCCCCAAGCCGGGCAGCGTCGGCACGCCGATTCGCGGCGTTCGGGTCAAGATCGTCGACGACCAGGAGCGCGACCTCAAGCCCGGCCAGGAGGGAGAGGTCTGCATCGCCGGAGACTGCGTCATGAAAGGCTACTACCGCCTGCCGGACGCCACGCGCGAGGCCATGACGGCCGACGGCTGGTTCAAGACCGGCGACATCGGAGTCCTCGACCCCGACGGCTACCTCTCCATCCGCGACCGCAAGAAGGACATGATCATCATCAAGGGCCTCAAGGTCTTCTCGGCCCAGGTGGAGGCGACCCTGCTCGAGCACCCCGGCATCGAGGAAGCCGCGATCATCGGCGTGCCCGACGAGCACGGCGACGAGACGATCAAGGCCTTCATCGTCCCGCGCAAGGGCGTCTCCCTCGACAAGGCGTCGCTCATGCAGTTCTGCCGCACAAAGTTCGACCCCTACAAGCGCCCGCGCGACATCGAGCTCGTGGAATCGCTGCCGAAGAACGCCCTGCAGAAGGTCCTCAAGAGGACCCTGCGCCAGCAGGAGCTCGACAAGCGCGCTTCCTCCAGCGGCGCCGCGTAGCATGCCGCCCAGAACCGCCGGACTCAAGGCGCCGCGGCTTGCGGCCGCGGCCCGAAAGCTGCTCGACTTGGCCGCGCGGCTCTCGGAAGGGCCGTGCTGGCTCGTGGGCGGCTCGCTGCGCGACGCCCTGCTCGGCCGCGATTTTCACGATCTCGACATCGCCGCGCCGCGGGCGCGCGCTTTGGCCAAGGCGCTGGCCGCCGCCACGGGAGGCGTCTTCGTGGCGATGGACGAGCAGGAGCAGGTCTACCGCGTGGCGCTTCCTCAAGCCCCGGACGGAGTCTCGCAGATCGACGTGGCCGGCCTGCAGGGGAAGGCGATCGAGGAGGACCTGGCGCGCCGGGACTTCACCGTCAACGCCCTCGCCATGCCCGCCGCCGGAGGACCGATCATCGATCCGCGCGGCGGGCGCGCGGACCTGGCCAGGCGCCTCCTGCGCGCCGAGTCCGAGGCTCTGTTTCGCGCCGATCCGCTGCGCCTGCTGCGGGCCCTGCGTCTGGGCGCGCAGCTCGACCTTTCGATCGAGCCCGCGACGCTCAAGATGATGTCGCGGCTGCGAGCCAGGGTGCGCCACCCGGCCGGCGAACGGCTCCACGCCGAGATCATGGGCCTGCTCGACGCCCCCGGCTGCGCGCGCTGGCTGGGCGTGATGGATGAAGCGGGCCTCCTGACCGCTCTTTTTCCCGAGCTGGAAGCCGCTCGCCCGTGCGCGACGGCGTACTACGGCCCCGGAGGCGTCCTCAAGCACAGCTTGGACACGGCGCGACGGGCCGAGTTCTTGCTCGGCCACCTCGCCCGGGTATTTCCCAACGAGGCGGGGACGATCGCCGCGCACCTGGCCGCGCGCTCCGGCCCGACCGGCTCGCACCGCGCCGTCCTCATCCTCACGGCCTTGCTCCACGACGTCTCCAAGGCGGAGACCGCCAAGGTGGTCGACGGGCGGCTGCGCTTCTTCGGCCACGACACGCGGGGGGCCGAGCGAGCCGCCCAGATGCTGTCGCAACTGCGGTTTCCGCGCCAGCAGATCCGCACGGTGTCCGCCGTCATCGCCCAGCACCTCAGGCCCGGGCATCTGGCGGCCGGCGGGCCCGTCACCGAGAAGGCCGCCTACCGGTTCTTCCGGGACCTCGGCGAGGAGGCCGCCAGCCTCCTGCTCGTCTGCTGGGCCGATTACGCGAGCTACGTCGACGAAGCGCGCCTGACGAGGCTTCTGAGGCGCGCCCAGGGCCGACCGGGCGAGGGCCTGGGAAAGGTGCCGGAGGACGCGCGCAAGACCCTGCTCCATCTGCAAGTCGTCTCCCTGCTCATGCGAAAGCTCTTCAGCGCCGCCAAGCCCGCGGTGCCGCTCCCGCTGCTGGACGGGCGCGAGGTCATGAAGGCGCTCAAGCTCGCGCCCGGACCGGACGTGGGCGCCGCGCTGGAGCGGCTGCGAGAGGCGCAGGCCGAGGGCGCCGTGCGCACGCGGCAAGAAGCCCTCGAATTCCTCAAGAAGGCCGCCTAGCGCCGGGAGCCATCGGGCTTTTCCCTATCTCTTGGATTAGGTAGAATCCGCCGATGCCCAAACGCATCCTGATTACGGGCTCCTCGGGCTACCTCGGCCGGCTGCTGACGCGCGCTCTGGAAGCTCATCCTCTAGTCGAGCGCATCGCGGGCGTGGACATCGCCGCGCCGCCGGCCGCCGGCCCGAAGTTCGTCCATTACCAGGCCGACATCCGCGACGAGTTCCTGCTGCGCAGCATCCTGGAGGAAGAAGCGATCGACACGGTCTTCCACCTCGCGTTCGTGACCGGCGAGCCGAGAGACGAAGTCCGGGCCAGGGAGATCAACGTCAGCGGGACCCTGACCGTCCTCGACGCCGCCAACAAAAGCTCCGCCGCGCGCCGGCTGATCGTGGCGGGCTCGACCTGGGCTTATGGCGCTCGTCGCGGCAACCCGGACCGCATCAAGGAAGACCAGCCGTTGCGCGCCTCCACGCTGCGCTCCGGCGTGCACGAGAGGGTGATGGAAGAGGAGATCGGCAAGTCCATGCCGCAGGTGCGCCGCAGCCTCGGCGTGGCGATCCTGCGCCTGTGCGCCATCGCCCGCGGCTCCCGGCGCGCCGAAGGGCCGCTGGCGGCGCTGCTAGGCGGCTCGCGAGTCTACTCCGTGCTGTTTCGGCGGGGGGCCCTCCAATTCGTCTCCGAATCCGATCTTCTCAACGTGCTCGTCAAGGCGATGGAGGCGGCCGACCTGAGCGGGGCCTTCAACGTCGCGCCGGACGACTGCGCGACGCTCGAGGAGCTCTGCCGGGCGCTCGGAAAGCCCCGCCTGGCCCTGCCTTATCCCGCGCTCTGGCTCTGGCTTTTCCTAGCCCGGAGGCTCTGGCCGAAGTCGGGGCTCACCGAGCGGGCCGTCAGCTACCTCGCCTATCCCGTCGTGGCCTCCAACGACAAGATCAAGCGCGCGCTCGGCGTGACCTTCGAGAAAGAATCCCTGGCCGCGTACTTGGAGGCACAGGCCGGCGCGGACGGCGCCGGCGAAAGCGCCGACTTGACGGCCGGCGCGCGGACTTTGGCATAATGTCCCTCGACGTCCGAGGAGGGATCATCATGTCCAAGTCACTGAAGGGCACGGCCACCGAGGCCAATCTGAAAGCCGCTTTCGCCGGAGAGTCCGGCGCCAACCGCCGCTACCTCTATTTCGCCAAGATCGCCGACGTCGAAGGCTATCCCGAGATCGCCGGCAACTTCCGCGACACCGCGGAGGGCGAGACGGGTCACGCTCACGGCCACCTCGACTGGCTCAAACAGTCGGGAGACCCGGCCACCGGCCTGCCGATGGGCGACACCCACAAGAACCTGGCCGCCGCCGTCGCCGGCGAGACCTACGAGTATACCGAGATGTATCCCGGCATGGCCAAGAAGGCCCGCGAGGAAGGCTTCCCCGAGATCGCCGAGTGGTTCGAGACCCTGGCCCGCGCCGAGAAGTCTCACGCCGGCCGCTTCGCCAAGCTTCTCGAGGGCGTAAAGAAGTAGCCGCCGTCGTGGCGCAACCGGCGCCGCTCAATCCTCACCACGCCGACCCGGGCTACTGGGACGAGGGCGCGCTGCGCAGCGAGACGCAGCGCGTCCTCGAGATCTGCCATGGCTGCCGGCGCTGCTGGAACCTCTGCCCGTCCTTCGGGAACCTCTTCAAGCGCATCGATGAGCTCGACGATCAGCTCAACGAGACGCACCCGGTCAAGGAAGCCGTCGCCGGCGTCTATTCCGACTCGGGCCACGCCGCGCAAGCCGACCCTTCCTTGGCCTCGACCAAGGATCCCGTTGAAGCCTTGAGCGACGCCGACCGGCGCAGGGTCGTCGACGAATGCTACCAGTGCAAGCTCTGCTACAACCATTGCCCTTATCACCCGCCGCACCGCTACCAGCTCGACTTTCCCCGGCTGATGCAGCGCTTCAAGGCCGTCGAGGTCAAGGCCGGCCGCGGGCAATGGCGCGACAAGCTCTTCGCTCGGGTCGATCTCGTCGGCAGGCTCTCCTGCGCGGCGGCGCCGCTGGTCAACCGGCTCAATCGCAACAGTCTCTTTCGCCGCCTGCTCCGCCTCGGCCTCGGAGTACATCCGGGCCGCGACCTGCCGCCTTTCGCGCCGCGCACCTTCCGGCAGTGGTGGACCCCTCGCCCCTTGAGCGCCGGCGGGCGTCCGCGCGTCGTGCTCTTCTACACCTGCTCCGTCAACTACAACGAGCCGGGCACGGGCCGCGCCGCCGTCGCCGTCCTCGAGAAGAACGGCTTCGAGGTCCTCTGCCCGCCGCAGGCCTGCTGCGGCATGCCGCATCTCGACGGGGGGGACATCGACGCCGCCAAGGAGGCGGCTCGGCGAAACCTCGAAAGCCTGCTGCCCTATGCCCGCGAGGGCCTGCCGATCCTGGCGCTCGGGCCGACCTGCTCCTACATGCTCAAAGAGGAGTATCCCGCGCTTTTGCGCAGCGACGAGGCGCGGCTCGTCGGCGGTCGGACCCGGGACATCTGCGAATTTCTGGTGCAGCTCAAGCGCGAAGGCCGGCTGAGCACCGAGTTCGCCGAGTTCGACGGCACGATCGCCTACCAGCCGGCCTGCCACCTCAAGGCGCAGAACATCGGCTTCAAGTCTAAGGAACTGCTGGAGCTTTTGCCCAAATCGAAAGTGGCCCTCATCGACCGCTGCTCGGCCCACGACGGCACGTGGTCCATGAAGGACGAGTACTTCGAGCTTTCGCTCAAGACCGCCCGGAAGCTTTTCGAGGAGATCGAAGCCGCCGCCCCCAAGGCGGTCGCCACCGACTGTCCGCTCTCCGGCGTGCAGATCGCCCAAGGCACCGGACTTCGCCCGCGCCACCCCATCGAGCTCATCGCGCGCGCCTATGGATTCCAAGCGGACGATTGAGCCCGCCGACCTGCTGCCGTTGCCCGAATACCTCGAGCAACGGCCGAGGATAGTGCGAGACATCATCGCTCTCAAAAACCGGCGGCGCGCGGAGGTGGGACCGTGGGTCTCCCTGGTCTTCGAAAATAGGGCTACGGCGCTCTACCAGATACAGGAGATGGTGCGCGTGGAGCACCTGAGCGAACCGGAGGCCATCCAGCACGAAATCGAGACCTATTCGGAGCTGATGCCGGGCCCCGGAGAGCTTTCGGCCACGCTCTTCATCGAGATCAGCGACTCCCGGCAGCGGCACGCCGCGCTCGCGAGGCTTGGGGGCATCGAGAAGCGCGTCTTCCTGCGCCTCGGCTCCGAACGCGTGCCCGCCTTCGACAAGCGCCCGATCGACCCGCGCTTCGAGAGGCCCGGCCAGGCGACGGCGGTCTATTACCTCGGCTTTCGCTTGACGAGCGCTCAGCGGGCGGGCTTCGAGCGCTGCGACGTTTGGCTCGACATCGACCATCCCGCCTACCGGCACTCGAGCGCCCTGTCGCCGCAGAGCAGGGCAAGCCTCGCCGGCGACTTCTGATGGGGCCGGCCGCGGTTTTTGTTATGATAGCCTCAGCATGAGCGGCTATCTTCGCGCCTTCGGCGCGGAACTGGTCGGCACGTTCGTGATCGTCTGGGCGGCGGCCGGCGCCGTGTGCGCCGATTCCGTCAGCGGGGGCCGCCTCGGTTTGGTGGGCCTGGCGCTGGCCTACGGCTTGGCCGTCGCGGTGGTCACCTGGACGCTCGAGCCGGCGTCGGGGGCGCACTTCAATCCGGCGGTCACGCTCTCGGCGGCCTTCACCCTGCAATTCGACAAGATGAAGACCGTCTTCTACCTCTTCTCGCAGCTGGCGGGAGCGACCCTGGCCGGCCTGTGGCTAGGCCATGTCTTTCCCGCCCTGGCGCGCCCCGAGGGACCCGCCCTGGGCGCCTGCGCACTGTCCGGCGTGAATTTCCAGACCGCCACCCTGCTCGAGGCCCTCGCCGTCGCCGGGCTGATGCTGGCCCGCTTGGCCTGCCGCGACAGCCGCGCGGGACTAGCCCTCTCCCAGGGCGCGGTGGTCGTCCTGGGCGTGCTCATGATCGGACCCCTGACCGGCGCTGCGCTCAACCCGGCGCGCGCCTTCGGCCCCGCGCTGGTCGCGCGCGCCTGGTCGAACTGGTTCGTCTACTGGGTCGGCCCGATCGTGGGCGCCATCGCCGGCGGCTTGGCCTTCCGTCCCTTGTCGCACGAGACTTTGCAGCCCCGCTGACTCAGAGGATTCATGCTCAACCTGACCTGCGCCTCCGCCGCCGAACTCGCCGACTCCGACGCGCCTCGCGCCGTCTTCGCCTACGAGGACAAGGGGATATTGGGCGCGCGCCACCTCGCAGCCTCGGCCCGCAAGCAGCTGCTCGAGGCCGCCAAGGCCGAAGGCTGGAAAGGGACGCGCGCGGATTGCGCCGCCGTGACCCTGACGGAGGCCGGCCGGCCGCGCCGCTATCTCGTCTGCGGGCTGGGGCCCGCGAAGGACTTCTCGCCCGACGCGCTGCGCCGCGCCGCCGCCGCCGCCGCCGCGTACGCCCGCGCCCGCTGGCCCAGGCTCGCGGTCTTCGCGGCCGGCTTCCCCGGCCCGGCGGCCGAAGGGCTTCTGCTGTCCTCCTATCGTTTCCAGGACTATAAGAAGGCCGAGACGGCGAAGCTAGAGGAAGCGATCCTGTGCGCCGACACGCCGGCGCTCAAACGCTCGATGGAAAGCGCGGTGGAGCGCGCGTCCGTCTTCAGCGGCTCGGTGGCCTTCGCGCGCGACCTGGTCAACCGCGGCCCCTCGGACAAGACGCCCCAGGCGCTGGCCGAGCTCTCCACGACCCTCGCCGAAGGCGGCGTGTCGGTGAAGGTCCTCACCAAGGGTCGCATCGAGGAGCTGGGCATGGGCGCGTTTCTAGGCGTCGCCCGCGGCAGCGCCGCGGAGCCGACGTTCGTCCACCTCGTCTACAAGCCCAAGGCGCCGGCCAAGAGGAAGCTGGGGCTCGTAGGGAAGGGCATCACCTTCGACTCCGGAGGGCTGAGCCTCAAGCCGCCCGCGTCGATGGAGACCATGAAGATGGACATGGCGGGCGCGGCCTGCGTTCTCGCGGTCTTCAAGGCCCTGCCGGCGCTCGCGCCCCGCGTCGAGATCCACGGGTTCTGCGCGTTCACCTACAACCTGCCGGGACCCGACGCCCTCAAACCCGGCGACGTCGTGCGCGCTGGCGACGGCAAGACCATCGAGGTCCTCAACACCGACGCCGAGGGGCGGCTGATCCTTGCCGACGCGCTGGTCTACGCCTGCCGCCAGCAGCTCGACGCCGTCATCGACCTGGCCACGCTGACCGGCGCCGTCGTCACCGCCCTGGGCTCGAAAGTCAGCGGCGTCATGGGCAACGACCGCGCCCTCCTGCGCCGGCTCCTTTCCGCCTCCGAGAAGTCCCAGGAGCCGCTCTGCGAGCTGCCCCTTTACCCGGACTATCGAGAGAACCTCAAGAGCTCCATCGCAGACCTTCAAAACATCGGCAAGCCGCGGGGAGAGGCCGGATCGATCATCGGCGGCCTGTTCCTTCAGGAGTTCGTGGGCCGGACGCCCTGGGCCCACCTCGACATCGCGGGCACCGCGTGGAGCGACCACGCCGGCCCTTACGGCTCCCAAGGCGCCACCGGGACCCCGGTGCGCACCCTCCTGGAGCTCGTCGCCGCTTTATGAAGAAAAAACCAGACATCGACGCCATGGCAGCGCACGTCAAGGCCCTGCTTTCCGCGCTGGGAGAAGACCCCCGGCGGGAAGGGCTGCTCAAGACGCCTCACCGCGTGGCCAAGGCGCTTTGGGAGCTGACGTCCGGCTACGAGGCCGACGTCGACGCCATGATCAACAACGCCCTCTTTACCGAGGCCTACAACGAGATGGTGCTCGTCAAGGACATCACGTTTTATTCCCTGTGCGAGCACCACCTCCTGCCGTTCTTCGGCAAGGCCCACGTCGCCTATATCCCCGACAAGAAGATCATCGGCCTCTCAAAGATCCCCAAGCTCGTCGACGTCTTCGCCAGGCGCCTGCAGGTCCAGGAGCGCATGACCAACCAGGTCGCCGAGATGCTGCAGCGCAAGCTTTCCCCGGTCGGCGTGGCCGTCGTCGTCGAGGCCCGGCACCTGTGCATGGAGATGAGAGGCGCGGAGAGCCTGCTGTCGCCCACCGTGACCAGCTCGATGCTCGGCGCCTTCCATAAGGATCAGCGCACCCGCGAGGAGTTCCTCAAGCTGATCCGAAAGGAAGCCTAGCGGCATTTAAAGCGCGCCGAGACCCTCCCCGCGCACTCTTTCGTCCGGCCGCAGGCCTTGTCTTGCGGCCCGGTCACAGCGAAGGCGCTGACCCTGACGGCTTCGCGCTCCTCGTCGTCGGGAAACGCGCGATGGCCCGGGCAGCCGGCATTGGCGTCGACCTGCGCCAAGCGCTCGGCCAACTCGATGGCTTGCGGCGCTGGAACTGAAGACGACTTAGGGCAGACTGCGGTGAGAGCCGTCGCAGTACGGCTTGTTCTTGCTGTGCTTGCAGCCGCACCAGGCGATCTTCTTGCCCTCGGTCACTTCCACGATCATGGGCCCCATGCCGGTGTTTTCCCGGGCATGGGCGCCGTCGCAGTAGGGCTGCTTGGCCGAATGGCCGCAGGCGCACCAGGCCTTGCGGCCCGGCTGCTCGTCCACGACGTAGGGCGCCTTCTGACAGATCTTGGGTTCGGACATGAAACTCTCCTTAGGCGGTCTGACCGACCTTGTACGAGTGGAAGATGGCGACCCAGATCGCGGCAAAGCCGACGGCCATTGCGATGACCAGGTTCTTGGGCCCCTGCGCGACGCCGTGGTTGGCGCCGAGCATGCCGAAGAGCAGCGGGCCCGAGAGATAGGTGTTGACGCGCGAGGCCAAGCCCGCCGTCTTGCGCTTGCCCGCGAGAAGCTCGGCCGGCATCTGCCCGCGCAGGATCCTCTTATTGATCGGCCAGATGATGAACCAGACGTTGAACCACATGATGACGCCGCAGGTCATGCCCATCATGATCCACCAGCTCGGCTGGCGCAGGCCCTGGGCGGCGAAGCCGCTGCCCGTATACATATAAATCAGGACGTAGAGAGCGATGCCGCTGAGGAAAGTCACCATCGCGCCCCACCGGAACCACCACAGCGCGCGCGGAAGGAGCTTGGGGTTGGCCGCCTTCTTGGCGGCGTCGTCGAGGGACGCCTGCAGGGGGACGTTGACGAAGTTGAAGAAGTAGAGATGCCCGATCCAGATGATTCCGGCGAAGACGTGAAGCCAGCGGAAGAAGAACTGCCAGCCATTGATGCCCATGTCTGCCCCCTTGCAATAGATTGAGTCAGACAGAACCTAACACTTTTGATACAAATACGTCAATCGAGGGTCGCAATGTCGCAACGTGTCCGCCAGCCGCCTAGCGCCCGAAGCGGCTGCGGACGCGCCCGTTTGCCTCGCGCAGGTAGGTCTTGTACGCCCGCCACTGGGCGATGGAGGCCGGATCGGCCGGCCCTCCCGCGGGCTTGCGCAACGTCAGCGTATCGAAGGCGCCGTCCTGATCGTCCGGCCTGAAGCGCAGCGACCAGCCGGAGGCGATGAGCCTGTCGATCATGGGCCCGAGCTGCTCGACGAGACCGTAGCCCTGCGCGACGTTGCCGCCGTCGGTCTGCAGGATGAGGGCGCCGCCGGGCGCCAGCCACTGCGCCATCGCCTCCAGACGCGGCGCCACGCCGGGCACGTACGTCCAGACGTTCTTGGCACGGATGACCGACAAGGGCGTCGGGGGACGCGCGAGCTTATTAACGTCGGCGCGGACGATCTCGACATTGCCGACCGGCTGGCCGGCGCGGGCCAGGTGCGCCTTCATGGCCGACAAGTAAGAGATCACGAACGGGGAGTAATCGATGAACTTGTAGGCCGTCGCCGGGTCGCGGGGAGCCATCATCAGGTGCGCGCCGTTGGGTCCGGCGGCGAGGTCCCAATATTCTCCCTTGCCGAGCGGGTTGGCGGGCAGCCGCTGTCCGCGATCGCGCACGGCGAAATAATCCATGAACGTCTCGTCGGCGGCGCTTTTGGCGAGCAGGTCCACGAATTTGCGCGCGGCGGGGTCCTGGGGCGCGCGATCGGCGAAATCGAGGATCTCGGAGGCGGCCTGGATGAACGCGGCTCGCCCGGGCACGAAGCGCGGGACGATGTGGTCGTAGTCGCGCTCGCCCGGGCGGGTCTGCGAGAAGACGTTCTGGATGACGAGGCCCTTGGCGAAGGAGGCGAAGTCCTGGGCGATCATCCTCCCCAGCTCGGGCGCTTGCGACCGCGGATGCGCCCGGACAAACAGCGCCTCGGCGTCCTCGGCCAAGCCGTCTTGAGCCGCGGAGGAGCCCGCCGGGGCGGAGCCGTCGAAAGCGGCGCCGAGAGCGGGGGCCGCCCGCTCGGGCGACGGGACCGCCCCTTGCGCTTGGGCGGCGGCCGACGCTTTGGCCGGCGCGGCGGC